>CALXHN010000103.1 GCA_944388105.1 uncultured Gemmiger sp. | reverse complement strand
TTGGGGTCCTTGATGTTGACCTCTTTGCCGTTCTTTTTGATGATGCCCTTTTCGGGCTGGTACAGACCGAACAATACGCTCATCAGCGTGGATTTACCTGCACCGTTCTCGCCCAGGAGGGCGTGCACTTCGCCCCGGCGCAGCTGCAGAGTCACATCATCGTTGGCTTTTATGCCGGGAAATTCCTTGGTGATGTGAAGCATCTCAATAACGAAATCCTCTGCCAATCTGCTCACGCTCCTTTCAAAAACTGTTTCTTGTGCTCATTATACAATTATTTGTAAATCTTCACAAGTTATTTGAGCTACTTTTTTGCAAAAAATCGCCGATTTTTGCTTTACGAAAAAAAAGCGGCGAACGCCGTGATCTGGCGTCCGCCGCTTACGCATTTTTCGGGCAATTGATTTCAGGAATCAGACCTGATAGTCAACCGTAACATACTCGCTGGTGGTGGGCTTGGTGGCATCGTCGGAGTTGTTGTCGACGGCGATCTCGCCATTGCGGATCTTTTCCACTTCGGCCTCATACTCTTCCACGGTGAAGGTGCTGAAATTCCAGCTGTCTTCCGCGGTGGGCAGACCGACATAATCGCCCTCCTGCAGGCCATAGATGAAGTTGGTGCCGGCGATGGTGTCCCAGGTACCGGCAGCCACATGCTCCAGAGCGTCGGTAACGCCTGCGCTCAGGCCCTTCATGGCGGAGGTCACAAACGGGTTGTAGCTGTACTTGCCATCGGCAACACCCTGTTCGCCGATGTAGTTCTGGTCAACGTCAACGCCGATGACCTTGCCGTCATGCTTGACAGCCGCTTCCACAGCGCTGGTGTAGATACCGCCGCCGCAGGCAAAGACAACCTGGGTGCCGGCAGAGTACCAGCTCTCCATCTTGGCGGTGATGTTGGCATCGCCGGAGAAGGCGCCGCCGTACCAGTACTTGATGTTGACGTTGGTGCCCAGCTCCTGCGCAGCGGCGTCAGCGCCCTGCACATAGCCGTAGCCGAAGCGGATAACAGCGGGAACCGCCATGCCGCCCAGGAAGCCCAGCTCGGTGAAGCCGTCCTTGACAGCGGCGTAGCCGGCCAGATAACCAGCCTGCTCTTCCTTGTAGGTGATGCAGTAGACGTTGGCGGGGATGGTCTCGGTGCCGATGTCAGCCACGGTCACGTCCACAGCGATGAAGTGGACATCCGGGTATTCGGTGGCAGCCCAGGCCAGAGAGGGACCATACAGGTAGCCGACGCAGACAACGGTGTTGGCGCCGTCGTTGACCGCATTGCGGATCAGGGTCTGGCGGTCCTCATCGTTGGCATCTTCGCTCGGCGGCAGATAGTAATCAACGTTGATACCATTGGCCTCGCCGTAGGCTTCCACGGCAGTCCAGCAGCCCTGGTTGAAGCTTTCGTCGTCGATGGTACCCACGTCGCAGACCTGGGCGATGCCAGTGATCTCGGCGGAAGCGGCACCTTCGGCGGTGGCGTTGGTGGCGGTGCTGCCGGAAGCGGCGGTGTCACCGCTGCCGCCGCAGGCAGCCAGAGACAGTGCCATGACAGCGGCCATGCTCAGGGAAAGAAACTTTTTCATCTCGTACTCTCCTTTTTCGTTGGGAAAAGGTAAAAATAAAGAGCGGGCGCATGCGTGCATAACACTCCACAGCGCCCGCCTGTCAGGTTCAGTATACTGGATTTATTCGTTTTTTTCAATGGAAAAAACAACGAAATCAAATTACAAAAACATAACAAAACGCCAATTATCCCAAAACATCCACGGCCACATTGGGCGTTTCCGGCAAGGAGGAAGCATCCGAGAGGCGTTCCACCTTGGTGACGCTGTCGTGCAGGTTCTTGTAAATCTTTTCATATTCCCGCTGGGTAAAGTCTGTCATGCGCCAGTTGACCTGCGGCAGTCCAACTGCATTTTCGGAAGCCTCCACACGAACGGTGCTGCCTCCATTGCTGCCCCAGCCGCCGGTCTTGAAATACTCATACAGGGCATGCTGCACTTCGCTGGAATAATTCTTCATGGCGCTGGTCAGCACAACACTGTCAGAGTCTGTGCAGTCCCAGTCCGTGCCGATGACCACGGCGCCGGTGCCCTGGGCTGCGTCAATGCACTCCTGCAGGGTTCCTTCTCCGGCAGCCATGACCGCCTGTACGCCGCTGCCATACCATTCGCCCATACGCTGGGTCACAACGTCACCGGCATTCTCACTGCCTACATACCAAACTTCCACGCTGGCCTGTACACCCTGGCTCTGGGCGGCAGCATCCACGCCCTGCAGAAAACCTGTGCAGTAGCGCACCGTATCCGGCATGGCTTCGGCTCCCACAAACCCCAGCTTGGTCCGGCCATCAATGACCACCGCATACCCGGCCAGATACCCGGCCTGTTCTTCACTGAACATCACACAGCTGGTATTGGAGGCCGTCTGATAGGCGGTATAGTCCTCGGTATGCGGTTCCGCATCAAACAGAAGGAAAGATACCGACGGGTCGTCATTCTGTACACTGTACAGCGCTGTCGCCATCTCATCACCGCGGCAGACCACCATGGCGGCACCACTCTGTGCCGCCGTGCGCAGCGCGCTTTCCCTGGCAGCCAGAGAATCCTCCTCTGCCTGATAAAGCTGCGCGGTATACCCGAAGGTATCGGCAAACGCCTGCACGCCGCGCCACAGGGCCGCATCCGGACCGGTCTCCGTGCCGGCGGTATCCGCCACAAAGGCCACGGTGCTCCCCTGCCTGCTCAGCGCAACTTCTTCTTCCACATCATAAACGTACAGGCTGTCATCCACCAGCGGAGATTCTTCCACGGCCTGCGCCCCTGAAGAAGAGGAGGAAGGAGCGGCCGAACAGGCACACAGGGAAACGGCCAGCAGGCTGCAAAGCGCCGCCGTCATTCCATGCCGGATTTTACGAAAACGAGGGTACTGACACATAAATACAGAAAACTCCTTTTAAACGGGGTCGAGTTCCAGATTTCGGGGGCCAAAACCGTAGGGCAGCAGCTCGCCGAGAGTCGTCTCGACATAATCCTCCTCACTCTTGGCCATGATCACGATGAGGGACGGACCGCCGAATTCATACAGTGCCTGACGGCAGACGCCGCAGGGACCGGTGACCAACGTGTTGGTCTTGCCTTCCAGGCTCCCCACAATGGCGATGGCCGAAAAGTGGGTCACCCCCTCACTGACCGCTTTGAACAGCGCCGTGCGCTCTGCGCAGTTGGTGGGGGTGTAACCGGCATTTTCGATATTGCAGCCGGTGAAGACCCGGCCGTCCTGTGCCAGCAGAGCCGCCCCCACCCGAAAGTGAGAATACGGCACATAGGCAAATTTCCGGGCCGCAAATGCCGCCCGAATCAATTCGGTGCGGGTCTCGGCCGAAAGGGCGGCGCTCACAGGTCGGCCCCCAGCGCCACCTTCATCATGGCCGTGAAGCTGGTCTGACGCTGCTCGGCGGTGGTGATCTCCGGCGAAACAAAGCTGTCCGAAATCGTCAGCAGGCAGGCCGCGTGTTTGCCCAGGACCTTGGCATTGTGGAACAGGGCAAAACTCTCCATTTCCACGGCCAGACAACCTTTCTCGTCCCGCAGGCGTTCCCAGTACGCCGGTTTTTCATCACTGGGCTCCCGGTAGAAAACGTCGGCAGAATGGATAACGCCCTCAATGAGGGGAATATTCTGGGCGGCGGCGCTGCGGCGCAGAGCTTCATTCAGGGCCTCACTGGGGCGCTGGATCTCGTCGGTGTCACCGGACTGGGTCACGGCATAATTGCTTTCGGAATAAGCGCCGGTAGACAGAAGCACATCAAACAGTTTGGCTTTAGGGGTATAGGAACCAGCAGAACCGATACGGATGATGTTGTCCACCCCGTACTGGGTGTACAGCTCATAGGAATAGATACCGATGGAGGGCATGCCCATACCGCTGCCCATGACGCTGACAGGCCGGCCCTGATAGGTCCCGGTATAGCCCAGCATGCCACGGACATCGGTGACAAGACGAGGGGATTCGAGGAAGGTCTCGGCAATGAATTTGGCGCGCAGGGGGTCACCGGGCATCAGGACGGTGCGGGCGAAGTCACCTTTTTCGGCGCGATTATGAGGGGTAGACATAGCGGATCTCCTTTTTTTCGTTTGTATGCGGTTTTTCCTCTGTCATCGGGAACTCTACCGCTTGGTTTCTATTAGTATACCACATTTTGGCGTTTTGTGCTAAACTGTTTATCAAAAGACCAGCTTTTTCACAAAGGAGATTCTGTCCATGCCTGTTTTACCAACCTGTTGTCATCTGTGTCCCCGGGCCTGCGGTGCCGACCGTGCGGCCGGCAAAACCGGCGTGTGCGGTGCCGGCGGCACCCTGCGGGTAGCCCGTGCCGCCCTGCACCACTGGGAAGAACCCTGCCTGAGCGGCGATCCCAACGCCCCCACCGGCAGCGGCACTGTGTTTTTCACCGGCTGCGCACTGGGGTGCTGCTATTGCCAGAATTACGCCATCAGTCAGCAGGGATTGGGTAAGGATATTGACGAAAACCGTCTGTGCGAAATTTTTCTGGAACTGCAGGAAAAAGGCGCGCAGAACATCAATCTTGTCACAGCCACCCAATGGCTGCCCTGGGTGACGGCTGCCCTGGAGAAAGCCCGCCGCCGGGGTCTGCACCTGCCGGTGGTCTACAACACCGGCGGCTATGAGACCATAGAGACTGTACAGGCACTGAAGTCCTATGTGGATATCTGGCTCACCGATTACAAATATGCCTCCCCTGCCCTTGCAGCGGAATTGTCCCGGGCGGCAGACTACCCCGCCGCTGCGGATGCGGCTCTGTGCGAGATGCTGCGCCAGACCGGGGCGCCGGTTTTCGGAGAAGACGGATATCTGCGGCGCGGGGTGATCGTGCGGCATCTGGCCCTGCCCGGGCATGTGGAGGACAGTCTGGCGGTTCTGCGGCGTCTGGCCGAGATCCGGCAGGAGGTGGGGGTACCGTTCCTGACCAGTCTGATGAGTCAGTTCACCCCCTTCTATCACGCGGATGAACATAAGCTGGGACGGCGCATCACCACTTACGAATACCGCAAGGTGGTGGATGCCGCCATTGCCCTTGGTCTGACCGACGGATATATGCAGGAAAAAAGCAGCGCACGGGAGGAGTATACGCCTCCCTTTGACCTGGAGGGTGTATGATGATCGGTGCTTTGCTGAGTTGCGCCTACTTGGTCCTGTTTCTGCTGGCCGGATTTCTGGCCGCCCGCCGGACCTTGCCGGGAGCCGGCGTTGGAACTGTCGTCGGACTGGGCTGTGCCTTCGGCGTCAGCTTTCTGGCCATACTGCCCGCCTTTTTTGCCCTGTTTCTGGGATTCACCATGCCCGCCCTTCTCTGTGCGGGTGGGGTCGGTTTTGTCATGATTGCATGGCTGCTGCTGCGGGGCGGCCCGCTTCCCTCCCTCCATGCAGGGCAGGGTGCCGCTGCCATGTGGGCTTGTGTTCTGCCCATGCTGGCGCTGACTGTTTATCTGCTGCACACCCATGTGCTGCACCTGGTTGACGGAGCCTACCACACCGGACAAAGCTGCTACGGCGACATGGCCATGCATCTGGGATTCATTAAAAATATTGCGGTCACCGGACAGTTCCCGCCGCTGTATCCCCTGCTGGCCGGGGAAAACCGATTTGGCTACCCATTTTTATGCGAATGCGTTTCCAGCGTTTTTCTGGTGCTGGGCAGCGATCTGCGTCTCGCCTACATTCTGCCCATGCTGCCGGCTTTTGTGGCGGTGTATCTGATGTTCTGGCAGCTGGCAAACCGGGTCCTGGAGTCCTCCGCCAAAGCCAGTCTGGCCTTCTGGCTGTTCTTTCTGGGCAGCGGGTTTGGGTTTGTCTATTTTCTGCGAGATAAAGAGACCTTTCTTTCCATCTTCACCGGATTCTACACCACCCCCACCAATGACACCGCCCACAATGTGATCTGGGTGAATCCTCTGGCCGATCTGCTGCTTCCCCAGAGAGCCACCCTGTTCGGATGGTCCCTGCTGTTCCCGGCACTCTATCTTTTGTGGCGGTTCTGCATGGAAAGCCGTCCCCGCCTTTGGCTACCCCTGGCGGTGCTGGTCCTTCCCCTGCCGTTGATGCAGACACATTCCGCCCTGGCGCTGGTTCTGTGCTGTCTGGCCTGTGGGATCTACACTCTGGCGCATCGACCGCGGGTGCGCACAGTGCTTCTGCCCTGGTTCTGGCTGGCCCTGGTATGCGGTGTGGTCTGGTTCGCCCAGATGTGGGCCACCGTGTTTGCCCAGTCGGTAAGCGGAGAGAACATGCTACGCCTCCATTTCAATTGGATAAACAACGACGGCTCCGGGCTCAAGGACAACTATTTCTGGTTCTACATCAAAAACATCGGTCTTGTATATCTGCTGCTGATTCCCGCCTTTTTCCATGCCAATCGCCGGCAGCGGTGGTTTTATGGCGGCGGGGTTCTGATCTGGGCTCTGGCCGAGTGTGTGGTGTTCCAGCCCAACAATTATGACAACAACAAGCTGCTGTTCATCTGGCATGCTTTGGGCTGTATGCTGGTGGCTTCTCTCCTGTGCGACCTGTGGGGAAGGATGCATTCCCGCCCCCTGGGGGTTCTGGGCATGGCTCTGTGCTGCTTTGTGGGCATGTTCGGAAGTGTGCTGACCTTGGGGCGGGAAGTGGTGAGCGATTATCAGCAATGGAGCGCCACCGACATTCAGATGGCAGCCTATGTGGATGCGAATGCCGAGCCGGATGCTTTGTTCCTGACCAGCGACGATCACCTGACGCCGGTATTTTCTCTGGCAGGGCGGCAGATCGTGTGCGGTTCCGGGAGCTTTGTGTATTACCATGGTATGGACTATGCCGACGAATACCACGCCATGGTCAGCTTGTATGAAACGCCGGATG
>CALXHN010000102.1 GCA_944388105.1 uncultured Gemmiger sp. | reverse complement strand
ATCCACCGTTGTCACCTTCGTTGTCACGGCAGTTCTGGCCTTCCTCTTTGTCTATCCCATCTACTTTGCGGTGATCTCCGCCTTCAAAAGCAACGGCGATATCCTGAAATCGCCCCTGTCTTTTCCCACCGAGCTGTACCTGAAAAACTTCCAGGATCTGTTCGCCAAGACGGATTTCTTCACCGCCATCTGGCACACGGTGTTCCTGACCGTGGTCAGTGAGATCCTCATCGTCCTCATCGTGCCGCTGGCCGCCTACGCCATCGAGCGTCACAGAAGCCGCAGCACCAAGTTCATCTACCTCTACTTCACCGCCGGCATGATGGTGCCCTTCCATCTGTACATGTTCCCCCTGTTCAAGGAGATGAAGGTCTTCCACATCTACGGTACCCTGTGGGGCCCCATCATCTGCTACATCTCCGGGTCGGTGGCCTTCGGCACCCTGCTGTACACCAGCTTCCTGAAAGGCGTGCCCCTGGAAATCGAGGAAGCCGCCAAGATCGACGGCTGCACCGAGTTCATGGCCTTCTGGCGTGTGGTGTTCCCGCTGCTGGGCCCCTGCACCGCCTCCCTGATCGTGCTCAACGGTCTGGGAATCTGGAACGACTTCCTCATGCCTTACCTGGCACTGCCCTCCGATCAGGCCAAGACCATCACGGTGGCGGTCTACTCCTTCGTGGGTCAGTACACCGCCCGCTGGGACATCGTGTTTGCCGGTACGCTGATCTCGCTGGTACCTGCGCTGATCATCTATGTCTGCCTGCAGAAATACTTCGTCAAAGGCATCATGTCCGGCGCGGCCAAAGGGTGAAAAAAAGGCTCTGTTATGGTATGATTGGGTGCGGGCAGATGCCCGCACCCAATTTTGGATTTTTGGAGTGAACGCATCATGGAAAAAGCACGCCGCCCGCTCCGGGTCAGTCTGTTTGCAAAATTCACCATCGTCACCATCCTGCTGGGCATCCTGCCCATCGTACTGCTGACCACCGTGATGCAGCGCCAGATGCTCACCGAGTACCGGGACAGCCTGGAAACGGTCTATGAGGACGCCATCGCCTATTCGGCCTATTCCATCCGGGCCCGGCTGGACAGCTACACCGACCTGTCCAAGTTCTGCTACTACTACAACTATTCCTCCCAGGGGGACTTTTCCTATGATTACAACAACTACGACAACCTGCACAAGATCCTGACGGGAGAGTATTTCACGGACAGTGCGGATGTGGCCGCGTCCATCCGGTGGGAGATGGGGCTGTTCCTGAATTATCTGAACAAGACCGATCCCAGCATCGAGGCCACCCATTTCGTCTACGCCCCCGCAGGGCAGACCCCCGTGTGCTACCACAAGGGCAACTACAACAACTCCAACTTTGATGACGCCCTTTTCCTGGAGATGATCGGCTACAGCCGTCTGGACACCACCAGCCGCAAAATGCTGCTGATCCCCACCCACAAGCTGGACTATGTGGGGTTCCGCGGGTCCCGCACCCAGTATGTGCTCACGGTGGGACGCAACTATTACGACATCACCGGCACCGTGGGCAACGAAAAATACCTGGGCACCCTGTTCATCGATCTGAGCACCGACACCTTCGACCAGCTGTTTGATACCCTGAACCTGACCGACGGCGGCACCGTCTATGTGACCGACGCCGCCGGACACTGCTACTTTTCCTCCGACGAAACACTGGCGGGCCAGACCCTGGACACTTCAGTAGAGCCTTCCCACGGGCAGATGTGCCTGCAGCAGGAGATCCCGGAATACGGCCTGACGGTCTGGTGCACCCAGAGCCGCCTGCCCATCGAAGCCCAGATCCGGGCCATGCAGCAGATCATCACCGTGGTGGCCGCCCTGTCCCTGGCCTGCCTGCTGCTGGGGGCCATGTTCTTCTCCCGTCGTCTGACCCAGCCGCTGCGCAACATTATCCAGCATATGGGCGAGGTGGAAAGCGGCAACTTCTCCGGCCGCATCCCGGTGACCTCCAACGATGAACTGGGCTATCTGACCCAGCGGTTCAACCGGATGAGCGCCGAGCTGGACACCTATACCAAGCAGGTCTATGTGGCCAAGATCAAACAGACCGAAGCCGAGCTCAACGCCCTGAAAAGCCAGATCTACCCCCATTTCCTGTACAACACCCTGGAAGTCATCCGCATGACCGCCGTCAGCCGGCAGGACAACATGGTGGCGGAGATGGTGGAGGCCCTGTCCGATCAGATACGGTATGTGATCGGCACCGTCAATGACCTGGTGCCCCTGCGCAGGGAGATCGACATCCTGACCAAGTATGTGTATCTGCTCAACTGCCGCTTCAACAACAAGGTGGTCTTTTCCTGCAGCTGCGGCCATCTGGTGGACTGCCTGATCCCCAAACTGATCCTGCAGCCCATTGTGGAAAACGCCTTCATCCACGGCATCAAGCCCATGGAAGGCCAGGGGCATATCCAGCTGGCGGCGGAACGGGTGGAGGACAAGATCGTGCTCACCGTCATGGACAACGGGGTGGGCATGACCGAGGAGGCGGTGAACCGCATCTATGCCCTGCTGGACAGCGACCAGCCGGGGGAGAAGAAGGATTATGAGTGGGGCAGCATCGGGCTGAAAAATGTCCATGACCGGCTGCGCTACCTGTACGGGACTGAATACGGCATCTCCCTGTTCAGCACCCCGGGGGTAGGCACGGTCATCCATGTGACCATCCCGGGCAACCTGAAGAGCCGGGAAGACAAGGAGGAAAATACGCATGCTGACCATGCTGATCGCGGATGACGAACCGGTCATCATCAACGGCCTGAAAATGCTGATCGACTGGTCCCAGCTGGGCATCGAGATCTGCTGCACCTGTGAAAACGGCAGCGATGCTTTGAGTGAGATCCTGGCCCGGAAACCGGACCTGGCCCTGCTGGATATCTCCATGCCCGGAATGATCGGCATTGAGATCCTGAAAGCGCTGTATGCGGTGCAGTCAAAGACAAAGGTCATCTTCATCAGCGGGTTCCAGGACTTTTCCTATGCCCACGACGCCCTGAGCTACGGGGCCGTGGAATATCTGCTCAAACCCGTCAAGAAGGACGAACTGCTCCGCGCCGTGCAGAAATGCCTGCCGGTCTCGGTGGACTACGAGGAGCCGGACGGCCCCTCCACCGGCAACGGACTGCAGGAAGCCTTCAGTCGGGCGGCGGCCCTCTCGCCGTCCCGGTATCTGCTGGTGGTGGTGCAGCCCCTGGGGCTGACCGGGCGCAACCAGATGGAGATGCAGCTGATCAAGTTCTCCTTCTTCGGCCAGCTGGACACCCTGTGCCAGCAGGAAAAACGGGGATTTGCCTTCCAGAAAGGGCAGAACTATTTCCTGCTCCTGACCGATATGACCGAACAGCAGGCGGACGACTGGCTCCATGAGGTGCAGAAAAAACTGTCCCAGCGCAGCGGGTGTTCGGTGGGATTCGTGTACAGTCCCGCCACAACGGAGATGAATCTGGTCCCCACCTATACCCGTCCCTGCCGGGATGTGTGCCAGCGCTATTTCTACTTTGAAGGCTGGCTGCCGGATACGGTGCTGGCCATGGACCGGTCGCCCTTTGCGGAGCGGCAGGCCACGCCCGCCCAGCTCCATGCCCTGCAGGAGGAGATCGCCTCCACCTTCATGGAGCAGGACCGGGACGCCTGCAGCGCGGCGGTGGACCGGTACCTGGATGCGGTGGCCTGCGCCGCGGACGGCCGTGCCGATACCGCCATGTACCATCTTCTGGTCTGCCGCCGCATGATCCAGGACCGGCTGGAAAAAACCGGCGTGCGCTGTGCGGGGGGCAGCAATGAACTGATGGATGCGGCCCGGGAAGCCCCCGACTACCGCGCCGTGACCCGGCTGTTCCGGCAGGCTCTGGACGAACTGTACGAAAAGATGGCCAGTCAGGTGCGGAAGAACGAACACAAGGACATCCGCCGGGTCATGGACTACATCTCCGAACACTACCGGGAAAACCTGACCCTGGATGTCCTGGCCAAGCACATTCATATGAATTCCTTTTACTTCAGCAGCTACTTCAAAAAGCAGGTAGGGCAGAACTTCAAGGATTATCTGAACCGCGTGCGGATGGAACACGCCATGGAACTGCTGCTCAGTACGGACAAACGCAGCTACGAGATCGCCGACGAGGTGGGATTCCGGGATTACCGCTATTTCAACGAGGTGTTCAGCCGGTATTACGGCAAGACGCCCGCGGCATACCGCAAGGAGTTCCTGGCCGGCAAAGGGGAGGCGCATGAAAATGAATGAACGGGACGTCTGGGCCGGCCGCATGCTGGCTCTTCTGGAACCGTTGAGATCCCGGCTGACACCCGCCGGTTCCGGCTTTGATCTGGGGGCCACCGCCGCCCACTATGAGACCGCCACCATACCGATGGAGGCGTTCAGCCGTCCCCTGTGGGGGCTGGTACCCTTCTGGGCGGGGGGAGGCCGTGCCCCCGAATGGGAGGCGCTCTGCCGCCGGGGTCTGGCAGCCGGGACCGACCCGCAAAGCCCCGGTTATTGGGGCCCCTGCCGGGATCTGGACCAGAAATTTGTGGAGATGGCCGCCATCGCCTACGGCCTGCTGCTGACCCCCGGGGTCCTGTGGGACCCGCTGGCGGAGGAAGAAAAAGACCGTCTGGCCGCGTGGCTGAACCAGATCAACCGGTATGAATGCAGCCAGAGCAACTGGCAGTTTTTCTGCATCCTGGTGAACTGCGCCCTGAAAAAACGGGGCCGTCCCTACAGTGCCGAGCGCCTGGAACTGGGGCTGCAGCGCATCGACAGCTATTATGCGGAGGGCGGCTGGTACCGGGACGGCAAAAACGGACAGAAGGATTACTACAACGGCTTTGCCATCCTGTTTTATTCCCTGCTGTACGCCGCCGTCATGCAGGAGGAGGACCCCGTGCGGTGCAGCCGCTTCCGGCAGCGGGCCGAAGAATTTGCCCGGAGTTTTGTGTACTGGTTCGGGGATGACGGCCCCGCCGTGGCCTACGGCCGGTCCCAGACCTACCGCTTTGCCCAGTGTGCCTTTTTCTCCCTGTGCATCGGCCTGGAAATCCCCGTTCTGCCCCTTGCCGTGCTCAAGGGCCTGGTGGTCCGCCACCTGGACTGGTGGGGCCAGAGGCCCATCCGGGACAACGGGGGCGTGCTGAGCATCGGCTACGGGTATCCCAACCTGATGATGTCGGAAAACTACAACGCCCCCGGGTCCCCCTACTGGTGCATGAAGGCGTTTGCTTTTCTGATGCTGCCAAAGGACCACCCCTTCTGGACCGTCACACCGGCGCCCATGCCGGCGCTGGAATCCGCAAAACCGCTGCCCCAGGCGGATGTCCTGGCCCAGCGCGTGCAGGGCGCAGCGGTGATCTATCCGGCCGGACTGCGGATCGGACATGCCTTTCCCCAGATGGAGGAAAAGTATGCCAAGTTCTGCTACAGTTCCCGGTATCCCTTCTGCATTGCCCGGTCCCAGCGCACACTGGAGGAGGCGGCCCCCGATTCCACCCTTTGTTTCCGGTATCTCGGCCAGATCTTTGTCCGGGGCAACGGCGGTGACTGGACCCTGACCGGGAACGGGATCCGCTGGCAGTGGTCTGCGCTGCCCGGGGTGGAGGTGGTGACCGAGATCACCCTGCTGGCCGACGGCCATCTGCGCCGGCACACCGTCACCGCCGCCTTTCCCTGTGAGGCCTTTGATGCGGGATTTGCGCTGCCCGCCGATGTGCCCGGTGCCCTGGCGGAAACGGACGGCCCCGCCGCCCGCGCGGCATACCCCGGCGGATTCTGTGCGGTGTCCTCGCTGTCTGGCGGTACGCCGGCGGTGCTGGAGCCCGTCCCCAACACCAGCCTGGTATTTCCCAAATGCCAGATCCCCCTGGTGCGGTATGACATCCGCCCCGGGACCACGGTGCTGGAAACACGGGTGCAGTTTGCCTGAAAGGCCGGCCCCCGCACGCAGCCCTGCCGGTTGACACCGCCGGAAGGGGCGGGGTAAGATGAACAAAGAAAAAAAGTGGAGAGCCGATGAATGGATCGGCCCCTCTCGGTCGTATTCCAGGTGAAAGAGGCCTCAGGGCCGCAACGGGCGGTATGCCCACAGAATCACGGGAGGGTATCCAGATGAAAAAAGCAATGGTAACGGGTCTGGTGGCGGCGCTGGTTTTCGGCGTCTGCGCAACGGGCGCACTGGCAGCCGGCCATCACGGCGGCTATGGCATCAGCGGCATCACGGCGGCGCAGAGCGTCTGCCGGACGGATGTGGACGGAAACACCGTATGCGGCGATCATACCTGCCGCCGGGATACGGACGGGGACGGCCTGTGCGATATCTGCGCGGAGGCGGTGACCTGCTGGAACGATGCAGACGGTGACGGGGTGTGTGATGTGTGCGGAGCGGCCTGCGGCAGCATGGCCGGCGGGCACCACGGCCGGGGTCATGGCCATTGCGGCGGATAAAAGGCAGGCAGCGGGCAGGGGATTGGCATGCGGAGCGAACAAGAGGTGAACAGAGCCATTGAACGATACGCCGACACAGTGCGGCGCATCTGTTTCGTGCACCTCAAAAACCGGGCCGATACGGAGGATATCTTCCAGACGGTCTTTGTGAAGTATCTGCTCCACGGCGAACCCTTTGCGTCGGAAGAACACGAGCGGGCCTGGATCATCCGGGTGACCCTCAATGCCTGCAAGGACCTGCTCAAGAGCTTCTTCCGCAGCCGGACGGTACCGCTGGAAGAACTGACGGACCGGGCCATGCCCGCAGAGACGGAGCAGCGGGAGGTTCTGCAGGCCGTCCTTGCCCTGCCGGTGCCTTACCGGGATGTGATCTACCTGCACTATTACGAGGGCTATACCGCCCCCGAAATTGCCGGCATCCTGGGCAAAAACGTCAACACGGTCTATACCCGGCTGACCCGCGCC
>CALXHN010000101.1 GCA_944388105.1 uncultured Gemmiger sp. | reverse complement strand
GCTTTGCCGATGGTATTCTATCCATATTGTAATACGATTGATTACATCGACTTTCCGGGGATTTTGTCGTTGCCGAACCCCTTTTCAACCGGTTCCCACGGGGCCGTACAGCCACCCCCCTGTGCTTGTCCGCATCCCCGGACCTTCCTTATTTATACGGAGACAAGCCCATGCTTCAGATCAAAGACATTTGCAAGGAATACAAGACCGGCAATTTCGTTCAGAAAGCCCTGGACCATGTATCCCTCAACCTGCGTTCCAACGAGTTCGTGGCCATTCTGGGCCCCAGCGGTTCCGGCAAGACCACCCTGCTGAACATCATCGGCGGGCTGGACCGGTATGATTCCGGCGACCTCATCATCAACGGGATCTCCACCAAAAAGTACAAGGACCGGGACTGGGATTCCTACCGCAACCACACCATCGGGTTCGTGTTCCAGAGCTACAACCTGATCCCCCACCAGACGGTGCTGGCCAACGTGGAACTGGCCCTGACCATCTCCGGCGTGGGCAAGGTCGAACGCCGTCAGCGGGCCATCCAGGCCCTGCAACAGGTGGGCCTGGGGGAACAGCTGCACAAAAAGCCCAACCAGATGTCCGGCGGCCAGATGCAGCGGGTGGCCATCGCCCGGGCCCTGGTGAACAACCCGGACATCCTGCTGGCCGACGAACCCACCGGCGCCCTGGACAGTGCCACCAGCGTGCAGGTCATGGACCTGCTGAAGGAGGTGGCCAGGGACCGCCTGGTGGTCATGGTCTCCCACAACCCGGAACTGGCCAAACAGTATGCTACCCGCATTGTCAACCTGCGGGACGGCAAGATCCGCTCCGACTCCGACCCCTACCAGCCGGAGGAAGAACTGCCCGAAGCGGTGCACAAGAACATGGGCAAATCCTCCATGTCGCTGCTGACGGCCCTCTCCCTCAGCTTCAACAACCTGAAAACCAAAAAGGCCCGCACCATCCTGACCTCCTTTGCCGGGTCCATCGGCATCATCGGCATTGCCCTGATTCTGTCCCTGTCCACCGGGGTGAACCAGTACATCCAGGATGTGGAACGGGAGACTTTGTCCGAGTACCCTCTGCAGATCCAGAGTGCGGGATTTGACCTTTCCTCCCTGCTGGCCGAACCCACCGGCAGCTCCCAGCACGGGGAAGGGGAGGTGGCCATCCTGGACATGGTCACCAACATGTTCTCCACCATGAACTCCAATGACCTGAAATCCCTCAAGACCTGGCTGGACAGCGGTACCAGCGGCATCGAGCAGTACACCAGCGCGGTGGAATACTCCTACGACATCATGCCCCAGGTCTACCTGCAGCAGAAGGACGGGGTGCGCCAGGTCAACCCGGACAGCTCCTTCGCCGCCATGGGCCTGGGCTCCTCCATGAGTTCCAGCAGCATGATGTCCTCCATGATGGGTACCGACGTCTTTTACGAGATGCCGGACGACGAGGACCTCTACCGCACCCAGTACCAGGTGATGGCGGGCCGCTGGCCGGAAAACTACAACGAATGCGTGCTGGTACTGACCTCCGGGGGCGGCATGAGCGACTTCATGCTCTACACCCTGGGGCTGCGGGATTCCCAGGAACTGGACAAGATGGTGGATCAGTTTGTCAATGAGGAGGACGTGACCACCCCCCAGGACATGGGCACCTATACCTACGACGATATCCTGGGCATCACCTTCAAGCTGGTCAGCAGCCCGGATTACTATGAATACGACAGCGAGTACGGCGTCTGGCGGGACAAGCGGGACGATGACGCCTATATGCAGGACCTGGTCAGCAAGGGCGAGGACTTGACCATCGTGGGCATTGTCCAGCCCACCGAGGACGGCGGCATGCTCATGCAGTCGGGCATTGCCTACCTGCCCGCCCTGACCCGCCATGTGGCCGAGGAAGCCGCCCAAAGCAAGATCGTGCAGGACCAGCTGGCCGACCCCCACACCAACGTCTTCACCGGGGAACCCTTCGGGGAGGAAAAAGGGGAGAGCGGCTTTGAGATGGAGTCCCTGGTCAGCGTGGACGAGGACGCGCTGAAAAACCTCTTCTCCTTTGATGAAAGTGCCCTGACCGACGGCCTTTCCGGCTCCTTTGATATGGGCAGCATGGATATGAGCGGCATCGACATGGGATCGGTGGACCTGTCCGGCATGATCGACCCCAACAGCCTGCAGCTGGATATCCCGGAATTCCCCCAGATGAACATGGCCGACCTGATGAAGGGAGTCAAGTTCAACGTTTCTCAGGAATCCATCACCAACCTGGTCACCGGGCTGGTGGGCGGCTGGAACGACTATATGGCCGCCCACCCGGAAGCCGACTACACCGGCATGGGGGAGAGCTTCCTGGCTTTCCTGAAAACCGAGGAGGGGGGCAGGATCCTCAGCGAGAACCTGCAGGAGATCCTGGACGCCAACGGCATCACCGCCCCCACCCAGGAGCAGATCAAGGCGCTGCTCAACGAGGTGATCACCGGATTCTTCACCTACTGTGAAGAAAAACACTCGGACATCTTCGATCAGACCCTGACGGAGGAGGAGCTGCAGGCCCTGCTGCAAACCTATCTGGCCGAGTATCTGGCCACCCCCCAGGCCCAGGCCATCATCACCCAATGGCTGAACGACACCTTCCCCAATGCCGAGGACTGGACCATCACCCAGGAGCAGCTGACCAACCTGGCCAATGACCTGGCGGCGGGCTACCAGGCCTACACCGTGGCCCAGGGCCTGCCCGATCCTTCCAAGATGGGCGCCTACTTTGCCGACTACATGGGCAGCGAGCAGGCCCAGACCCTGCTCACCGGCAGCATCGCCTCCATGGTGGATGCCTCCGGCCTGCAGGACCAGCTGGCCTCCACCATGACCGGATACATGCAGACCCTCATGGGGTCTGTGGCCCAGTCTCTGGGCAGTTCCATCCAGACGGCCATGGCCTCGGTGATGGAGCAGGTGATGCAGCAGATCGCCGACAACATCCAGACCGCCATGGAAGGCGTGGTGCAGAAGCTGGGCGAAAACCTGGCCGAGGCCTTCCAGTTCGACCCGGAGGATTTTGCTTCCGCCTTCTCCATGAATATGGATGCGGAAGACCTTTCGGAACTGCTGCAGTCCATGAGCTTCTCCCAGGGTGCCACCTATGAGAGCAACCTCAGCTCCCTGGACTATGTGGACTTTGCGGACCCCAGCACCATCAGCATCTACCCCCTGGATTTCGAGAGCAAGGAACATGTGACTGATCTGCTCACCGCCTACAATGACCGCATGACGGCGGAGGGCAAGGAAGACCAGGTCATCACCTACACCGACACGGTGGGCACCCTGATGTCCTCGGTGACCGACATCATCGATATCATCAGCTATGTGCTCATTGCCTTCGTGGCCATCTCCCTGGTGGTCTCTTCCATCATGATCGGCGTCATCACCTACATCAGCGTGCTGGAACGCAAGAAGGAGATCGGCATCCTGCGTGCCATCGGTGCTTCCAAGCAGAATGTGTCCCAGGTGTTCAATGCCGAAACCTTCATCATCGGCCTGACGGCGGGACTCATCGGCATCGGGCTGACCCTGATTATCCTCATCCCCGGTAACGCCCTGATCCACCATCTGGCCAACTCCAACGATGTGAACGCCGTCCTGCCCGTCGGCGGTGCGGTGGTCCTCATTGCCCTGAGCGTGGTGCTGACCCTGCTGGGCGGTCTGATCCCCGCCAGCAAGGCGGCCAAGAGCGACCCCGTGGCGGCGCTGCGCACCGAGTGATCCCCCCTGCAGAACCATGCCCAAAGTCCGGCGGACCCGTGCTTTGGCGGTTCTGCTTTTTGTATTCCCGGCATCCTGCGGGGCGCGGGACCAAGAAAAGAAGAATCCGGCTGCATCCCAGCCGATAACAGAGAAGTGACCTGCTATGAAACCTGATTTGCCTATGCTGCTGTTCCCGTTGCTGGGATACCTGTCGGGCAGCGTGCTCTATGCCCAGCTGCTTGTGCGGTGGTTCACAGGCCGGGATCTGGTGGAGATCAGCGACGACCACAACCCCGGCACGGCCAATGCGTTCCGGTACGGGGGATTCTGGTGCGGCGTTCTCACCCTGGTCTGTGACCTGCTCAAAGGGTTTGTGCCCGTTCACCTGTTTATGGAAGGCCCGGTACATGAACCTTACACATACGCCCTGGTGATGGCAGCCCCGGTGATCGGACATGCCTTTTCGGCGTTCCACCGCTTTCACGGCGGCAAGGGCATCGCCGTCACCTTCGGATGCCTGCTGGGGCTTCTGCCGCTATGGCAGCCCTTTGCCGTGCTGGCGGCATTTTTCCTTCTGTTTTCGGTGGTCCTTCGGATCACACCGAACTATTACCGCACGCTGGCCACCTATATCTGTTCCCTGGCCAGCATGCCCTTTGTGGTCAGGCCCCCGGCCATTGGCGTGGGGTTCTGGTTCATCTCCTTTGCGGTGCTGTGGCGGATGCTGACCAGCAAGGAGAAAAAAGAACAACCGGAGGTGAAGCCGCTGTGGAAGCGCTGATTCTGTCCTGCGGCACCGGCGGGGGACACAATTCCGCCGCCCGTGCCATTGCCGAAGAACTGCAACGCCGTGGCCACAAGGCCCGGGTGCTCAATCCCTATACCCTGTACAGCATCCGGCTGGCCCAGAAGATCGATGGCTCCTATATATCCATGGTGCAGAAGCAGCCCCGGCTGTTCGGGGCCATGTACCGGGCGGGCCAGCTGTACCGGAATCTGCCGGTCCGGTCTCCGGTGTACTATGTGAACCGGGGCATGGTCCCTATCATGGAAGGCTATCTGCGGGAACACCCCTGTGATGTGGTCATCCTGACCCACCTGTACCCGGCCGAGATCATGACCAATCTGAAGGACCGCGGGGTGTCCATCCCCGGGACCCTCTACGTCTCCACCGACTATGTCTGCATTCCCTTCACCGAGGAGACCGAGTGCGATGCCTATGCCATTCCGGCCCGGGACCTGGCACCCGACTATATCCGGCGGGGGATGCCGGCGGAAAAACTGTACCCCCTGGGGATCCCCACCAGTCAGGCTTTTTCCCGGCCGGAAAGCCGGAAGGACGCCTGCGCCCGCCTGGGCCTGGACCCGGATAAAAGGTATATCCTGGTAGCGGGGGGCAGCATGGGCGGCGGCACCATCCGGGACACCATCCGCGCCCTCATGGCGGGGATCGCCGACCATCCCGACACCGCCCTGCTGCTTGTATGCGGCAACAACCGCGCCCTGTATGAGGAACTGGCACCCCGTCAGAGCGCGCAGGTCGTGGTGGTGGGCCATACCGAGGATATGGCTGGCTATATGCGGGCCTCTGACCTTTTTGTCACCAAGCCCGGGGGCCTCTCGTCCACCGAGGCGGCGGTCTGCGGCATTCCCATGCTGCATACGGCGGGCATTCCCGGCTGCGAGACCTACAATGCGGACTATTTTTCCGCCCACGGCATGAGCGTGGTGTGCAGCGACGCCGGGGAGGTGGCTGCCCGGGCGGCGGCTCTGCTGGCCGACCCGGAGACCTGTGCCGGAATGGTACGCCGCCAGCATGAACTGCTGGACGGTGCCGCCGCGGCCCGCATCTGTGATCTGGCCCAAACCATGGCAGCCGGCAACTGAGAACCCGGCCCTTTTCCTTTCCGGCATTTCAAAGGCAGTGGAAGATTCCGCTGCCTTTTTTCTGTGCCATGAGCCTAGAAAACCGCAATATATGTCGGTTCTTTCTCTCTGCTTGAGGAAAAAAACGCCCTTGCACAACTGCCTGACCGGGGAAACCGGGCTGCCGCACAGGCATATACTGGCCGGGAAATACCGGGAAGGGGAAGCAGGCCGGCAGCTTCCCCGGCCTTTGCAGGAGCGTGTCCTTGTTGAGAAAACGGCGGCTCGCTTTCAGGAAAATATATGATGAAGTTTCGCTGAAACGAAAGAAACGGACGCTTCTTGCCCAGTTGCCCGCTTTGCTTGACAAACAGGGCTGGCCTCTGTATATTGGAATTAGAATAATTCTAAATTTGGTGATACAGTATGAGATATGCCGATACGATCCTGGAGATCATCTCCTCTTCCCAAAGCCATATGACGGCGGAACAGATCTTTTTTGCCCTGAAGCAGCAGTGCCCTTCGGTGGTGCTGGCCACGGTGTACAACAACCTGAACACCCTCTACGCCCAGGAAAAGATCCGCAAGATCAGCGTGGCCGGCTACCCGGACCGGTACGACAAGAACACCCGGCACGACCATCTGGTCTGCCGCCGGTGCGGGGCTTTGCTGGACATCCATCTGTCCGATCTCACCCGGGAACTGGAACGTCAGACCGGTTTTGCCATTGAAGGGTATGACCTCAAGATCCGGTGCCTGTGTCCCCAATGCCGCGCCAAGGAACAAGCGGCTGACCAAGTATGCAAGTCCCAGGGCTTGTAAATATAGATAACGGGAGGTTTTTACCATGAGAAGCATCACGAAATTGGACCTGCAATACGCCCACCGGTTCTACGGTTTCAAGGGCGAAGCCCAGTATCTCCACGGCCACACCGGCGTTCTGACCATCGAGGTGGAGGACACCGTCGAGCCGGGGGTCAACATGGTGTTCCCCTGCAATGAGATCCAGAAAACCGCCTGGTCTGTTCTGAAAAACTTTGACCACGCCCTCATCCTGCGCCAGGACGACCCGCTGCTGCCCGCCATCCTCAAGGTGTACGAGGAGCAGGGCATCCGCGACGGCGCCCCCCAGAACCAGATGAAGGGCCCCGCCTTCCAGACAGAGCTGGCCACCGCCTACCCGGAATGCCGCCTGGTGGTCACCAAGGAGACCCTGACGGTGGAAGGCATGATCAAGATCGTCTACGACCTGCTCAAGGACAAGCTGAACATTGCCAAGATCACCTTCACCAGCGGTGTGAACGCCGCCTCCGCGGAGTTCGAGACCCACAACCAGATCGACCGCTGCCCGCTGTGCGGCATCGCCCTGAATGAAAACGGCGTCTGCCCCAAGTGCGGCTACAAAAAGAACTGACCCTCTCCC
>CALXHN010000100.1 GCA_944388105.1 uncultured Gemmiger sp. | reverse complement strand
CCCGCCCCCAGGGCTGTCATGAGAAAGGTAAAGCCGGTCCCGCCGGCCGCCCACAGAATTCCTTGCCTGATCGTCGCCTCCTCCGGCCCCGTATGGGCCTTGTTCCGGATGCAGGAAAAGCGCTCCGGTTAGCTTTTTCTAACTTCTATGTGGTCAGCATACCATGCTCCGGTCCGCCTGTCAACCGCCGGGTTTTCCACAAAAAAGCCCGGAACCGTTGAAAAGCCGCAAAGAAAAACCCCCGCCGCCGGGTGGTTCCGGCGGGCGGGGGCATTGTTTCTGTGGTGCGGGGGGTCAGTCCTGGTCGGGGGTGGCCATGGCGATGACCTCGGGGGTGATGGGCAGTTCCCGGTGCCAGACGCCGGTGGCCCGCATGATGGCGTGGGCGATGGCCGGGGCCGGGGTGTTGATGACGATCTCGCCGATGGACTTGGCGCCGAAGGGCCCGGTGGGCTCGTAGCTGCTCTCGAACTCCACATGCAGGTGGCCCACATCCAGGCGGGTGGGGAGCTTGTACTGCATGAAGCTGGATTCGATGGGCTTGCCGGCGGCATTGTAGGTCACGTTCTCGGTGAGGGTCATGCCGATGCCCTGGGCGATGCCGCCCTCGGTCTGCACCCGGGCCAGGGCCGGGTTCACCGGGGTGCCGCAGTCCACCACGGCGTCGTATTCCAGCACCCGGACCTCGCCGGTGAGCTTGTCCAGCTCGATCTCCGCCATGCCCACCATGAAGGGCGGCGGGGAGACGGGGGAGGAATGGGTGGCGGTGACCTCGGCGGCGCAGTTGTTGGACACCTGGGACTTGTAGGCGATGTCGGTGAGGCTGGCGGTGCGGCCGTCGGCGGCGCGCACGCAGCTGCCGGCAAAGGTCACGTCGGCGGCGTCGCAGCCCAGCAGCTCGGCGCCGATGGTGCAGATGCGGCCGGTGAGCTCGGTGCAGGCCTTTTCCACCGCCTTGCCGGTGACGTAGGTGGTGGAGGAGGCGTAGGAGCCGGAATCATAGGGGGACACGTCGGTGTCGGCGCCGAAGACGGCCACATCCTCCACCGGGCAGTCCATGCACTCGGCCACCATCTGGGCCAGGATGGTATCGCATCCGGTGCCCATATCGGCGGCGCCGATGATCAGGTTGTAGGTGCCGTCCTCGCTGAGTTTCAGGGTCACGGAACCCACGTCCACCCCGGAGATGCCGGACCCCTGCATGGCCATGGCCACACCGGCGGCCCGGACCTTGCCGTTGCCCATATCCCGCACAGGGTAGCGGTGTTCCCAGTCAAAGATCTCCCGGCAGCGGGCCATGCACCGGTCCAGGGCGCAGGCGTTGGCGGGTTCGTTGTAGTAGGCGGGCATGATCATCCCTTCCCGCACCATGTTGCGGTCCCGCAGCTCGGTGGGGTCCATGTGCAGCTTTTCGGCCAGCTCGTTGACGATGGATTCCACCGCAAAGATGCCCTGGGTGGCGCCGTAGCCCCGGTAGGCGCCGGCAGCCTGCAGGTTGGTGTACACCACGTCATACCGGAAGCGGAAGGCTTCCAGGCTGCCGGTGTACAGGGGGATGGACTTGTGGCCGGACAGGCCCACGGTGGTGGGGCCGTGCTCGCCGTAAGCGCCGGAGTTGGACAGGGTGTACAGGTCCAGCGCCCGGATGCGGCCGTCCTTGTCGGCGCCCAGGCGCACCCGGACCTCCATCTCGTGGCGGGGGGAACCGGCGATCTGGCTCTCCTCCCGGGTGTAGGTGATCATGGCGGGGCGGCCGGTCTTCATGGTGACAAAGGCGGGGTAGACCTCGCAGACGGCGGTCTGCTTGGCCCCGAAGCCGCCGCCGATGCGGGGCTTTTCCACCCGGATGCGGCTCTTGGGGATGCCCAGCGCCCGGGACAGGATGCGCCGGCAGTGGAAGACGATCTGGGTGGAGGAGAGCACATGCAGCCGTCCGTACCGGTCCAGGTCGGTGTAGGTGCGGAAGGTCTCCATCATGGCCTGGTTCACCGCCCGGGTGTGGTAGGTGTGGTCCAGGACGATGTCGCATCCCGCCAGCACCGCCTCCACGTCCCCGTCCTTCTCCTCGCCGCTGGCCACCAGGTTGCGGTGGTTGTCCCCGCCCACCTCACAGGGCGGGAACCAGTCCTCCTCCGGGTGGACCAGGGCGGGGTTGTCCTTGGCGGTGCGGAAATCCAGCACCGCCTCCAGCACCTCGTACTCCACCTTGATGAGCTTCATGGCCTTTTGGGCGGCCTTCTCGGTCTCGGCGGCAATGATGGCCACCGGGTCCCCCACGAACCGCAGGTGCCGGTCCAGGATCAGCCGGTCATAGGGGGAGGGTTCGGGGTAGGTCTGGCCCGCAATGGCAAAGCGGGTGGCGGGCACGTCCTGCCAGGTATAGATATCCACCACCCCGGGGACCTTTTTGGCAATGGTGGTGTCGATGGTCTTCACAAGGGCGTTGGCGTGGGGGCTGCGCAGCAGCTTGACCACCAGGGCGCCTTTGGGGGCGATGTCGTCGGTGTACACCGGCTTGCCCAGCAAAAGCTGCAGGGAGTCCTTCTTGCGCACCGCCTTGCCCACGTATTTGGTCTTGTTCTCAGGCATGGGGCACCTCCTTGCGGGAATCCAGAAAGCGGCGGATGCCCCGCAGCTGCCCTTCGTAGCCGGAGCAGCGGCAGAGGTTGCCGGATAAGTAAGCCTTGATCTCCTCGTCGGTGGGGTCGGGGTTTTCCCGCAGCAGGGCGATGGTGTTCATCACAAAGCCGGGGTTGCAGAAGCCGCACTGGTCGGCGCCCTGGTCGGCGATGAAGCCCACGAACTCCGCGGCTTCGGCCTGCAAGCCTTCCAGGGTGGTGACCTTGTGGCCCGCCGCCCGGGCGGCCAGCATGGAGCAGGAAAGCACCGGCACATCGTCCAGGAACACGGTGCACAGCCCGCAGTTGGAGGTCTCGCACCCGCATTTCACGCTGGCACAGCCCTGGGCGCGCAGAAAATCATACAAAGTGGTATCGGGGGCCACGTCGGGCACGCAGACCGCCCGACCGTTGAGCTGCAGTTTGATTTCCATAAATTCAGCCCTCCTTGTCTGCCAGACGGCACAGCATCCGCTGGGTGAGTACCCGCACCAGATGGGTGCGGTATTCGGCGCTGCCCCGGGAATTGGACCCGGTGGGCACGGTTTCGGCGGCGTAGTCCGCAAAGGCCTTGGTGCTCTCAGGGGTCAGCCCGTTTTTCAGCAGGCCCCGTTCATCCCGCACCACCACGGCCTTGCCGGGGCGGGCGCCGATGACCACCTTGTATTCCCCCTGCAGGCAGGAGGCCGCGCAGGTCAGCACCGGGAAATCGGTGCGGGCGATGCGCACGGCGGTATAGGCCATGGGGCCGGGGGTCTTTTTCACCACCACATGGGTGAGGATGTCCCGGTCATAGGGCATGGCGGCGAAGGTTTCCAGGGGGATGCGCCCGCCCTTGTACAGCTCCACCGCACAGTCGGCGGCCAGCAGCACGGTGAGCACGTCGGAAAAGCCGAACCGCCCCCAGATGCTGCCCCCCACCGTGGCCATGTTGCGGAACTGCACCCCCACAATGTCCTTGAGGGCCGCTTCCACCGCGCCGCCGGTAAGGGCGGCGATGCCGGGGTGGTGTTCCAGCCTGCGCAGGGGCACCGTGGCCCCGATGCGGTACTCCTCCGGGGTCTCCTCGATGGTATCCAGACCCAGGTCGCACAGGTCGATGGCGGTGCCCACCGTGATGTCGGACTGGCGCAGCCACAGCATGCCGCCCAGCACATGACTGCGCCGGTTCTGGTTGAGCTGGTACGCCTGGTCCAGGCTTTCGGCGCGCAGATAGTTTTGGATGCTCAGCATCGGAACATTTCTCCTTCGCGGCCCCGCAGGACCGTATTTTGGGCAAAAATCCGCATTTTCCCGCTATTTTGCCACTATATAGCATTATAGTATCACATTTTCATTGAAACCGAAAGCCATCTGTGCTACAATCTCGTTGTAGTTTTTGAACTACAACGCTTTGCAATTCCAAGAAAGAGGAGAAAACCACCATGAAACGTCTGTTGTCTTTCCTGCTGGCCGCCGCTGTGGCCCTGAGCGCCGTGGGCTGTGCCCCCGCCGCTTCCACCGCCACCGCCGAGACCCCGGCCGCCAGTGAGACCGTGGAAGCCACCGCTTCCCCGGAAGAAGCTGCCGCCGCCTTCCCGGTCACCGTCACCGACCAGGCGGGCCGTTCGGTCACCATCGAATCCGAGCCCCAGCGCATCGTCAGCGGGTACTACATTTCCACCAGCCTGCTCATCGCCCTGGGCCAGACCGACAAGCTGGTGGGCATTGAGGCCAAGGCCGACACCCGGCCCATCTATTCCCTGAGCGCCCCCCAGCTGCTGGAGCTGCCCAACGTGGGCTCCGCCAAGGAGTTTGACCTGGAAGGCTGCGCCGCCCTGGAGCCCGACCTGGTCATCCTGCCCCTGAAGCTGAAGGACGCCGCCGAAACCCTGTCCGGCATGGGCATCCCGGTCATCCTCATCAACCCGGAGGACCAGGAGCTGCTGGAAGAGACCATCTCCCTGGTGGGCGCCGCCACCGGCAGCACCGCCCTGGCCGATGAACTGCTGGCCTTCTCCGACGACGAGGCCGCCCAGCTGGAAAGCCTGATGGCCGACGTGGAGCGCCCCACCGTCTACCTGGCGGGCAACTCCGACCTGCTGTCCACCGCCGGCGACGCCATGTACCAGAGCGACATGATCCGTCTGGCAGGCGGCCAGAACGTGGCGGCCGAGATCACCGACACCTACTGGGCGGAGGTGAGCTACGAGCAGATCCTGGACTGGGACCCCGACTACATCATCCTGGCGTCCGACGCCTCCTACACCTGTGAGGACGTGCTCAATGACGAGGCCCTGGCCTCCTGCACCGCTGTGCAGAACGGCAACGTCTACCAGATCCCCGGCGACGCCGAAGCCTGGGACAGCCCGGTGCCCAGCGGCATTCTGGGTTCGGTCTGGCTGGCTTCCATCCTGCATCCCGAGGTCATGAGCACCGAGGATGCCAACGCCGTGATGGGCAACTACTATGACACCTTCTACCACTTCACCTACCCGGCGGCCTGAGGCCGTCCTGCTCAGCGCCGCTGCCCTTCTGGTGGCGGCGCTGGCCGTAGCCAGCCTTCTGGTGGGCAAATATCCCCTGACCGTGTCCGGCATTTTTCAGGATGAGATGCAGCGCCAGGTCTTTCTGACCCTGCGCCTGCCCCGGGCCCTCACCGGGGTGTGCGGGGGCTTTGCCCTGGGGGTGTGCGGCTTTGTGTACCAGACGGTCTTCCGCAATCCCCTGGCCTCCCCGGACATCATCGGGGTGTCCTCCGGTGCCAGCGCCGGGGCGGCTGCGGGCATTCTGTTCCTGTCCGGGGCCGCAGAAATCACCCTGGCCGCCTTCGGGGGCGCCCTGGCCGCCGTGCTGCTGGCCCTGGGGCTTTCGGCCCTGGACCGCCGGGGGCAGAGCGGCACCATCGTGCTGGCGGGCATCGCGGTGCACGCCCTGGCCCAGACGGTGCTCATGGCCCTGAAGCTCACCGCCGACCCGGAACGGGAGCTGGCTTCCATCGAATACTGGATCATGGGCAGCCTGAACGGGGTGAAAGCCTCCGCCCTGCCGGTGAACCTGGCCATCTGTGCCCTCTGCGTGGCGGCCCTGTTCGCTTTGCACCGGCAGGTGCTGCTCCTCAGCGCCGAGGAGGGGGAAGCCCGGATGCTGGGGGTGAACGTCACCGCCCTGCGGCTGCTGGTGCTGCTGGCGGCCACCCTGGCGGTGGCGGCGGTGGTCAGCCTGACCGGGCTGGTCAGCTTTGTGGGGCTGCTGGCCCCCCACGCCGCCCGGCTGGTGTGCAAAGGCAGCCGCCTGCCCACCCTGGTTCTCAGCGGGCTGTGCGGGTCGGCGCTGCTCTGCGCCGCGGACATCCTGGCCCGCAGTGTGGCCGCCACCGAACTGCCGGTGAGCATCTTCACCAGTCTGCTGGGAGCCCCCTTCCTGGTCTTTCTGCTGGTGCGGGAGGGCCGACGGACATGAAACAACTGCAAGTCTCCCACCTCACCGCCGGGTATCACGGCCGGGAGGTGGTCCACGACCTGTCCTTCACCCTGCCCGCCGGACAGGTTCTGGGGGTGCTGGGGGCCAACGGCAGCGGCAAGACCACCCTGATCAAGGCCATCTGCGGCATCCTGCCCCACAAGGGGCAGTGCACCCTGGACGGCCGGGTGCTGGAACGCCTGCGCCCCAAGGCCCTGGCCCGACTGTGCGGGTACATCCCCCAGCGCAGCGGGCTTTCCATTGAACTGAGCGCCCTGGATGTGGTGCTCATGGGGTTCAACCCCCATCTGGGGCTGCTCCAGCCCCCCACCCCGGCCATGCGTCGGGCGGCTTCCGCCATGCTGGAAAGGGTGGGCCTGCCCGGGCGGGACCGGGAAAGCTACCTGACCCTGAGCGAAGGCCAGAAGCAGCTGTGCCTGCTGGCCCGGGCGCTGGCAGGGGGGGCGGAGCTGCTGTTTCTGGACGAGCCGGAAAGTGCCCTGGACCTGCGGGCCCGCCACCGCACCCTGCATCTGTTGCGGCAGTTCACTGCCCAGGGGGACCGGGCGGTGCTGCTGAGCCTGCACGACCCCAACCTGGCCCTCAACTTCTGCGATGCTCTGTTGCTGGTGGAGGAGGGCCGGGGGGCGGGTCTGGTGCACCCGGGCACCGACAGCGATGAGACCCTCACCGCCGCCTTGTCCCGCATCTACGGCCCGGTCTGCCTGCGCCGCTGCACCGACGACAACGGCCAATCCCATCTGGTGATGCTGAAGGAGGAGGATGTCCCATGCAGCCCGTGACCCGCGTATATCTCTATGACGACAACGGCAACAAGTTCTTCGGGGAAGGTCCCTACCGCCTTTTGCGGGGGGTGGAGGACACCGGTTCCCTGCGGGCCTCCGCCATGGCCATGGGGATGGCCTACACCAAGGCCCTGCGTCTGCTGCGCACGGCGGAGGAAGCGTTGGGCTATCCCCTGACCCAGCGGGCCGCCGGGGGCCATGCCGGAGGCGGCAGCCGCCTGACCCCCCAGGGAAAGGCGTTCTTAGATACCTACGCCCGCTTCCGGGACCGCTGCGCCGAAGAGAACCGCCTGCTCTGGCAGCAGGAATTTTCCCACCAGCAGCCGGAAACATAAAAGAAAGGCAGGGGCCGTTCCCTGCCGCCCACATACACTCCACCCCGGACGGCC
>CALXHN010000099.1 GCA_944388105.1 uncultured Gemmiger sp. | reverse complement strand
CCGGTGTATGTTTTCTTCTGTTTTCAGCATAAAAATACAGTACTGTTTTTAGGAATGCCGGCAATCCGGCCGGAATCTGTATTTGCAGCAAATACAGTTAGACAGCCAATCCAGCAAACAAGTCTCAGGCTGTCTTTGTATAAAATACACTTTGTCAAATTTTGTTGTAATATTGGCGAATCCGAGGCGTATATTTTTCCCTCGGTTTGTACAATCCACAGAAAAAGAGCCCCGGAGGCACAAAATGGAGGAAAAGGGCTTTTCTTTTGCCTGCGGGAGGACTATAATGACACCCGAAGTACAAAGACGTACGGGATAGCTCCTGTACGTCTTTGTGCTTTTTTATTTTATATTCTCATGGATGCCGTGCCTGATGCACGGCCGGGTGGGAATGTGAGAGGAATGGTAAGACAGATGAAAAACGCAAAATCCGTGCTGGCTTTTGCCATGGCCGCCGCTATGGCAGTGACCGCCACCGGCTGCGGCGCTTCGGGCGGCAGTTCCACTGCGGCCGCCACCGGCGAAGCCGCTTCCGCCGATTCCACCGGGGCTTCGTCCTCGGCGCTGAACGTCATGCTGGAGACCCCTGTGCAGTCTCTGGACCCCCAGGTGGCCACCGACGGCACCTCCTTTGAGGTCATCGCCGACTTCACCGACGGTCTGATGCAGATGGACGCCGCCGGTGCCGCCGTGCCCGCCTGCGCCGAAAGCTACGAGGTCAGCGAGGACGGCAAGACCTACACCTTCCACATCCGGGAAGATGCCAACTGGTCCAACGGCGACCCCGTCACCGCCAACGACTTCGTCTTCGGCTGGCAGCGCGCCGTTGACCCGGCCACCGCTTCCGAATACTCCTACATGCTTAGTGACATCGGCCAGGTGGTCAACGCCGCCGACATCATCGCCGGCACCAAGGACGTTTCCGAACTGGGCGTCACCGCCGTGGACGACAAGACCCTGCAGGTCCAGCTGAACGTGCCCGTCAGCTACTTCCTGAGCCTGATGTACTTCCCCACCTTCTATCCTGTGAACCAGGAATTCTATGAGAGCTGCGCCGACACCTTCGCCACCAGCCCCGAGACCGTCCTGTCCAACGGCGCCTTC
Organism: uncultured Gemmiger sp.; assembly: GCA_944388105.1. Taxonomy (GTDB): domain Bacteria; phylum Bacillota; class Clostridia; order Oscillospirales; family Ruminococcaceae; genus Gemmiger. The sequence goes on along the minus strand of CALXHN010000099.1, from coordinate 6,223 downwards.
ACCCTGACCAGCTATGAACCCGCCGCCACCGCTTTCACCCTGGAAAAGAACGACAGCTACTATGACGCCGACAAGGTGCAGCTGTCCGGCCTGAACTACCAGGTCATCCAGGACAGCCAGCAGGCCCTGATGAGCTACCAGACCGGCGCGCTGGACATCACCCTGGTCAACGGCGAACAGGTGGACCAGGTGAAGGATGACCCCGCTTTTGACAGCCGCGGCGCCGGTTACCTGTGGTACATCAGCCCCAACATGGGCAGTGTGCCCGAACTGGCCAACGAAAACCTGCGTCTGGCCATGACCTTCGCCCTGGATCGTGAATCCATCTGCAGCGACGTCCTGAAGGACGGCAGCGCCGCCACCTTCACCGCCGTGCCCCCGCAGTTTGCCACCGGTCCGGACGGCAGCGACTTCAGCGCCGACCAGACCAAGTATTCCGACGTTTGCGCCTATGACCCCGACAAGGCCCTGAGCTACTACGAGACCGCCAAGCAGGAACTGGGTGTGGATACCTTTGAGTTTGACATGGTCGTTGACTCCGACGACGCGCCGCAGAAGGTCGCCCAGGTCGTGAAGGAACAGCTGGAGACCACCCTGCCCGGTATGACCATCAACCTGGTCATCGAACCCAAGAAGCAGCGCGTGGAAGACATGCAGAACGGCAACTTTGAGCTGGGCCTGACCCGCTGGGGCCCCGACTACGCCGATCCCATGACCTACCTGAGCATGTGGACCACCGGCAACTCCAACAACTACGGTCTGTGGTCCAACGCCGACTACGATGCCATCATCGAATCCTGCACCACCGGTGATCTGTGCACCGATCCGGAAGGCCGCTGGAGCGCCATGTACGACGCCGAAAAGATCGTTCTGGACGAGGCCGTCATCTTCCCGCTGTACACCCAGTGCAACGCCGAGATGATCAGCCCCAACGTCACCGGTATCGAGTTCCACCCCGTGGCCCTCAACCGCGTGTACAAGAACGCCGTGAAAGCCGGCTGATAACCGCAAACTGACCGCGCAGTGGCCTTGCCGCACGCTGCGCGGCTTTTTTGATTGACAGGGGAATCCCGTGCTGTTGTGCGCAGCGCCCCTCTCCCCCGTTTGCAGAAGGAGGAATCTCCCGCCGTGAAGAAATACATCCTCAAGCGCATCCTGACTTCGCTGTTTACCCTGCTGGCAATCCTGCTGGTGCTCTTCATCCTGATGAAGCTGATGCCCGGTTCGCCCTTCAACGACGAAAAACTCACCGACGACATGCGCGCGGCCCTGTACGCCAAGTACGGCCTGGACCAGCCGGTCATTGTGCAGTTCTTCAAATATGTGGGCGGTATGCTGCGGGGCGATCTGGGTGTGAGCTACAACATCTCCAAAAACACCCCCATCAGCCAGCTGATCCAGACCCGGCTGCCCATCTCCATCCAGATCGGCGGCATGGCCGTGCTGCTGGGCGCTGTGGTGGGCCTGATCCTGGGCATCATCGCCGCCCTCAAGCGGGATACCATCTGGGATACCCTGGCCACCATCATCTCGGTCATCGGTGTTTCGGTGCCGTCCTACGTCTTTGCCCTGGGCCTTTCCTACACCTTCGGGTTCCGGCTGCAGTGGTTTCCCATGCTGTTCACGGTGAACGATATCACCGGCTCCAGCGTGCTGCCCAGCATCTCCCTTTCCATGTTCACCATGGCCTCCATCGCCCGGTTCACCCGCAGCGAGATGCTGGAAGTGCTGGACAGCGACTACATGCTGCTGGCCGAAAGCAAGGGCATTTCCGGTCCGGCGCTGATCTTCCGCCATGCCCTGCGCAACGCCCTGATCCCCATCATCACCGTGCTGGCCCCCCTCATTGTGGACCTGATGACCGGTTCCCTGGTGGTGGAAAAGATCTTTGCCATTCCCGGCGTGGGCAGCCTGCTGGTCAACGCCATCCAGTCCAATGACTACAATGTGGTCATCAGCCTGAGCTTCATTTACAGCGCCATGTACATCGGCATCATGCTGGTCGTGGACATCCTGTACGGTGTCATCGATCCGCGGATCCGTCTTTCGAAGGAGGGGAACTGATATGGCACAAGCAGCCGCCGCCCGTGTGAAAATCGACACACTCAACGACGTCGCCGCCGTGAACGCCGCCTTCCCGGAACACACCTTCACCGGGAAGGACTTCCAGCTGAAAGGCAACGCCGACGACATTCAGATCGACACCAACTTTGCCTCCCAGAGCTTCTGGAAGGACGTGCGCATCCGCTTTTTCCGCAAGAAGAGCGCGGTGTTCGGGCTCATCATGATCGTGGTCATCACCCTGATGGCCATTCTGGGCCCCGGCATGAACGAATACACCTACTCCGGCCAGGAACTGAGCCAGAAAAACCTGGCGCCCCGCATCCCCGTCATCGAGGATCTGGGCATCTTCGACGGCAGCGAGACCATCGCCACCACCACCGGCACCAGGGTCACCAACCAGTATGAGGAAAAAGGCCTGGACGATGTGTACTACTGGTTCGGCTCCGACAACTTCGGCCGTGACATCTGGACCCGCACCTGGGAAGGCGCCCGGGTCAGCCTGATCATCGCTGTGGCCGCCGCGGTCATCAACATGGTCATCGGCATGTCCTACGGGCTGATCTCCGGCTATTTCGGGGGCAAGGTGGACATGCTCATGCAGCGGTTTCTGGAGATCGCCAACGGCATTCCCCGTCTGGTCATCTGCACCCTGCTGCTGTTGGTGCTGCAGCCCGGTATCCTGACCATCGTCTTTGCCCTGATGCTCACCGAATGGGTGGGCATGAGCCGCATCGCCCGCGCCGAGATGCTCAAGCTCAAGGCGCAGGAGTTCGTGCTGGCCTCCCGCACCCTGGGTGCCGGCAGCTTCTTCATCATCTTCCGGGAAGTGCTGCCCAACATCATCGGACCCATCATCACCCAGGTCATGTTCAGCATCCCCACCGCCATCTTCACCGAGGCTTTCCTGAGCTTTGTGGGTCTGGGCATCCCGGTGCCCCAGTGCTCCCTGGGTTCGCTGATCAACGAGCTGTACAACAGCTTCACCACCCATCCCTACCAGATCATCCCGCCCATTGCGGTGATGGTGCTGCTGATGCTCAGCTTCAACCTGGTGGCGGACGGCCTGCGGGAAGCCCTGGACCCCAAGATGAAGAGCATGTAAGGAGGCACGCACAATGGCAGAACAACAAAAAGAACGGGTGCTGGCAGTGCGCGACCTGGACATCACCTTCAAGACCACCGCCGGTCCGGTCCACGCCATCCGGGGCGTGAACATCGACCTGTACCGCGGAGAGACCGTGGCCCTGGTGGGCGAATCCGGCTCCGGCAAGTCGGTGACCATGAAGGCGGCCATGGGCATTCTGGCCCACAACGCCACCATCAACGCCGGCTCCATCGAATTTTCCTACCACCATGCCGACGGCTCCCCCGAGACGGTGGACATCCTGAAAAAGGACAAGAAGTGGATCCGCCGCCACATCAACGGCAAGCGCATTGCCATGGTGTTCCAGGACCCCATGACCAGCCTGGACCCCACCATGCCCATCGGCAAGCAGATCATGGAAGGGATGCTCTGGCACTTCAAGATGAACAAGAAGGAAGCCTGGCAGCGGGCCATTACCCTGCTGGAGGAAGTGGGCATCACCGACGCCGAAAAGCGGATGAAGAACTATCCCCACCAGCTGTCCGGCGGCATGCGCCAGCGGGTGGTCATTGCCATCGCCCTGGCCTGCGACCCCGACCTGCTGATCTGCGACGAACCCACCACCGCCCTGGATGTGACCATCCAGGCCAAGATCCTGGAACTGATCCGCCGCATCCAGAAGGAGCGGGGCATCTCGGTCATCTACATCACCCACGACCTGGGCGTGGTGGCCAAGGTGGCCGACTATGTGGACGTGATGTACGCGGGCAAGATCGTGGAGACCGGCACCATCGACGAGATCTTCTACGATCCCCGGCACCCCTACACCTGGGGTCTGCTTTCGGCCATGCCCGACCTGGACACGGCGGACGAGCGGCTGTACACCATCCCCGGTTCCCCGCCCAACCTGCTGCATGAAAAACCGGGCGACGCCTTTGCGGCCCGCAACCGGTTTGCCCTGAACATTGACGAGGAACTTGACCCGCCCATGTTCAAGATCACCGACACCCACTATGCCGCCACCTGGCTGCTGGACCCCCGGGCCCCCAAGGTGGATATCCCCCCCGAGCTGCGCGCCCGGGTGGAGCGGATGAAAGAGGAAGCCCGCAAGGTTGCGGCCAAGGAGGTGCTGTAAGATGGTCAACAAGGAACAGGCGCCCCTGCTGGAAGTCAAGGGCCTCAAGCAGTATTTCCGCGTCAACCGCAACTTTACGGTCAAGGCCGTGGACGATGTAAGCTTTACCATCCGTCCCGGCGAGACCTACGGTCTGGTGGGGGAATCCGGCTCCGGCAAGTCCACCATCGGCCGCAGCGTCATCCGGCTGTATGACCCCACCGCCGGACAGATCACCTTTGACGGTCACGACATCAGCGGCCGGCTGGACAAGGCGGCCAACAGCCGCCTGCGCACCCAGATGCAGATGATCTTCCAGGATCCCATGGCCAGCCTGAACCCCCGCAAAAAGGTGGAGGACATCATTGCCGAAGGGCTGGACATCCACCACATGTACCGCTCCCGGGAGGAACGCCGGGAGAAGGTGGAGAAGATCCTGGCCAAGGTGGGGCTGGCCCCGGAGCACGCCGAGCGCTATCCCCACCAGTTCTCCGGCGGCCAGCGCCAGCGGGTGGGCATTGCCCGGGCCCTGATCATGGACCCCAAGCTGATCATTGCGGATGAGTGCATCTCCGCCCTGGACGTTTCCATCCAGGCCCAGGTGGTCAACCTGATGAAGGATATCCAGGCCGAGACCGGCACGGCGTACCTCTTCATCGCCCATGACCTGTCCATGGTCAAGTACATCAGCGACCGCATCGGTGTGCTGCATCTGGGGCATCTGCTGGAGACCGGCACCACCGAGGAGATTTTTGAAAATCCCATCCACCCGTATACCCGCAGCCTGCTTTCGGCCATTCCCCTGCCCAACCCGGTGGTGGAAAAGCGCCGCACCGCGGAAACCTACGACTACGCCACCTCCGGCATCGACTACACCAAGGGCACCGACCATCTGGTGTCCGGTACCCATTACGTCAAGTGCACCGACGAGGAATTTGCCCGCTGGTGCCGCTGAGGCAGCGCGTTTCCCACACCATTCTCCCATTTTTCGGGTTTTACTATCCTCAGAAAAGGCGCCCCGGCCTGACGGTCGGAGCGCCTTTTCTATCTCTCAGGAAGGATTTGGGAAACGCAGTTTACTTCTCCAACAGGGGCAGCAGATAGCCATAGCCTTCCGCTTCCATTTTTGCGTAGGGAACAAACCGCAGGGAGGCACTGTTGATGCAGTAGCGCACCCCGTTGGGGGATTCCGGGTCGTCGGTGAACACATGGCCCAGGTGGGAGTCCCCGGCACGGCTGCGGACCTCGGTACGGTGCATGCCGTGGCTGTTGTCCGGCAGTTCCACCACCGCCGGGGCCTCGATGGGCTTGGTGAAGGCGGGCCAGCCGCAGCCGCTCTCGAACTTGTCGGCGGAAGAGAACAGGGGTTCCCCGGTGACCACATCCACATAGATGCCCTTTTCAAACTTGTCCCAGAATTCGTTGAGGAAGGGGCTCTCGGTGCCGCTTTGCTGGGTGACCCGGTACTGCTCGGCGGTGAGCTTGTCCCGGATGGTTTCCGCCGCCGGTTTGCGGTAGTCGCCGGGGTCGATGCGCAGCTGGGAGAACAGGGCGATCTCATCCCGAGGGATGTGGCAGTAGCCGCCGGGGTTCTTTTCCAGGTAATCCTGGTGGTATTCCTCCGCTGGATAGAAGTTGACCAGCGGACCAATCTCCACCATGAACTTCTCGCTGCGGCCCCGCTCGATGGCGGCAATCCGTTCCACCGTCTCCCGGGCGGCTTCGTCGGTGTAATAGACACCGGTCTGGTACTGGGTGCCCCGGTCATTCCCCTGCCGGTTTTCCACCGTGGGGTCGATGACGTAGAAGTAGGCCAGCAGCAGGGCGTCCAGGCTGACCTGGTCCGGGTCATAGGTCACCCGCACCGTTTCCCGGAAGCCGGTGGTCCCGGTGCAGACGGTGCGGTAGTCGGCATCCGCTTCCCCGGTGCCGTTGGCGTAGCCGCTGGTGGCATCCAGCAC
>CALXHN010000098.1 GCA_944388105.1 uncultured Gemmiger sp. | reverse complement strand
GGAAAACGCTGCAAGGCGTTCGCCGCGGGGCGGTGTTCTGTTGGTATGTCGGGGACTCAGCGGCCGATGGGGGCGCACTTGGCCTTCAGCCAGGCCTTTTCCTCCTCGTTCAGGCGGGGAGCCAGGGTCTCGTACACATGCTGGTGGTAGTTGTTCAGCCAGTCGATCTGGGGGCGGCTCAGCTCGTCCACCAGCACCGGCTCGGTGGAGATGGGCACCACGGTCAGGGGCTCAAAGGCCAGCCAGTTGCCGTACTGGTTGGTGCCGGCAGACACGCATTCCAGCTCGTTCTCAATGCGGATGCCCACCTCGTCGGTCTCGTACACGCCGGGTTCGTCGGTGATGGTCATGCCGGGTTTGAAGACCACCCCGTTCTGAGGACGCAGGCTCTGGGGGCCTTCATGCACGTTGGCAATGAAGCCCACCCCGTGGCCGGTGCCGCAGCGGTAGTTGATCTTGTGGGCCCACAGGGGCGCACGGGCAAAGGTGTCCAGGGCAAAGCCGGTGCAGTAATCCAGGAAGACCGCCCGGGCCATGTCGATGTGGCTCTGCAGGGTCCAGGTGTAATACTTGCGCTCGTTTTCGGTCAGGGGGCCCATGGGATAGGTACGGGTGATGTCGGTGGTGCCGCAGTCATACTGGCCGCCGTTGTCAATGAGCAAAAAGCCCTTGCGCTCAATGGGGCTGTTGACCTCCCCCTCGGCGTGATAGTGCATCATGGCGGCGTTGGGGCCGTAGGCGGCGATGGTGTTGAAGCTGTCCTCCATGTACCCGGGCTGTTCGCTGCGGCGGCGCTGGAGCATGACCTCAATGTCGGTCTCCATCAGCTGCTTGCCTTCGGCCAGGGCCTTTTCCAGGTCCATCTCAAACCGCACCAGGGCCACGCCGTCCCGGATGTGGCATTCCCGGCTGTTGGCCAGCTCCACCGGGTTCTTGACCCCCTTCAGGGCGATGATGGGGTCGGCACCCTCCTTCACGGTCAGGTGGGGGTTGGCCTCAATGGCGCTGTACAGGTCGTAGTTGGTGGTGGCGGGGCTGACCAGGATGGTCTCCTCGTCGGTGCGGCTGCGCACAAAGTCCAGCAGCTCGGTGTAGTCCCGCAGGGCCACACCCTGGGCGGCCAGGGCGGCGGCGTCTTCCGCGCTCAGGCGGCCCGGAGCCAAAAAGAGGGTGCAGCTGTCGGCAGTGATGTAGGCGTAGGACACCGCCAGCGGGGTGCAGGGCAGGTCATGGGCCCGCATGTTCAAAAGCCATGCCACGCAGTCCAGCCCGGTGACGGCCAGGGCGTTGGCGCCCTCCTTGGCCAGTTCCGCCCGCACGGCGGCGATCTTCTCGGCGGCATCGGCGCCGGTGACCTCCTTCTTCAGAAGGAAGCAGGGGGTGTTGGGCAGGGCCGGACGCTCGCCGCCCCAGATGGAGCTGACCACGTCCAGGCTGCGCAGGCTGGCGCCCACCTTTTCCAGGGTCTTGGCGTAGTCCCGCACGGTGGCGGTGGGCACGCAGGAGCCGTCCAGCAGCAGGGTCTGACCGGCGCTGAACTTCTGGGTCAAAAACTCCGCCACGGTGGGCACACCGGCGGCGCCGGCGTGCATGGACTGGATCTCGGTGCCGGCCAGCTGCTTGTCCGCCTGGACATAGAACCGGCCGTCCACCCACAGGGCGCTCTCACTGCCGGTGACCACCAGGGTGGCGTTCTCCCCGATAAAGCCGGTGAGCCAAGGCAGGGCGTTGTAATAGGCGGGAACATATTCGCTGCAATGAGGGTCGCTGGTCATGACCAGCACGCCGTCGGCACCGTTGGCCTGGGCGGCCGCCCGCAGGGCGGCGATCTTTTCGTTCACGGTCAAAGTTGAACACTCCTTTATCTATCCCACAGGGGAACCGGATTTGGATGATATCCTTTGTAATTGTAGCACGTTTTGCAAAATAGTAAAGGGGCAGGGTTAGCAACGGCAAACCCTGCCCCTTTCCCGATAGGATCCCGGTCCCCTCACATGCGCACGATGCGGTAATACTGCCGCGCGGTCAGGGCGTACACCCCCACATAGCACAGCCCGAACACCGCCAGGGTGCCCCCGGCGCACAGCCAGAAGAGCACCGGGTCGGACAGCCCGAACACCGCGATCATCCGCATGAGCATGGGCGAGGCGGCCCCCAGGTGCAGGGCGGCCCCCGCCAGGGGCAGGAAGAACACCCCCAGCACCTGGGTGCGGATGGCGCCCCGGACCTCCCCGGCGCTCAGGCCCACCTGCTGCAGGATGACGAACCGGCTGCGGTCCTCATACCCTTCGCTGAGCTGTTTGTAGTAGATCATCAGCACGGTGGCCAGACTGAACATCAGGGCCAGGAACACCCCCAGAAAGACAAAACTGCCGTTCATGGCGTAGTACTGCAGCCGGATGCCCGCCCGGTTGTACACATACAGTCCGGCGTCAAACCCGGGCTGGATGCCCTCCCGGGGCAGGGCTGCGTCGATGGCGGCAGCGCAGTCCAGCAGCTGGTCCTCACTCAGGCCGGCGGGGTCCAGCAGCACCGAGTACCGGGCCCCCGCCATGGCCCCCGAGGCTTCGGCGGCCCGCACCGCCCCGGCCAGGTCCGCCCGCCGGGGCAGCACCACCCAGACGGTGCCGTTGTCAAATCCGGTGTCAAAGATGTTGGGCAGGGGCCATTCCGTCGGCTGGCCGGCGTTTTTCCAGGTCTGGCCGTCCAGCACCAGGTCCCCGCTGCCGCCCTCCGGCCAGAGGAGCAGGGCGGTGCCCGGGTCCAGGGAAAGGGCCTGCCCGGTGAGGGCGGTGTAATCTTCGGCGGCAATGAGGTAGAAGCCGGTCAGGCCGGTGGGGTCGTTGGAACTGCGGGTCACATACCCGGCCTGGGTGGCCTGCGCCCCCAGGGTGCAGTAGGCAAACCCCTGGGCGGGGGCGTCGGTCCAGGGGGCGGCGGCATGGGCGGTGAGGGTGTCCAGCCAGGTATAGTCGGTGTCGGCCAGGGCGTCGGTGTCACAGCTGCCGGAAACCATGATCTCGTGGGGATAGCTGCGGTCCAGGGTGACCTCGATGCCCGCGTACAGGCAGACGGTGGTGGCCACGCTGACCAGCACGGTGGTCACCAGGATGCAGATGTTGGCCAACCCCCTGGCGTTCTGGTTCATCCGGTAGAGCAGCCCCGACACCGCAATGAAACGGCGGGGATGGTAGTAGAAGCGTTTGTTCCGGCGCAGGGCCTTGAGCAGCACCACGCTCCCCGCCCCGAAGAGGCAGTGGGTGCCGATGATGACCAGCCCCACCGCCGCGAAAAACAGCAAAAGGACAAAGAGCATGTCGGTGGTGAAGAAGGAGAGGGCGTACCCGCCGCCCAGGCAGAGGACCCCCAGCAGGGCCAGCAGCCTGCGGCTGCGGGGTTCCCGCTCGCCCATCTGTCCGGCGTGGAGCAGCTCGATGGGCCTGGCCCGGAAGATGCGGCGCAGGTCCCACAGGTACAGCCCTGCAAACAGAAGGGCGAAGGCGGCGGCACTCTCGGCGGCGCCGGGAAGGCAGAAGGAAAATCCCATGGGCACGCTGAGCAGCATCAGCCGCAAAAGCAGCACCAGGGCCAGTTTGCTGAGCAAGGCCCCCGCCCCGATGCCCAGCACCGTGCCCGCCAGCCAGACCAGCACCGTCTCCACGGCGTGGATGGCCCCCACGTCCCGGCGGCGCAGGCCCAGCACGCTGTACAAAGCCAGCTCCCGGGCACGGCGGTGCATCACAAAGCCGTTGGCGTAGACCAGGATCCACACCACCAGGAACACCAGGATACCGCTGCCCAGGTTGAGCATGAGGCCGGCATACACCCCGCCCCGCATGGTGGCCACCAGTTCGCTGTAGGCCAGGAACCGCAGGATGTAGCACATGGCCACACAGCCCGCGGCGGCCAGGGTGAAGGGCAGGTAGAGCTGCCGGTTGCGCAGCACCCCCCGGGCGCCCATGCGCAGATACAGCCGGAATTTAGACATGGTCCGCACCTCCCGCCAGAGCGGTGAGGGTGTCCGAAATGCGGGCGAACATCTCCTCCCGGCTCAGAGCCCCCCGGTACAGCTGGTGGTACACCTGGCCGTCCCGCAAAAACAGCACCCGCTGGGCGTGGCTGGCCGCCCGCACGCTGTGGGTGACCATGAGAATGGTCTGGCCCCCGGCGTTGATGGCCCCGAACAGCTCCAGCAAGGCGTCCGCCGACCGGGAATCCAGAGCGCCGGTGGGTTCGTCCGCCAGCACCAGGGCGGGCCGGGTGATGAGCGCCCGGGCCACCGCCACCCGCTGCTTCTGCCCGCCGGAGATCTCGTAGGGGAACTTGTCCAGCAGGGCCGCAATGCCCAGCTGCAGGGCCAGGGGCTCCAGCCGGGTACTCATCTCGGCGTAAGGGGTGTCTGCCAGCACCAGGGGCAGCAGGATGTTGTCCCGCACCGAGAGGGTGTCCAGCAGGTTGAAGTCCTGGAACACAAAGCCCAGGTGGTCCCGGCGGAACTCCGCCAGGTCCTTGTCCGGGATTTTGGTCAGGTCCCGGCCGTTCAGGCAGACACTGCCCCCGGTGGGCCGGTCCAGGGCGGCCAGAATGTTCAGAAGGGTGGTCTTGCCCGCCCCCGATTCCCCCATGATGGCCAGGTATTCCCCTTTGGGCACCGTGAAGCTGATGTCCGCCAGGGCCTGCACCCGCAGGGACCCGAACCGGGCGGTGTAGACCTTTTCCAGGTGGGTGATGGCCAACAGCGGCGTTTCCTTGTTTGGCATGGGTGTTGCTCTCCTTTGTTCAGACTGTCCGGCCGCCCGGAACCGGTCGGCTGGCTGTTTCCAGCATACCCCCGCCGCCCGGTCCCTGCCATGGCTTTGGCTTACAGTCCGGGGCCGCTGCCTTACGGTTTTGTCACATGCTCATTCATAGAAGGCGCCTGCGGGGGGAAAGGTGAGCACAAAAGTACAGCCCTGCCCCGGGGTGCTGCGGGCCTGCAGGGTACAGCCCATCCGCTCCGCCGCCCGGGCACACAGGTACAGCCCCAGCCCGCTGGACACCGCCCCCGCCGCCCTGCCGTTGGCCCCGGTGTAGCCTTTTTCAAACAGGCGGGGCAGGTCGGAGGGAGAAACACCCGGCCCGGTGTCGGAGACCCGCAGGGCCTGCCCGTCCGCCTGCACCGTCACGGTGCCCCCGGGCGGGGTGTACTTCACCGCGTTGGACAGGAGCTGTTCCAGAATGAACCCCACCCACTTGGGGTCGGTGACCGGGCGGGCCTTTTCCGGGGCGCCCGCATAGACCAGCCGCAGCCGCCGCAGAATAAACATCCGGGCATACCGGCGCAGGCTGCGCCGCACCACCGGGTCCAGGGCGGTGGGGGCCAGGGCCAGGTCCCGGCTGTCCGCCCCCAGGCGCAGATACCCCATGGCCGCGTCCACGTATTCCTCGGTGCGGAAAAGCTCCGGTTCCAGCGCGGCGGGGTCCGTCCGGTTCTGCACCAGCAGCCGCATGGCCGCCAGAGGCGTCTTGACCTGGTGGGCCCAGACGGCAAAATAGTCCAGCAGGTCGTCCCGCAGCGCCCGCCGGTCCCGGCCCAGGGCGGCGGCCCGGGCCACCTGGGCGTCCAGGGCCTGTTGGTAGGCGGCCTCCAGCCCGCCGGCGGGGGACCCGGGCAGGGGGATGTGGTCCCGGTCCGGGTCAGCGGCGGCCTGACGGGCGGCCTGCACCCGGCGGTGCCACCCCGGCCACCCGGCCCCCAGCAGCAGGCAGCACCCGGCCAGGGCCAGCGCCGCCCCGTAGGCAGCGCCCTCGGCGGGCAGGCCGTACAGCAGGGTCACCAGGGCAAAGACGGCGGTGCACAGCCCCCAGGTCAGGGGCACCTGCCGCCGCTCATACAGATAGGCCAGCACCGTTTTCATGGAATGCAGTATCCCTCCCCCTTCACCGTCCGGATGAGCCCCGGCACCCCGGCGGCTTCCAGGCGCTTGCGCAGGCGGGCCACATTCACCGTCAGGGTGTTTTCGTCGATGTAGCAATCGGTGGCCCACAGGGCGGTCATCAGGTCCTCCCGGCGCACCACCTTGCCCCGCCGCTCCAGCAGAGCCTGCAAGATCCGCAGCTCGTTGCGGGTCAGGGTCACCGGGCCGGTGTCCGCCCGCAGCACCCCGGCCCCCAGGTCCAGGGGCACCCCGCCGCAGTCCGCCAGCTCGGGGGCACGGCGGTAGGCGTAGGCGCGGCGGAGCAGGGCCTGTACCCGGGCTCCCAGCAGCTCGGCGTCAAAGGGCTTGGCGATGTAATCGTCCGCCCCCAGGTCCATGGCGGTGACCTGGTTCAGACTGTCCGCCGCCGAGGACAGAAACAGAATGGGCAGGTCGGACACCTCCCGCAGCCGCCGGCACCAGTGGTAGCCGTTGTGGTAGGGCAGGGAAAGGTCCAGGATCACCAGCTGGGGGTCAAAGGCCCGGAACCGGGGCAGGATGTCGGTGAGGTCTTCGGCCACAGCCGGGTCGAAGCCCCGGTCGGCCAGCACCCGGGCGATGGACCGGGCCAGGGACTGGTCGTCCTCCACGATCAGAATACGGTACAAGAAAGGTCCCTCCCATCGGATGGTGTTTGCCTGCGGCACGGCAGGAAAAGGGAAAGGGCACGGCGGCCCCTTTGTCTGATTCTACGAATCAGCTCCGGGCATTTTGGCACGGGAACGTGCAAAAAACGGTGGCTTTCCCATGGAAAATTGTGCCCTTTGCCCCTTGACGGCTTTGTTATAATAGTATTAGCAGACGGCGGCCCGGAGTGCCGGGTCAGCCGCCCTTTCACTGTAACAGAAAACAGAGGTTGATTGAATATGAACAAGACCAAGATCGATATTTTCTCCGGCTTTCTGGGCGCCGGCAAGACCACACTCATCAAGAAGCTGATCCAGGAAGCCTTCGGCGGCGAAAAGCTGGTGCTCATCGAGAACGAATTCGGTGAGATCGGCATCGACGGCGGCTTCATGCGGGAGGCGGGCATCCAGGTCAACGAGCTGAACTCCGGCTGCATCTGCTGCTCCCTGGTGGGCGACTTCCGGGAAGCCCTGAAAAAGGTGGTGGAGACCTACCATCCCGACCGCATCCTCATCGAGCCTTCCGGCGTGGGCAAGCTGTCCGACGTGACCCGGGCCGTGGAGGGCGTGGCCGAGACCCTGCCCGTCACCCTGAACAGCTTTGTCACCGTGGCCGACGTGAACAAGGTCAAGATGTATATGAAGAACTTCGGCGAGTTCTATGACGACCAGGTCAGCCATGCTTCCTGCCTGATCCTCAGCCGCACCGGCAACGCCGACGAGGCCAAGGTGGCCAAGGCCGTGGCCCTGCTGCAGGAAAAGAACCCCACCGCCACCATCGTCACCACCGACTGGGCCGCCCTGAACGGCAAGCAGATCGTGGCGGTCATGGA
>CALXHN010000097.1 GCA_944388105.1 uncultured Gemmiger sp. | reverse complement strand
TTATCTGCGGGCCTCCCGGGGCGGGTACCGCCGCGGGGTGTCGGTGCAGAGCAGGATGTAGTCGATGCTCACATCGTAGATCTTTGCCAGCGCCACCAGAAAATCGGCGGTCAGCGGCTGGGTACCGGTCTCCAGATAACTGTATTTGCGCTGGGTGATGCCGATCATATCGGCCAACTGCTGCTGGGTGTAGTCGTGATCTTCCCGCAATTCCCGTACGCGATTGGTCATTGTGTCCACCTGCCTTCTTCTATTACAAGAATAGGCTAGATAGATTCTGTCTATTGACTTTTAGATAAATATTATCTACAATAAAGAGAAAATGGACCACAAAAGGGGAGAGCACAAACGAAAATCAATTCTGAAAAGTCGGACGGGCCGGCCGCGGAGGACAAGGCCCGTCAGGATCTGCCCCACCTGGGACTGAATACGCTGGCCTTTCTGCTGCCGCCGGTGGGGGCGGGGATATACCTGGCCCTGCGGCGGACCATGCCCCGGCGGGGCGGTTCGACGGCCCGGTGGGCCTGGGCGGGAGCCGGCTTTTACGCGGGATGCTACCTTGTGCTGTGGCTCTGTTTCCGATAATCAAAAAGCGGCGTGCTTCCGGGCAGGAAACACGCCGCTTTTATTTCTGTCAGTCGTTCTTTTGTCGGGCGATGGAGGCCACCACGCCGGACAGGGCCAGCAGGGCGATCAGGTTGGGAATGGCCATGAGACCGTTGAAAAAGTCGGCCAGTTTCCACACCAGGTCCACCTTCAGGGTGGAGCCCACCAGAACAAACAGCACCACGATGGCACTGTACACCGGCAGGGCCTTGGAACCGAACAGCGCCTTGAAGTTGACCTGTCCGAAGAAGTACCAGCCCAGGATGGTGGAGAAGGCGAAGAAGAACATGCACACGGCAATGAAGACCTGCCCGAACGGCCCGAAGGTCTGGGCAAAGGCTGCCTGGGTCAGGGCGGTGCCGTCCAAGCCTGTAGAGACCAGACCGGAGGTGATGAGCACCAGACCGGTGAGGGTCAGAATCACGAAGGTGTCGATGAACACGCTGACGATGGCCATGGCGCCCTGGTCCTGGGGATGCTTGACCTTGGCGATGGCGTGGGCGTGGGGGGTGGAACCCAGGCCGGCTTCGTTGGAGAAAAGCCCGCGGGCCACACCGTAGCGGATGGCCTGCTGTACCGTCACACCGGCCACGCCGCCGGCCATGGACTGCGGCCGGAAGGCCATGCCGAAGATCTGGGCAAAGGCACCGGGCAGGGCCGTGATGTTCATGAGCAGGATGACCACACAGCCCAGAATGTAGAAGATGGCCATGATGGGGACCAGCTTTTCGGTGACAGCGGCAATGCGCTGTACGCCGCCCAGGAAAATGAACGCCGCAACGGCCGCTACCACAACGCCCACCACCAGTTTGTTCACGCCGAAAGCGTTGTGGAAGGCATCACTGATGGAGTTGGACTGGACCATATTGCCCATGAAGCCCAGGGCCAGCACGATGGCCACCGAGAAGAACCCGGCCAGAAACTTGCCGAAACGCCCCTTGAAGGCGGCGCGGATGTAGTAGACGGGACCGCCGGTCACATGGCCGTCCACGGTGGTCTTGTATGTCTGGGCCAGTACGGCCTCGGCGTAGATGGTGGCCATGCCGAAAAAGGCGGATACCCACACCCAGAACAGCGCTCCCGGGCCGCCGCTGACCAGGGCGGTGGCACAGCCGGTGATGTTGCCGGTGCCCACCTGGGCGGCCACAGCGGTGGACAGTGCCTGGAAGGAGCTCATGCCGTCCTTGCCGGCGGCCTTGCCGTGCAGGCTGAACCCGCCGAACAGACGGCGCATGCCCTCGCCAAAGCGGCGGACCTGGATGAATCCCAGCCGCAGGGTGAAAAAGATGCCGGTGCCTACCAGCAGAAACACAAGGATATAATCCCACAAAAAGTTGCTTGCCTGGGACACCAGGGCGGTAAACTGTTCCATGATACTTTCCGTTCCTCTCTTCCAGTTGTAATACACCAAAACGCTCCCTCAAAACGGAACGTCGATATCTAGGATACCATGATTGCGAAGAAAGGTCAAGTGTATTTGTGTGGAGGACAGACTGGGTCAACGGGGCGCCTCCCCGCTGTGCCATCGCTTGCTCAGCATCTGCAGGGCCCGCTTTTCCAGTCGGGAAATGTAGGACCGGCTGATGTGGAATTCCTCGGCCACCTGCTGCTGGGTCAGGGGAGGGCGCCGGTCCAGGCCGTAGCGCAGGGTCAGGATGCGCTGTTCCCGTTCCGGCAGCTCCGCCACCAGTCCGCGCAGCCGTCTGGCCAGATCCCGCTGCTCGCAGTCGTCCTCCATGACGCCATCATCGGGCAGTACATCTCCCAATGTGAGGGACCCGCCATTCCGGCTGCTGGCTTCCAGCGGTTCCTGCAGCGAGACCACCGTCCCTTCCCGCCGGATATGCCGCAGATGCATGCGGATCTCATTTTCAATACACTGGCTGGCATAACTGGAAAACCGGACCCGGCGTTCGGGCCGGAAGGTATCCACCGCCTTGATGAGCCCGATGGTGCCGATGCTGATGAGGTCGTCCTGCCCGCCCGGGGCGGCATAGTATTTTTTGACCACATGGGCCACCAGCCGCAGGTTGTGGCTGATGAGTCTGTCCCGGGCAGCGGTATCGCCAGCATGCATGGCGGCAAAGGCGGCCTGTTCCTGAGCAGGGGAGAGGGGGCGGGGAAAACTGCCGCTCTCCAGGTGCAGGGCGGCGAACCAGATATGTGCGGCCGCGTTCTGCAGAAACACCCATAAAATTGAAAACACGTTTCTCACCTCCCATTCAGTGCAGGCTATGCAAAAAAAGGGGAGAAAAGAACCGGACTGCGCTTCCTGGAAGAAAGCGGTTGTCCCGGGGGAAACAGACATGTATAATGACCATAGACAAAAAGAAGGGAAAGCGCCATCACAGGGAGGCCTGAACGGATGAATGTGCTGTGCTTCGGAGATTCCAATACCTATGGATATGACCCGCGTTCCCTGCTGGGCGGGCGATATCCCAAGGAAAGCCGCTGGGTGGATATTCTGGCGCAAAAGACCGGCTGGGAAATCATCAACCAGGGAGAAAACGGCCGCTGCATTCCGGATGCGCCTTGTTCTTTCCCCATGCACACCGATCTGGTGATCCTGATGCTGGGAACCAATGACCTCATAAAAACGGGGGGTTCACCGGACAAGGCTGCGTGGAAGATGGAGCGCTTCTTGTCCCGGCCCACCTTGTCGGGGCACCAGATCATGCTGATTGCACCGCCGCCGGTGGTGATCTATGATGAATGGACGGAGGAACCGTGCGGCCCTGATAAAATCATAGACGATTTTGCCGTACTGGCCGCGCACTACCAGACTCTGGCCAAGCAGAGAGGCTTCCGGTTTGCCGATGCGGGAAAATGGCAGGTGGAACTGGCTTTTGACGGCGTGCATTTTACCGAGCAGGGACACCGGACTTTTGCGGAGAAACTCTACGAGGAACTTACCCGTTGAAACGGCTTTGCCGCTGCCATGTGGGGAACTGGGACGCCGGAGCAAGACTGTCCGGCCGCATAAGGAAAGGGTATATAGGTACCGGCATGGAAAAGCAGGGGGCGCAGACCCGTCGGGTCTGCGCCCCCCTGCTTTTTTCTGTGATTCAGCAATTGCCCGTATATACATACCGCAGCTGTTCCCGGGCCAGGTCGGCCAGACGGCAGACGGTGTCCACCGGTGTGGCCGGACGGTCCGCCATCCGATACCGCGGGAAAAAGCGGGAAACATGCAGCGGGATGTCCGGACTGACCGAAGCCAGCCAGACCGACAAGGCCCGCATCTCCTCTTCGCTGTCGTTTTCCCCGGGGACCACCAGGGTGGTGACCTCCACATGGCAGCGTTCCGCCGCCAGGGTGATGGACCGCCTGACCGTTTCCAGGTCCCCGCCCAACCGCCGGTACCAGCTCTGGGTAAAGCCTTTCAGGTCGATGTTCACCGCATCCAGCAACGGCAGCAATTCCCGCCAGGGCTTTTCCGCAATGGTCCCGTTGGTCACCAGCACATTGACCAGTCCGGCCTGATGGACCAGCTCGGCGCAGTCCCGCACATACTCGTAGCCCACCAGGGGTTCGTTGTAGGTGTAGGCCACCCCGATGCTGCCCTTGTCCCGCAGCCGCAGAGCCTCCTGTACCAGCTGCCCGGGGGTGAAGTCCCGGGTGAACGCCTCCGTCCCCGCGGCGGCGATCCCGGCATTCTGGCAGAAAGGGCAGTGCAGGTTGCAGCCGAAACTTCCTGCCGACAGAATCAGGCTGCCGGGGTGGAACCGGCGCAGCGGTTTTTTCTCGATGGGATCCAGCGCCAGGGCGGTGAGTCGGCCATAATTCAGCGATACGATGGTGCCGTTCCGGTTGGCCCGGGCCCGACAGGCGCCGGTCTGGCCCTCATCCAGACGGCAGCGATGAAAACACAATTCACAGGTCACGCTCATAGATGCCGCACCACCTTGAACCGCTGCAGGGTGTAGGGGTCTTCTTCCCGGATACCGCCCTTGCGGCGGGCGATGTCCACCTGTTCCGCTGCCGTGTCCACACCTTCCAGGTCCGGCAGCAGCAGCCCGCGTTTGCGTCCGTAACTCACAATGACGCCGTAGATCTTCGGGTCCAGACGGTCGGGCGAATCCACCGGTTCCGGGCGGCCCAGCACGTCCACGCTGTATTCCAGCTCGTCCAGTTCTCCGGCGCGCACCGGGGGAAACCGGGGGTCCCGGGTCCCGGCGGAGACCGCATTCTGCACGATCTCCCGGGCCACGTTCTCCTCCGTGGGGGTGATGGTCCCGATGCAGCCCCGCAGCCGGCCGTCCTTGTGCAGTGAGACAAAGGTCCCGGCGGCCCGATGGGTCAGTTCGGCGGGCAGGTCGTCCGGCAGGGCCTGCAGCACCCGGCCCTGCCGGAGAAAGGTTTCCAGCGAGAGCCGTGCCAGCCGGACCCAGGGATCCTCTCCGGCCCGACGGGCGGCCATGCGGTCTTTGCGTATCTGCTCGCAGGCAGCGGCGTACCGGCGGGTGTCGTCCCGGCCGGTGACCGGAAAGAGCGCGACACCGTAGCCCACCCCGAAGGTGCCTTCGTGGCTGAGCAGACGGGGCCGGACCGCCAGTCCGTCCAGGGCACCGGCCATGATCTGGAAGGAGCGCAGACCGCATTCGGCTGCACGCTCGCAGAGGGAGGAATCCAGGGTGAAAAAGTCAAGAAAGCTGCCGGTGTCCATGGCCCGGGTCACGGCCTCGTCAAAGACCGGACCTTCCGGTGCAAAGCCGTAGGGCCCGTCGGCCTTGAGCTTGTGGGAAAGATCTCCGCTGGCCACAAAGACGGCACGGCGGCCCAGGCTTTCCACCGCCTGGGCCACACACTGCCCCAGACGGTAGTGGTCCAGGGCCGAAAATCCGGACAGCCCCATCCGCACGATGGGACAGGTCACCCCTGCTTTGCGCAGAAAATACAGCGGAATCAGAACACCGTGGTCCAGGCTGGGGTCCTGCTGGCCCATCGTGCCGGCCTGCAGGCCGGCGGCTTCGGCGCAGCGTATGATTTCCTCCCGCAGGGGGACATCATACGCGGTCTCCATGCGCACCTGGGGCGCACCGAAGGCCGCCATGGAACCCGACGCGCCGCGGCCAGGGGCAATGTGGAAGTAATCCCCGTACAGAATGGTGTGCGGGGAGGAGATGATGAGCACCTCGGGGGCCCAGCGGGCCACCTCTGCGGCGGCTTTGGCCATGGCGTTCCCGGTGGCGGCAATTTCCCGCTCCCGGCCTCTGCCCACCTCGGGCAGCAGAACGGGCGGATGCGGGCTCAGAAAAGCACCCAGCATGGGCATATACGATCACTCCTTTGGGGCAAACGGGGCAGGGGATCAGTCCAGTTCCACAATGTCCACGGCGGTGCCGTGTTCCTGCAGCAATGCGGTCAGGTCCCGGGCTTTCAGCCAGACGGTGGCGGTGTTGTCGTTGGGATGCACGCCGATCAGGCCGGAGCCCTGCCAGAAATCCCGGTCGATGTAAAAATGTACCCGGCACTGGGTATCATTGAGCAGACCGAAGGGGGTCACGGCGCCGGGAACAAGGCCCAGGATCTCCTGCAATTCCTCCGGGGAGGCGAAGGTCAGTGGCTTGGTGCCCTGCCTGCGGCGGAAATCTTTCAGGTTTACCCGCTTGTCTCCCCGCACGGTGATGAGATAATAGTTGCGCCGCTTGTCGTCCCGCACAAAAAGGTTCTTGGCGTCCCGGTCAGGATAGGGCAGCTGCACCCGGGCCAGTTCCTCCATGTTGTAGACGGCGGCGTGCTCGGTGATTTCGTGGCCGATGTGCTTCTCGTCCAGAAACGCATAAACTTCCTGTTTGTTCATACAATGCCTCCTGATCGGATTTTGCCCGCCGGACACAGGCCGATACCCGGATTTTTTATCAGTATACGGCCCGCAGACAGGCAGGTCAAGCCGTCGGTGCCTGTTCCAGACCGGACTTCAGCTGGTCCAGGGCAGCACGGCAGGCAGGAACGGCCCAAAGGGGACGGTATCGCGCCTCTTGGTCAAAAGCTCTGACCAGCATGCGGAGCATCTCCCGGACGGCGGCCAGGGGCGGCTCCGAAGTCCGGGCGGGCAGTCCCGGGGCAAACAGATCCGGGTCCGGCAGCCGGAAGGGGGCCTGCAGCGCATGGGCGTACTGCACAAAGCAGGCTGCGGCTTTTTCGATGTTTCCCTGTTCCAGGTACAGTTCCAGCAGCAGGCCGTCGCTCCTGTCCGGCAGGGCAAAGGTCTCCGCCAGGGTCCGGTAGGCGTCGCACAGCTTGTGGCGCTTGTCCGGGTCCGGCTGCAGCTTGGGATTGGTCATGGTCACCAGGGCGGAGATGGCCTGGGTCACGGCCCGGTACAGCTGTTTCTGGGTCAGTTCCAGGGCCTGTTCCGGCCGGTCCGTTTTCATATAATACAGGGCCCACATACCTCCGATATCCCAGGTCTGCTGGGGCAGTTCCTTCAGCTGTGCGGCGCCCTGCTCCGGGTCACCGTCGGCGATCTCCAGGGCGGCCAGACTGAGGGTGACGCTCTGCCAGTAGGCAGCATTGCCGCCGGAACGTATCCGCTCCAGTAAAGACCGCTTGCTGTCCTTCCATTCCCGCTGCAGCGATTCCGGCGCCGTGGGAAAGAACAGGCGGAAGGAATCATAAGCCACGGCGGCATTGTACTGCAGGGCGGTGCAATTGGGATAACGGCGCAGCAGTTCGTTCAGCTGCTGTTGGGCCGCATCCACGGTGCCGTCCCGCAGAGCCTGCTCCAGAATGGCGTTGATCCGGGTGATGACTTCCTCATCGGCAAGGGTCTCTTCAAATTGCAGCAGGGTATCCACGTTGGTGTCCAGCGCCCGGGCCAGAGGACAAAGCAGGGCGATGTCCGGACAGGAGCTGCCGGTTTCCCCAACTTAAAGAGATAAATGGTTTATTTGCGTTTTTACTCCACTTTGCCGATAAAACGGTAGTAGATT
>CALXHN010000096.1 GCA_944388105.1 uncultured Gemmiger sp. | reverse complement strand
TTTCCGTGGTTGACGGCACCATACCCCTGCGATATACTGGAACAAGACGGTTCCGGGCCGGACCCCGGCCTTTTCATCAACAACCAAGGAAGGAAGGCGCTCCCCATGAACACAACCACCCATCTTCGCCTGCGCAAAATGATCCTGTGCGCTCTGTTCACGGCCCTGACGGCCGTGTGCAGCCAGATCCAGGTCCCCATGCCCTGGGGCGTGCCCATCAATCTGGCCTTGTTTGCCTCCTACATGTCCGGGCTGCTGCTGGGCGCAGTGTGGGGGGCCGGCAGCCAGCTGGTCTATCTGCTGCTGGCTGCGGTGGGGGTCCCGGTCATGGCCGGACTTTCCGGCGGTCCGGCGGTTCTCTTCGGCAAGACCGGCGGCTATGCCATCGGCTTCATGCTGGCGGCGCTGCTCACCGGCGCCCTGGTCCAGCTCTGGGGCCGGAGCTTCTGGCGCATGTGCGCCGCCATGGCGGTGGGATGCGTGGGGTGCTACGCCCTGGGCACCGTCTGGTTCATGGTCATCACCGGTACCGGTGTGTGGCAGAGCCTGGTCTGGTGCGTGCTGCCCTATCTGCCCGGTGACGTGCTCAAGATTTTGCTGGCCGCTCTGCTGGCCCAGCGCCTGGATAAGCGCCTGCCTGTGTGACCGCCTTGTGCCCGCGGCACGCAAATGGTATAATGTACGAAAAAGCGGCCCTGTGCCGTACACTTTGCATCGGCTCAGGAGGTTTGGCCATGAAATGGATTGCAGTGGATTACGGGGACTCCCGCACCGGTCTGGCGGGATGTGACGCCACCGAACTGGTCTGTGCGCCCATCACCCCGCAGATCGAAGAAAAAAGCATGAACCGTGCGGCCCAGGCTGTGGCGGCGGTGGCTTTCCGGGAAAAGTCGGAGGGCGTGGTGCTGGGGCTGCCCAAAAACATGGACGGCACCGAAGGCGCCCGCGCCACCAAGAGCCGCCGGTTTGCCCAGCGTCTGGCCGATGCCTGCGGCATGCCGGTGGTGCTGTGGGATGAACGCCGCACCACCGTTTCGGCGGCGGCTATCCTGGCGCAGAACGATACCTTCGGCGCCAAACGCAAGGAGCGGCTGGATTCGGTATCCGCCGCGGTGATTCTGGAAAGCTTCCTCAACTGGCGGCGGCAGCATCCCGGTGAATCCGCCCCCGAGACCGTTCTGCCCCAGACAGCCCAACAGTGAAAAAGGAGACAATCATGCCTGCCAACGAAACACGTATTCCCACCCATGTTGCCATCATTGTGGATGGCAACCGCCGCTGGGCCCGCCAGCGGCTGATGCCCGCCAGCCTGGGCCATAAGGCCGGGTTTGAGCGCCTGAAAGAGATCACCCGCTACGCCGTGGGGGAGCGGGGCGTGCATGTGCTCAGCCTGTATGTCTTTTCCACCGAGAACTTCGCCCGGGATGCCAAGGAAGTGGGCTATCTCATGGACCTGTTTGCCAACAACTTCCGGACCATCGCCGATGAGATGAACGAGCGCGGCTGCCAGGTCCTGTTCAGCGGCCGGCGGGACGGCCTGCAGCAGCGGGTGCTGGACGCCATGGACTACATGATGGACCTGACCAAGGACAACAAGAAGGGCATTGTCAACTTCTGCCTGAACTACGGCAGCCATGCGGAAATCACCGATGCCGTCCGCGCCATCGCCGGTGAGGTAAAAGAAGGCCGGCTGGACCCCGCCGCCATCGACGAGCGCACCATCGAAAGCCATCTTTATCGGGACCTGCCTCCGGTGGATCTGATGATCCGCACCAGCGGGGAGGAGCGGCTTTCCAACTTCCTGCTGTGGCAGTGCGCCTACGCGGAGTTCTACTTCACGCCCACCCTTTTCCCGGACTTCGACAAGGCCAGCTTTGATGAAGCCCTGGCCGAATATGCCCGCCGGGATCGCCGTATGGGCGGCAACACCAAAAAGAAATAATCCCTGGACAAACATGACCGCCCCCGCAAAAGCTGCGGGGGCGGTCATTTTATGCTGTCAGCGGGTCTCGGGAATGCGCCCGTTCAGGTGTTCCACATCCTGGCGGTCCTGCAGCGGGAAGGAGAACAGGGTATCGGCTTCCAGGTCCTCGGCGTGGAGATGCACCGCGCGGATGCGGTTGTTGTCATAGGTCTTGAAGTAGTAGATGCCATGTTCCGCGTCAATGCAGCAGGAGTAGGTGGTGATATCGCATTTGTCCTCCGGGGTGCGCACGCTGCCCCGTACCATGGCCACCCCGTCCAGAATGTGGAAGAACTGGGCCACGGCACTCAGAGGCGTGTCTCCCCAGACTGCGTTGGCTTTCAGGAAGCAGGCCTTTACATACCGGGACTGGGGCGAAAAGTCCCCCGGCAGCCCGATGGCCCCCATTCCCTGGCCGTAGGGCGCCAGAGGCAGGGCGGCGGCAAAGCGGTTTTCCGCCGGTTTGGGGGACAGGTGTTGAAAATTGTTCAGCGCCGTCAGCTGATAGGGGAAGGGCGGGTTGTTGGTCAGCACGCCTGCGGGGTCTTCGTACAGATGCAGGCCGTCCTTCCGGGGTTCCGCCACCAGGGCGCCGGTGGCATCGGCAATGTGCCAGTGCAGTGGTGCCAGGGGATAGCCCGGGGCGAAGGGAATGCCCACCAGCTGTACCGTTTCCAGCAGCTCTTTGGCCTGGGCCAGATTTTCACACTGTCCCAGCACAAGCGGGATCAGCTCATAGGGTGTCACGGCCTCACCGAGGACTTCCTCCTGCGGGGGATACCAGGCGTTGCCGGGAAAATTCAGCCCCGCCATATACAACCCTTTCTCGTTCACCGCTTCGGCATACAAGGGGTAGTTGTCGGCCACGTTGGCCATGCCGATCATGGCAAAGTGCCGGGGCAGGGCGGGGTGACGATGAAACCTGTATTCATAGCTCCGGGGTGTGATGACCACCTGCTCCCCGAAGGAATACTCCAGATCCAGGTTGCGCCCGTGCAGGCACAGGGGCGAGGATACGGTGATGCTGGTACACATGAAAAGCGACCTCCTTGTTTTTTTCTTTTTATAAACAGTATGCCCGCAAACGGGGGAAAAAGCAAGGCCGGTGCCGGGTTGACAAACCGGGCAGGGTATGGTATGATACGCGAGTTAGTGCGCTCTAACCGAGAACGCACCTTTTTCTTGCAATGAGAGTTAGGCACAACAAACCAACTGGAAGTGATTTCCTTTACGGAAAGGATGGAGAATATCATGGGCAAAAAATTGATGTACGGTGCGCTGGCGGTCAGCGGCCTTCTCACGATGCTGCAGCCGCTGACAGGGGCTGTGGTCCATAAAATGACGGCCAGCGTGTTTCTGCTCCTCTGCGTGGGGCATATGATCGCCTGCCGCAAAAAACTCACAGGTGCAGGGGTGGCGCTGCTGTCGCTTCTTCTGCTGGCCTTTGCCAGCGGCGTCCCGGCACTGATGCAGGGCGGCATGGCGGGGGCCGTGCACGGCGTGCTGGGCATCCTGTGCCTGTGCGCCATGGCAGCCCACGGCTTTGCCCGCCGTCGGGCCCTCAAATCTACGGAAAGGAAACAAAAGTCATGATGATCAACAAGCGCCTCATCGCTGCGGTGGGGGAAAGCAAAAAATACATTGCCGCCAATGTGGCCCTGCAGTGGGTGTCCCTGGCCGCCAATATCCTGCTCATGGGGGTCTTCTGCCGGGTCCTGGCAGACCTTTTCACCGGTCACCTGGCCCCGGGCGCCCTGGTCCGGGCCGCTGCCCTGGTGCTGGCAGCGGTGGTGGTGCGTGTGGCCTGCAGCGTGGGAGCCTCCCGCATGGCGTTTCTGTCCAGCCGGACGGTCAAACTGCGGCTGCGGGGATTGATTTACGACAAACTGCTGCGCCTGGGCGCGTCCTACCGGGAGCGGGTCAGCACCGGCGAGGTGGTGCAGGTGGCGGTAGAAGGGGTGGACCAGCTGGAAACCTACTTCGGCGCCTATCTGCCCCAGTTCTTTTACGCCATGCTGGCGCCCCTGACCCTGTTCGCAGTGCTCTGCCGGGTCAATCTGCCCGCCGCCGCGGTGCTGCTGGTCTGTGTGCCCCTGATCCCCGCGGCCATCGCGGCGGTACAGACCTGGGCCAAAAAGCTGCTGGGCAAATACTGGGGCCAGTACACCGCCCTGGGGGATACCTTCCTGGAAAATCTTCAGGGCCTGACCACCCTGAAGATCTACCAGGCAGACCAATTCAAACATGAGGAGATGAACCGGGAATCGGAAAAGTTCCGCCGCATCACCATGAAGGTCCTGACCATGCAGCTGAACTCCATCACCATCATGGACCTGGTGGCTTACGGCGGCGCGGCGGCAGGCATTGTTCTGGCGGTACTGGCCTTCCGGGACGGCAGCGTGCAGCTGGATGGTGCCCTGTTCATCCTGCTGCTGGCGGCGGATTTCTTCCTGCCCATGCGGCTGCTGGGCAGCTACTTCCATATTGCCATGAACGGGATGGCTGCCTCGGAAAAAATCTTCCGCCTGCTGGATGCACCCGAACCTGCCGCCGGTACCCAGACCCTGGGCCGGGACGTGACCGTCCGGTGCGAGAATCTGACCTTCGGGTACACGCACGACCGCCCGGTGCTCAGCGGCGTGGACCTGGTGGCGGGGCAGGGAAGCTTCATCGCGGTGGTGGGTGAGAGCGGCTGCGGAAAATCCACCCTGGCCGGGGTCCTCACCGGACGCAACCGGGGTTGGACCGGTGGGGTGACCATCGGGGGGATCCCGCTGGATCGCATCACCGAGGCAAGCCTGCTATCCAAGGTGACCTATGTGGGGCACCAGAGCTACCTTTTCAAGGGCACCGTCCGGGAAAACCTGCGCATGGGCAGCCCCAAGGCCGACGATCATGCCTTGTGGCAGGTGCTGGAGGAAGTTCGTCTGGCGGACTTCCTGCGGGCGGAACAGGGGCTGGACACCCCCGTGGCAGAACGGGGCGCCAACCTGTCCGGCGGTCAGTGTCAGCGTCTGGCTCTGGCCCGGGCCATTTTGCACGACAGCCCCATCTATATCTTTGACGAAGCCACCTCCAATATTGACGTGGAGAGTGAGAACGATATCATGGAACGCATCCGGGCCATGGCCGGCACCAAGACGGTGATCCTGATTTCCCACCGTCTGGCCAATGTGGAAACCGCCGACCGCATTTATGTACTGCAGGACGGCAAGGTGACCGAAGCCGGTCTGCATCGGGAGCTGCTGGCCCGGAAGGGGGCGTACGCCCGGTTGTGGAACGCCCAGCAGGCTCTGGAAAATCTCAAGGAGGAACCCCGATGAAACAACGGAGCGGCTTTGCCGTCATGCGCCAACTGATCGGGCTGGTCCGGCCTCTGGCCGGATATATGGTCCTGGCTGTATCCATGGGTCTGGCCGGACATCTGTGCGCCGCCTTTCTCACCATATTCGGTGTATACGCCCTGTGCGGCATCCTGGGACTGCCTGCCCCTCTGGGGCTGGCCGGACTCTTCGGCTGCATCGCGGCCATGGCGGTGATGCGGGCCGCCCTGCGGTACGGAGAACAGGCCTGCAACCACTTTATCGCCTTCAAGCTGCTGGCTCTGCTGCGGGACAAGGTCTTCCGGGCCCTGCGCGCGCTGGCGCCTGCCAAACTGGAAGTGCGGGACAAGGGCAACCTCATCAGCGTGATCACCTCCGACATTGAACTGCTGGAGGTCTTTTACGCCCACACCATCTCCCCGGTGCTGATTGCGGTGCTGTTCAGCGGCATCCTGTCGGCCTTTATCGGCAGCTTCCATCCGCTGCTGGGCCTGCTTGCCCTGGGCGCCTATCTCTGCGTGGGGGCAGTGATACCGCTGCTCATCTCCCGGGCCAGCGGGACCCACGGGCTGCGTTTCCGCACTGAGTCGGGGGCACTGAGCAGCTTCGTGCTGGACAGCCTGCGCGGCCTGCCCGAGACTCTGCAGTATGCCCAGGGCGTGCAGCGCCGCCGGGAACTGGACCAGCGGACCGTGGCCCTTACCCGGGAGGAATCCCGCCTGAAATGGATCTCCGGCTGGGGCATGGCCCTGACCAATGCCCTGATTTTGCTGTTTGACCTGGGAATGCTCCTGACGGCGGCGGTGCTGTATCAGCAGGGGCAGCTGCCCTTTGATGGCGTGTTGGTACCCACCGTGGCCCTTATGAGCTCCTTCGGCCCGGTGGTGGCCCTGGCGGGGCTGGGCGGCACCCTGCAGAACACCTTTGCCGCGGGCAACCGGGTGCTGGACATTTTGCAGGAAACGCCCCAGGTACGGGATGTGTCCGGACAGCCCGCCACCCGATTTTCCGGTGCCGATGCCGAGAATGTCAGCTTTGGATACGAGGACCAGCCTGTCCTGCGGGAACTGTCAGTACAGGTGCCCCAAAACCAGATCCTGGGCATCGTGGGCCGCAGCGGCAGCGGCAAATCCACCCTGCTCAAGCTGTTCATGCGATTCTGGGAAGCGGACAGCGGGGCGATCCGCCTGTCCGGCAAACCGGTGGGACAGATCAACACCGACGACCTGCGCAAGATGGAAAGCTACGTCACCCAGCAGACCCACCTTTTCCATGACACCATCCGCAATAACCTGCGCATTGCCAGACTGGACGCCACCGATGCCCAGATCGAGGAAGCCTGCCGCAAGGCTTCGGTCCATGATTTCATCCTCTCCCTGCCAAAGGGGTACGACACCCAGGTGGGAGAACTGGGAGATACCCTCTCCGGCGGGGAACGCCAGCGCCTGGGGCTGGCCCGGGCTTTCCTGCACAATGCGCCGTTCATGCTGCTGGATGAGCCTACCAGCAATCTGGACAGCCTGAACGAAGCGGTCATCCTGCGCTCCCTGCAGCGGGAGCGGGCGGGCCGCACGGTGGTGCTGGTATCCCACCGGCAGTCCACCATGCGGGTCGCGGACCGGGTGCTGCAGGTGGATGCCGGGAGGTGCAGCTGATGACCACACAGCAGAAGCGGGAGCGGGAACAGCAGGTGGTGGCCTGTATGATCGGACTGTACTGCCGCAAAAAGCACCACACAAAAGGCACCTTGTGCCCCGACTGTGCGGCTCTGCTGGAATACGCCCGGGCCCGCAGCCAGCGCTGCCCGTTCATGGAACAAAAGACCTTCTGTTCCCGGTGTCCGGTGCACTGCTACCGGCCGGAGATGCGGGAAAAGATCCGTCAGGTCATGCGGTTTTCCGGCCCGCGGATGCTGCTGGTCCACCCGATGCTGGCGCTGTATCATATGGCAGAGACCCTGCGCGGGAAAATACATAAGGAGATTCCACAATGAAGCTGAAAAAAATCCTGTATCTGGCGGGCGGCTTTCTGGGCCTGGGCCTGGGGGCGCTGGGGGCGGTGCTGCCCCTGCTGCCGGCCTTTCCCTTCCTGCTCCTGGCGGCTTTCTGCTTCGGCAGAAGTTCCGAAAGACTGGACCGCTGGTTCCGTTCCACCCGCCTGTACAAAGACAATCTGGAAAGCTATGTGGCCGGCCGGGGCATGACCCTCAGAACCAAGGTGCGCATCATGGTGGTGGTCACCCTGCTC
The DNA here is from genome assembly GCA_944388105.1 of uncultured Gemmiger sp. Classification (GTDB taxonomy): domain Bacteria; phylum Bacillota; class Clostridia; order Oscillospirales; family Ruminococcaceae; genus Gemmiger. Next base: position 150 of record CALXHN010000096.1, on the reverse strand, counting down.
ATGAGCGTGGGATTCCTGATGATGCATGCCGTGCTGCTGGGCCGCATCGTGCTGGGGGCCGTGTGGGTCTTCCATGTTTTGTACTTCCTGTTCGGGGTGAAGACCATCCCTGCGCCCCGGCGGGAAGAAGAGGAATGAACCCTTCCGGAC
>CALXHN010000095.1 GCA_944388105.1 uncultured Gemmiger sp. | reverse complement strand
TGTTCCCCACCATGAAGCCGCTGGACTGAGAAGCCTTCCCGCATAACAGAGACTAAGAAAGAGCACCCTCCGATTGGTTCGGAAGGTGCTCTTTTTGTTTGTATGGCGATGCGCGGGCGCGTCAGTCCATCTCCCGCAGCTGCCGCTGCAAAAGGGTCCCCACCGCCCCGGCCAGCTGGTCCACCTGGCGGATGCGCACGAACTCCCGGCCGTAGATGGTTTTCAGGGCGGGCACGTCCCGGTCCAGGCCCAAAAAGATGGCCCCTACCCGGAACCCCTGGCTGCGCAGGGCTCGGACCTGGGCAGCGGTGTCGTCCACGGCGGCCTGGTCCCCGTAGTCCCGGCCAATGGGCATGGCAGCAGAGGGGGCGATCTTCTGGCTGTCGTTGGGGCTGGCATCGGTCAGGATCAGCAGCAGTTTGTGCCCGCAGCCGGAATCCGCCAGACGGGCGGCGGCGCGCAGGGCCAGACCATCCCGGTTCCACCCGGCGGCAAAATAGTCAAAGACCGACCGGCAGCCCGGGTCCTGGTAGCCTTTCAGCCGCTGCAATACCGTATACCCCCGCAGGCTGCGGAAGGCGAAAATCTGCAGTTTCACCCCGCAGCGGAGCAGGCTTTCGGCCAGGATGTACCCTTGTGCGGCGATGGTCTCCTGGCTGTTCAGCCGGGAGGCGGAAGCGTCCAGCAGCAGATCCACCGAAAGATCCGGCTGGATGTCCTCGGTCTGCCGCAGAAAGACGGACGGGTCCCCCAGGCAGGGCGCCCGCCAGACCCGGCGGCTGTTGAGCCGTCCGGACCGGGCCCGCACCGGCTGGGGCTGGCTGTAGGAGCGCAGGGCCTCCGCCAGCTGCTCGCTCAGCCGCCGGATGCCGCTGGCGCAGAGCCCGCTGTTTCTGGCGTAAAAGTCCAGGTTGCGCTGCCGCTGGAGGGCTGCGTCCCGGGCCAGACGGGCGGCCTCCCCGTCCGGGGGCCGGTGGGAGGCGGGCTCTCCCCGGGTGATCCACAGATGGCAGGTGCGGTGGCTGCCGGTGCACAGCTCCTGTTCCAGCATGGCCAGGTCGTGGTCGTTGTACAGGCAGCGGCCGAAGCAGGTTTCAATGTAGGCCCGGTCGCTCTCGGCCCGACGGGCGGAAAGGTGTCGGGCCAGCAGGGCCTTGCCCGCCGGTCGGGCGTTGACCGCCTGCAGCTGGTCGCTGCGCCGCAGCACCAGCTGGTCGGTGTGGCGCACCTCGGTGGGGACCAGCTTGGTGAGCAGGGCGGCCGCCAGCCCTTTCAGGTGCAGGGCGTGGGGCCCCCGGTCCGGTTCGTTGCCGGAAAAGAGAAAAAAGGTCTGCAGCATTTCCTGCAGGGCGGCAATGACCCCCTGGGTGTCCAGGGACCCGGGCAGGGCCAGGGCCTTGGCCAGCTCCCGGGCCCGGGGCGTCAGCAGGGGCGGGCGGCGTCCGGCCAGGGGCGCCCAGCGGGCTTCCTGCTGTTCAAACACCCGGTTGTTCTTGGCCATCCATTGCTGGCGGGACATGGTTTTCTGTCCGGCAAAAAAATCCAGGGCATGCTGCTGCCGCAGCTGGGCCAGGATGGGCCGGTGGGGCAGCTCCTTCTCATAGACGCAGTTTTCCAGCCCCAGCCAGACCAGCTCGTCGAACATGGTCCGGCGGGGACTGCCTCCGTAAGAGGCAAAAAAGCCTTCCAGGCGGGACATATCCAGCCATCTGGCCGTCAGCCCCACCACGCAGTTGAAGTAGAAGTCAGGCTGCCCGTCCGGGGTAAAGGCCATGAAGGGCGGGTCCAGGTCATACCGGCCGGCGGCGGCCCAGATGAGATTCAGCGCCCGACGCTGTTCCGGGCTGTATTGACGCTGCAGCATGCCATCACCCCGGAAAGACCTTGCCCCGGTCCAGGTTCCTGGGGATGCGGGCCGCGATCACGTCCCGGATCAGGGTCTGCTCGTAGGGGTCGAAGGTCTTGTTGGTGATGCACAGGTCCAGGGCCGCGCTGGCGTCCAGACCCCGCTGGATCAGCCGCAAGGCGTCCAGCAGGCCCCGCAGGTCCACCGCCCGGGCGGAGATCTCGGCGCTGTCCGCCTTCTTGTTCAGGTCGTAGAACAGCTGGACGAACTGTCCGGCAAACCGGGGACTGATTTGGGGAAAATGGTGGCGCAGCAGCTTGTTCATGTCCTCCTCAGAGATCAGCGGCAGGTCCAGCACCGCAAACCGGGAGACCAGTGCCTCGTTCAGTTCCCGGGTGCCGGCGTAGCCGTAGTTCATGGTGCCGATGAACCGGGCGGCGTCATCCACCCGGATCAGGTCGTAGCCCGGTACGTCGATGGTGCGGCGGTAGTCCAGGGTGGCGTGGAGCACGGCCAGAGCCTCGTTCTTGGCCATGTTGATCTCGTCCAGCACCCCGAACCCGCCGCAGCGGGCACACTGGCACACCGGCCCGGGGGAAAAGACCACCTTTTCCCCGTTGAAGGTGTCCGACCCGATGAGGTAGGAGGCGTCCATATTGATGTGGAAGGACACATTCCAGCAGGGCCGCCCGAACGCCCGGGCCAGGTTTTCGGCCAGTACATTCTTGCCGGTGGCCTTGGGACCGGCCAGCAGCAGGTTCTCCCCGCACAGCAGGACGGTGGCGGCCTGGTTCCACACCTCCCGGCCGTAGTAGCGGTAGCGGGGCTCCGGGATGCGGTCGGCCATGCCCTGGGGCACGGGGTGTTCGGCGCGGAAATCCGCAATGCCCTGGATGACCGCCGGGTCCACCCCTTCTTCTTTCAGAAAATCCAACATAGAAACCATCCCCTTTTGTCTTAACTATAGGAAGTCGGTCCGGGATTGTCAATAAAGGGCGTCCGGGCGCAGACAGGGAAAAAGTCCCCGGCGGCCCGCAGCCTGCCGGAGACTTTCTGGTGCAAAGGAAAACGCTTATTCCACCGGCAGCAGCACGGCGCTTTCGGCGGGCATGGTCAGGGTGCCGTTTTCCAGCGTGACCGGCCCGCCCAGGGCAAACAGGGGCTGTCCGGCGGGGGAGAGGCCACAGGGGCAGCGGACCTGTCGGGCAGCGGGGTTCACCGCCGCCAGGATCTTCTCCCCGCCGCCGGTGCGCAGGTACACCAGCGGGTAGGCGTCGGCCTCGCAGTAAATGAACTCCATGCCGCCGTCCGCCTGCAGGGCCGGGTGGGCCTTGCGCACCTCACACAAGGTCTGTACCGTGTGCCACAGGGAGGCACTGTCGGCCATGCCGTCGGCCACGGTGGGGGCGTCGGCGGCAGGGTCCTGGGCGGTGTACAGCTGATCCGCTTCGGCTGCGGAGAAGCCGTAGTTCTTTTCGTGGTCCCACTGCATGGGGCTGCGGGAGCCGGTGCGGTTATAGCCGCCCTCCACCGAATCCAGGTCCAGGTACCGCATGGCGATCTCGTCCCCGTAGTACACGAAGGGGGCCCCGGGCATGGAAAGCAGGAAGGTGAAGGCAATCTTCATCTCCTCCGGGTCCAGCCAGTGGCGCAGCCGCTCCATATCGTGGTTGCCGGAGGGGATGCACATCAGCCCCTTGCCGCTGGTCAGGCGGTAGTTCTTTTCATAGGTATCCGCAAAGGCCCGGGCGTTGCCCTTGCCCTCCCGGCTGAAGAAGGGATGGTCGCACCGGAACAGGTCCATGTAATGGGAATTGCCGAAATGCAGCAAAAAGTCCATATGGAACCCGCCCATCAGGGACTTGTCCGGCTCGCCCCACTCGGAGAGCATCACCGCGTCGGGGTACTTTTCATCCAGGAACCGGCGCACCTGCTGCCACAGCTTGATGGTCTCCTGGCTGTCCGGGTCATTTTTCACCAGCGACCCGGCCATGTCGATGCGGAAGCCGTCGCATCCCCGGGACAGCCAGAAGTCCATCACATCCATCATGGCCTGCCGGGTGGCCAGGGCTTCGGGGGAGTCCACCGCGCTCTGCCAGGGCTCGGTGGGGTGGGCAAAGCCGTAGTTCAGCGCCGGCTGGTTGGAGAAAAAGTTCACCGCCACGCAGCCGTTGCGGGGATACAGCCCCCGCAAAGACCCGGTGATGTTGCCGTAGCCCGCCACATCGTGCCAGATGGAATCGCTCCAGATGTACCGCCCGGAATACTCGTTCTTTTCCACTTTGCAGGACTGGGCAAACCAGGGATGCCGGATGGAGGTGTGCCCCGGCACCAGGTCCAGGATCACATGCATATCCCGGCGGTGGGCTTCCTCAAACAGGCGGATCAGGTCCTCGTTGGTGCCGTAGCGGGGGGCCACCTGGCAGTAGTCCTCCACATCATAGCCCGCGTCCCCGAAGGGGGAGAGGAAGCAGGGGTTCAGCCACAAAGCGTTGCAGCCCAGCTCCCGGATGTAATCCAGCTTGCGGATGATGCCGGCCAGGTCCCCGATGCCGTCGCCGTTGGTATCCAGGAAACTCTGGGGATAGATCTCATAGAAGATGCTTTTTTTCAGCCAATGGTCCATAAACATACAGCCTCCTGCTAGGATCGCCGGCGTTGCCGGACGGTTTTTCTGCCTGCATTATAGCGCGTTTCGCCGGCGGAAAAAAGCGCCAAAACCCACAAAAAACACCGTCGAAAAACCGGCATCCCCGCCAACGGGTGCCAAAACCGTTAAAAAAGTGTCAGCTTCCCCTTGCGCTGACGCCCGTTTATGCGTATAATAAAGGCATAGCGAAAGGGGATACTGCGCCCCGCCGCCAGGGAAACCCCAAAATGCAGAAACTAAGGAAAATCTACGGATCGAGAGGAGATTTTTACCATGGGTTTGGGCAAAAAGACCATCGACGATGAAAACTACGCCGGCAAGCGCGTTCTTGTCCGCTGCGACTTCAACGTCCCGATGAAGGACGGCGTCATCACCAATGACAACCGCATCAATGCGGCCCTGCCGACCATCAAGAAGCTGATCAACGACGGCGCCAAGGTCATCCTGTGCAGCCATCTGGGCAAGCCGAAGAACGGCCCCGAAGAGAAGTTCAGTCTGGCTCCTGTGGCGGTGCGCCTGTCCGAGAAGCTGGGCCAGCCCGTCACCTTCGCTGATGACGACAACGTGGTCGGCCCCAAGGCCAAGGCTGCTGCTGCCACCATGGGCAACGGCGATGTGGTCCTGCTGCAGAACACCCGTTTCCGCAAGGAAGAGACCAAGAACATCGACACCTTCAGCCAGGAACTGGCTTCTCTGGCTGACGCTTACGTGGATGACGCCTTCGGCTCCTGCCACCGCGCCCACTGCTCCACCGCCGGCGTCACCGACTATATCAAGGACACCGCTGTGGGCTACCTGATGGAAAAGGAAATCAAGTACCTGGGCAACGCTGTCAACGATCCCGTCCGTCCCTTCACCGCCATCCTGGGCGGCGCCAAGGTCGCGGACAAGCTGAACGTCATCTCCAACCTGCTGGAAAAGGTCGACACCCTGATCATCGGCGGCGGCATGGCCTACACCTTCCTGAAGGCCCAGGGCTACGAGATCGGCACCAGCCTGTGCGACGACTCCAAGCTGGACTACTGCAAGGAAATGATGGAAAAGGCCAAGGCCAAGGGCGTCAAGCTGCTGCTGCCCGTTGACACCGCCTGCGTGGCTGCCTTCCCCGATCCCATCGACGCTCCCGTGGAGACCAAGATCTGCCCCGTCACCGATATGCCCGCCGACATGGAAGGCTGCGACATCGGCCCCGCTACCATGAAGCTGTTTGCCGACGCCGTCAAGGCTTCCAAGACCGTTGTGTGGAACGGCCCCATGGGCGTGTTTGAGAACCCGACCCTGGCTGCCGGCACCCTGGCTGTTGCCAAGGCCATGGCCGAAAGCGACGCTACCACCGTCATCGGCGGCGGCGACAGCGCGGCGGCTGTCCAGCAGATGGGCCTGGGCGACAAGATGACCCACATCTCCACCGGCGGCGGCGCCTCCCTGGAATACCTGGAAGGCAAGGAACTGCCCGGTATCGCTGTCATTCAGAACGCATAATCTACCCGCTATGCGCGGCGGCTCTGCCGCCGCGCATTTTTGACGGAACAAAAACAGGAGGTTTTTCTCATGGATAAGCAGAATCGCAAAGCCGTTATCGCCGGCAACTGGAAGATGAACATGACCCCCACCGACGCGGGCCATCTGCTGGACCACCTGATCCCGCTGGTCGCCGACGCCGGCTGCGAGGTCGTCGTCTGCGTGCCCGCCACCGACCTGTGCGTGGCTGTGGCCAAGTGCTCCGGCACCAACATCCATGTGGGCGCCCAGAACGTGCACTTTGAAAAGTCCGGTGCCTTCACCGGCGAGATCAGCGCCGACATGCTCACCGACCTGGGCGTGGAATATGTGGTCATCGGCCACAGCGAGCGCCGTCAGTACTTCGCCGAGACCGACGAGACCGTCAACAAGCGCACCAAGGCGGCTCTGGCCGGCGGCCTGAAGCCCATCGTCTGCGTGGGCGAGAGCCTGGCCCAGCGTGAGCAGGGCGTCACCGAAGAGCTGGTCCGCATGCAGGTCAAGATCGCCCTGAACGGTGTCACCGCTGACGAGCTGAAGAACGTCATCATCGCCTACGAGCCCATCTGGGCCATCGGCACCGGCAAGACCGCCACCGCCGACCAGGCCGAGGAAGTCTGCGCCGCCATCCGCAAGGTGGTGGGCGAGCTGTACGGCGAGGACGCCGCCAAGGCCCTGACCGTCCAGTACGGCGGCAGCATGAACGCCAAGAACGCTGAGGAACTGCTCAGCAAGCCCGACGTGGACGGCGGCCTCATCGGCGGCGCCTCCCTGAAGGCCGACCAGTTCGCCATCATCGTGGACGCAGCCACCAAGGGCTGATCCCGGCGGACCAATATCCCAAATTTAGGTAAGGAGCAATTTTTCCCATGTCCAAGAAACCTGTTCTTCTTTGCATTATGGACGGCTTCGGCTGGACGCCGGACAACACCTTCGGCAACGCCGTGGCCGCCGCCAACACCCCCAACCTCGACAAGATCTTTGCCGAGTGCCCCATGACCACCATCCAGGCCTCCGGCATGGCTGTGGGCCTGCCTGACGGCCAGATGGGCAACAGCGAAGTGGGCCACACCAACATGGGCGCCGGCCGCATCGTCTACCAGCAGCTGACCCTCATCACCAAGAGCATCCAGGACGGCGAGATGGTCAAGAACCCGGTCCTGGTCAAGAACATGAAGGCTGCCATCGACGCCGGCAAGGCCATCCATCTCATGGGCCTGGTGGGCACCGGCGGTGTCCACAGCCATGCCGACCACTGGTTCGGCGTGCTGGATATGGCCAAGCATATGGGCGCCACCAAGGTCTACCTGCACTGCATCATGGACGGCCGTGACACCGACCCCCATTCCGGCAAGGGCTTCCTGGCCGACCTGCAGGCCAAACTGGACGAGCTGGGCATCGGCGAGATCGCCACTGTCACCGGCCGTTACTACGCCATGGACCGCGATTCCAACTGGGATCGTGAGGAAAAGGCCTACGCTGCTTTCGTCTACGGCGAAGGCCGCCGCGCCGCCAACGCCCAGGAGGCCATCGACGCCTCCTACGCCGAGGATGTCACCGACGAGTTCGTGGTCCCCGTCATCACCTGCGAGGGCGGCCGCGTTCAGGAAGGCGACACCGTCATCTTCATGAACTTCCGCCCCGACCGTGCCCGTCAGATGACCCGCATCTTCGTGGACGACGACTTCAAGGGCTTCGAGCGCCGCTACGGCCGCTTCCCCGTGAACTACGTCTGCATGGCCGAGTACGACGCCACCATGCCCAACTGCGAAGTGGCCTACCCGCCGGTGGAGCTGAAGAACGTGCT
>CALXHN010000094.1 GCA_944388105.1 uncultured Gemmiger sp. | reverse complement strand
GGCAACGCCTGGTGGAAGCAGAAGGAGGAGTTCGAGTCCTTCAACGGCCCCATCCTCATGACCACCAACTGCATCGTGCCCCCCAAGGACAGCTACAAGGACCGGCTGTACACCACCGGCGCCGCGGGCTATCCCGGCTGCAAGCACATCCCCGGCGGCATCGGGGAAGCCAAGGACTTCTCCGCCCTCATTGCCCAGGCCAAGACCTGCCCGCCGCCCCGTGAGATCGAGACCGGGGAGATCGTGGGCGGCTTCGCCCACGCCCAGGTGCTGGCCCTGGCGGACAAGATCGTGGAAGCGGTCAAGTCCGGCGCCATCAGGAAGTTCGTGGTCATGGCCGGCTGCGACGGCCGCGCCAGGAGCCGGGAATACTACACCGACTTCGCCAAGGCCCTGCCCCGGGATACTGTCATCCTCACCGCGGGCTGCGCCAAGTACAAGTACAACAAGCTGGACCTGGGCGACATCGGCGGCATTCCCCGTGTGCTGGACGCCGGTCAGTGCAACGACTCCTACTCCCTGGCGGTCATCGCCCTCAAGCTGAAGGAGGTCTTCGGCCTGGAGGACATCAACGACCTGCCCATCATCTACAACATCGCCTGGTATGAGCAGAAGGCGGTCATCGTGCTGCTGGCCCTGCTCTACCTGGGAGTGAAGAACATCCATCTGGGCCCCACCCTGCCCGCCTTCCTCAGCCCCAACGTGGCCAAGGTGCTGGTGGACAACTTCGGCATTGCGGGCATCGGCACCGTGGAGGAGGACATGCGCCTCTTCTTCGGCGAAAACGCCTGATTGCCGAAAAACAACTGAAGCAACGCGAAAAAGCCCTGCCTTCCGGCAGGGCTTTTGCCATGTCCGGAGGGGGAGAGGGACGCGGGGAAATAATTTTCCTATAAAACCTATTGACATAGTAGGTTATGTGCGCTAGAATAATACCAACTTAAACAGTAGGAATATGGAGGACCGCTTATGAGCCGCATTTATACATCCGCCGACCAGCTGATCGGCCGCACCCCGCTGCTGGAACTCACCCGCATCCAGAAGGAGCTGGGCCTGCACGCCCGCATCCTGGCCAAGCTGGAAGCCTTCAACCCTTCCGGCTCGGTGAAGGACCGCATCGCCAAGGCCATGCTGGACGATGCCGAGGCTTCCGGCCGGCTCAAGCCCGGGGCCACCATCATCGAACCCACCTCCGGCAACACCGGCATCGGTCTGGCGGCGGTGGGGGCGGCCCGGGGCTACCGGGTCATCCTGGTCATGCCGGAGACCATGTCGGTGGAGCGTCGGGCCATGATGAAGGCCTACGGCGCCGAGCTGGTGCTCACCGAGGGCGCCAAGGGCATGCGGGGGGCCATCGAGAAGGCTGAGGAACTGGCCGCCGCCACCCCCGGCAGTTTCCTGCCCCGCCAGTTCCAGAACCCCTCCAACCCCCGCATCCACCGGGAGACCACCGGCCCCGAGATCTATGAGGACACCGACGGCCAGGTGGATCTCTTTGTGGCCGGTGTGGGCACCGGCGGCACCATCACCGGCGTGGGCACCTACCTGAAGGCCCGCAACCCCGGCACCCGGGTGGTGGCGGTGGAGCCTGCCGGGTCCCCGGTGCTCTCTGCCGGCCGGGTGGGCCCCCACAAGATCCAGGGCATCGGCGCCGGATTCGTGCCCGACACCCTGGACCCCGCCATCTACGATGAGATCCTGACGGTGGAAGAGGCCGACGCCTTCGAGACCGGCCGCCTGTTGGGCCGCCGGGAAGGGGTGCTGGCGGGCATATCCTCCGGCGCGGCGCTCTGGGCCGCCATCCAGCTGGCCCGCCGCCCGGAAAACCAGGACAAGACCATCGTGGTGCTGCTGCCGGACACCGGCGACCGCTACCTGTCCACCCCGCTGTTCGCGGACTGAATCCTGTACCGCGGCGCATCTCATAAAGGAGAATTCCCATGATCTATCTTGACAATGCGGCTACCACCCGCCTGAGTGACGCCGCTCTGCAGGCCATGCTGCCCTATTTCCAGGAGCAGTACGGCAACCCCTCCAGCCTGTATGCCTTCGGGCAGCAGGCCCAGGAGGCCCTGACCGCTGCCCGCACCACCGTGGCCCGACTGCTCAACGCTGCTGACCCCCGGGAGATCACTTTCACCTCCGGCGGCAGCGAGTCGGATAACCAGGCCCTGCGCTCGGCGGCCTATCTGGGCGCCCGCAAGGGCAAAAAGCATCTGGTCTCCACCACCATCGAGCACCACGCCGTGCTCCACACCCTGGCCGCCCTGGAAAAGGAAGGCTTTGCGGTGACCCTGGTGCCGGTGCCGGAAAACGGCATCGTCCGTCCGGCGGACATCGCCGCGGCTCTCCGGCCGGATACCTGCCTGGTCAGCGTGATGTTTGCCAACAACGAGATCGGCACCATCCAGCCGGTGGGGGAGATCGGCGCCCTGTGCCGGGAAAAGGGCATCCTCTTCCACACTGATGCGGTGCAGGCGGCAGGCCACCTGGACATTGACGTTCAGGCCCTGCACATCGACCTGCTCTCCCTCTCCGCCCACAAGTTCCACGGTCCCAAGGGGGCCGGGGTGCTCTACGCCCGCAAAGGGGTGGCCCTGACCCCCCTCATCGAGGGCGGCGCCCAGGAGCGGGGACGCCGTGCCGGCACCGAAAACCTGCCCGCCATCATGGGCATGGCCGCGGCGCTGGAACAGGCCTGCGCCCACCGGGCCGAAAACGCCGCCCGGATGGCCGCCCTGCGGGATCGGCTCATCGAAGGCCTTTCCGCCATTCCCTATTCGGTGCTCAATGGGGACCGGGAGCACCGTCTGCCCGGAAACGTGCACTTCTGTTTTGAGGGCATCGAGGGCGAATCCCTGCTGCTCCTGCTGGACGACGCGGGCATCTGCGCCTCCTCCGGCTCGGCCTGCACCTCCGGGTCCCTGGACCCCAGCCATGTGTTGCTGGCCATCGGCCGTCCCCATGAGATCGCCCATGGCTCCCTGCGCCTGACCCTGTCCCCCGATACCACCCAGGCCGAGATCGACCGCACGGTGGAAGAAGTGACCCGGGTGGTCACCTACCTGCGGGGCATGTCCCCGGTGTGGCGGGACCTGGAAGCGGGCAAAACACCTTTTGTAATTCAGTGAGGTAACGATAATGGCTCTGTACAGTGAAAAAGTCATGGACCACTTCCGCCATCCCCGCAACGTGGGCGTCATCGAGAACGCCGACGGCGTGGGCGAGGTGGGCAACGCCAAGTGCGGCGACATCATGAAGATCTATCTCAAGATCGAAAACGATACCATTCAGGACGTGAAGTTCGAGACCTTCGGCTGCGGCAGCGCCATTGCCTCCAGCTCCATGGCCACCGAACTCATCAAGGGCAAGCCGGTGTCCGAGGCCATGACCCTGACCAACAAGGCAGTGGCCGAAGCCCTGGACGGTCTGCCGCCCCACAAGATGCACTGTTCGGTGCTGGCGGAGGAAGCCATCCAGAAAGCCCTGCAGGACTACTACGCCCGCAGCGGCGCCACCCCGCCCGCCGGCGTCTGATCCGGCCCGCCCTTGCAGCCTGTTCGCAAAATGATGTATAATCAGGAAGGAGAACGAACAGAGGTGTTGCAAGGAATGATTTCCACAAGAGGGCGGTATGCCCTGCGCATCATGGTAGATCTGGCGGAACACCGGGGGGAAGGCTATGTCCCCATGAAGGAAGCCGCCGCCCGACAGGGCATCTCCCTGAAATATCTGGAACGGATCCTGCCCGCCCTGACCCGGGGCGGCCTGGTGGAAGGCCAGCAGGGCAAGGGCGGGGGATACCGCCTGTGCCGGGACCCGGAACACTGCACCGCCGGGGAGATCCTGCGCCTGACCGAAGGCGACCTGGCCCCGGTGGCCTGTCTGTCCTGCGGGGCCGCCCCCTGCAGCCGGCAGGCCCAGTGCAAGACCCTGCCCATGTGGCGGGAGTTCTACCGCATGACAAACGAATATTTTGACGGCATCACCCTGGCAGACCTGGTCCGCAACGGCCCGGACGCCGTGTGAATGCCTGTTTCCCCCAAAAGCCTTGCCGCACGCCGGCAGGGCTTTTTGCATATTGAAAACCACTCGTCAGACCAGTGGTTCAGGATAAGACTTTTGCCGATGATGCCAAACGTTACCCCCTGAAAATAAGAAGGGTTCAATGCGAGGATAAGAAAGCAGCTCCCAAAATGAAGCACATCCCCACTTTCGCAACTGGCAGACCCTACCAACGCCACATGAAGCGTGCGCTGGTATTCCAGGGGTTCAGTCATCTGTGAAAAAACGGTTTTGCCGGGGGGATGACTGCAGGCCCCGGTATGCGGAAGAAAAATGTGGCCGGAAAATCCCATGCAGGGCAAAAAGGGCGGGAAAATATGGTATAATGGGAAAAAACACCACAAGCCCGACACAGGGCGGAAGGGGACCTGTATCATGTATCTCTGCAAAGAATTCCGGGAGATGGAGCCGCTGGACGGCGGCTTCCTGATTCATACCAACTGTGCGGACATCAAGGTCTGCTTTGTCACCGATGAGATCGTCCGCATTCGGGTCTCCTTCGACCGAGAGATGGCCGAGGAATCCTATGTGCTGGCCACCACGGCCTGGGCCGACCGCCTGGACGGTCTGTTTGCCGGCGAGCGCACCCGCCTGCAGCCGGTGGAACCCCGGCTGAACGAAACGAAGGAGGGGTATGTCTTTTTCACCCCGGCCGTGCTTCTGCAATTCTGCAAGGACCCGCTGGGCTTCAAGCTGTACAACCGCGAAGGGTACCTTTTGTACAGTGACCTGGCCGGAACCCCCTACACCCTGGATGCCAACCGCCGCATCACCCATTACAGCGCCATGAATGAGGATGACTGCTTCTACGGTTTCGGCGAAAAGACCGGCGTGCTGAACAAGAACAAGCATTTTATACGCCAGCGCGCCACCGACGCCATGGGCTATGATGCCGCCGCCATGGACACCCTGTACAAGCACATCCCCTTCTACATCCGGCTGAACCGGGCCACGGCCAAAGCGGTGGGGGTGTACTACAACAATTTCTACGAGTCCGTCTTCAACATGGGCTGCGAGAAGAGCAACTACTGGTCCCGCTATACCTACTGGCAGGCGGACGGCGGCGACATCGACCTGTTCCTGCTGGCCGGCGACACCCTGCGCCGGGTGCTGGACAATTACACCCGCCTGACCGGCCGTCCGGCCCTGCTGCCCAAGCGGGCCCTGGGGTATCAGGGGTCCAGCATGTACTATCCCGAGCTGGAAAAGGACAGCGATGAGGCGGTGCTGGACTTCATCGACACCGTCAAGGAGGAAGGCTTTCCCATTGACGGCTTCCATCTTTCCTCCGGCTACACCAGCTGCAACAACAAGCGCTGCGTGTTCACCTGGAACACCGACCGCTTCAAGGACCCCCGGGCCTACTTCCAGGCCATGAACGAGAAGGGCGCCCAGAATGTGCCCAACGTCAAGCCCGGGGTGCTGCTGTGCCATCCCTGGTTTGACGAGTTCAGCGCCAAGGGCGTTTTCGTCAAGGATTCCACCCAGGACACCTACGCCGTGGGCAGATGGTGGGGCGGCGACGGCGCTTTCTGGGACTACACCAGTCCGGCGGGCCGCCGGGTGTGGAAGGAATACCTCACCAAACACATCATCGACGTAGGCACCGATTCCATCTGGAACGACAACTGCGAATACGACAGCCTGCTGGACAAGGACTGCCGCTGCGACTTTGACGGCAAGGGCGGCACCATTGCCCAGCTCAAGCCGGTCATGAGCACCCTTATGTGCAAGATCGGGGCCGAGGCGGTGGTGGAGCACAACCCCGACGCCCGTCCCTACATCGTCTGCCGCAGCGGCTCCGCCGGCATCCAGAAGTATGCCCAGACCTGGTGCGGCGACAACTTCACCAGCTGGAAGACCCTGCGCTACAACATCCCCACCATCACCGGCATGGGCCTGTCCGGCCAGCCCAATGAAGGCGCCGACATCGGCGGTTTCCACGGCCCCGCCCCGGAGGAGGAACTCTTTGTGCGCTGGGTGCAGAACGGCATCTTCCAGCCCCGGTTTTCCATCCACTCGGCCAGCACCGACAACACCGTCACCGAGCCCTGGATGTACCACGGTTCCGCCCCCCTCATCCGGGATGCCATCCTGCTGCGCTACCGGCTGACGCCCTACCTCTACTCCGCCGAATATGAGGCCAGCCGCACCGGTGCGCCCATCATGCGCCCCCTGGTCTACGAATTCCAGAACGACCCCCGGGTGTACGACGAGAGCTTTGAATTCCTGTTCGGTCGGGACATCCTGGTGGCCAACGTCCTGGAACCGGGCGTCAGGACCTGGAAGGTCTACCTGCCTGCCGGCTGCAGATGGTACGACTGGAACAACAACTATGCCTGCTACGAGGGCGGCCAGACCATTGAGGTGCCGGTGGACATCACCACCATTCCCATGTTCATCCGGGAAGGGGCCGTCATCCCCATGGCGGACAACCGGATCATGAACATGGCCAGGGACCCGGTGACCGACCTGCATCTGCTGCTGGCCCCCGGCGGGAAGAGCATCTACACCATGTACGACGATGACGGCGTGACCAACGATTACCGGAAGGGCGTGTTCCGCAAGACCATCATTGCCATGTCCGGCACCAGCCTGGTGGAGGTGGTCATGTACTCCGAGGGGAGCTATGCCGAGGGGAGCTATGCCGATGTTGTGGAGCGTGTCACCGTGGAGATGATCCGCAAGGACCGCAGCCCCTTTTGGGTGGTGCTGGGGAATACCCCGCTGGAACACTTCCTCAACCGCCGCAAATTTGAAGCCGCCGCTTCGGGCTGGTATTACAGCCAGACCAAAAGGGCCGTGCTTATCAAGTATCCCAACCCCCGCAGGGACCTGGCCCTGACCGTGTCCTTTAAAGATTTCGACCTCATTGGCATGTAAATGAAACGCGCTTCTCTTTCCGGAAAGGCCGCAGCGTATGCTGCGGCTTTTCTGCTTTTCCGCCGCATTTTTTCCAAAACCGGGACCGGCGCGACAGATGCCGCCACGATCCGCACCCCGCCGCCGCTATAATAGCAGGCATGGCGGGGGTGTCTCCGCCAAGACCAAGCGGAAGGTGGAGAGCAACACGAGGAAAAATCTACATACAAACGGCCGGCGGCTGTGGGCCCTGGCCCTGTCGGTTTTGCTGGGCGTTCTGCTGCCGGTGTCCATCGGAGCACAGCCGGCCACGGGGGAGACTGCCACCGGGGAAACGGCAGCGGTCTTGCCGGCCACGGGGGAAAGCGGAACACGTCCTTCTGCCGCGTCCCGGAAGGCGGACACGGCGGCGCCCCTGGCTTCGGACGGGGTGCTCACCGACGCCGTCTCCCCGGTGGGGACCACCATCAACCTGTTTGATTACTGGATCACCACCCAAAACGCCCCCGATACCACCAACCCGCCCGATATGGACCAGGGCATCAACCAGGGCAAGCTGCTGCAGTTCACGGCGGCGGCGCCCCGCAACCCCAACGGCGGCATCAACGATTACACCGGCAGCGCCAAGCCACGCACCGGCATTGTGCAGGACCTGCTGCAGAACAATTACCCCATCCTCAGCCAGGGGGGCCAGTCCCTGGATTACCTCTTCAACCCCAACCAGGCCAACCCGGGCAAGGCCTCCTACCCCAACGTGCGGGACCTGCTGCAGATCGACGACCAGGGCTACTATTACTACGACAGCGCCCTCAACTTCGCCCAGTATGACCAGGGCACCAACGCCTTCATCCTGTACGATTCCCCCGGGGTTCTCTCGGGCGGGTCCTCCGGGCAGGCGGGGCAGTTCTT
>CALXHN010000093.1 GCA_944388105.1 uncultured Gemmiger sp. | reverse complement strand
GAGAGGGCAAAAAAACTTTTCCGCCCTTTCCGGCAACAAGACCACAAGGAGGTCCTGAGGTGAAAGCAGTTCAGATCGACAGATATTCCAAAGAGATCCGCACGGTTTTGCGGGAAATTCCGGTACCGGAGATCGGTCCCACAGAAGTGCTGGTAGAGGTCCGGGCAGCGGCGGTGAATCCGCTGGAACTGCTGATCCTGTCCGGCAGCGTCAGGCTGATCCAGGATTACCCCATGCCCCTGACCCTGGGAAACGAGTGCTCCGGCGTTGTGAAAGCGGTGGGGGAGGCGGTGACCGGATTCCGGGCGGGGGACAAGGTCTACACCCGGCTGCCCCTGTCCAGGATCGGCGCTTTTGCGGAATATGTGGCGGTGGAGCAGGCCGCCTTGTCCCCCATGCCCGCGGGGTATGATTTTTCTGACGCCGCGGCCATTCCCCTCACCGGCCTGACCGCATGGCAGGGACTCACCGAGGAACTGGAAGTCCAACGGGGAAAGACCCTGCTGATCCCCGGCGGCTCGGGCAGCTTCGGACAGATGGCGGTCCCTCTGGCCAAAGCGCTGGGCCTGCATGTGATCGTGACCGGAAACGCCCGGGCCCGGGCGTCCATTATGGCGGCCGGCGCGGACCGGTATCTGGATTACCGGAAGGAAAACTATTGGGAGGTCCTGTCCGGGGTGGACTATGTCATGGACACCCTGGGCGCCGGGGAATTCTCCAGGGAACTGTCGGTCCTGAAACCGGGCGGGCGGCTGCTGAGCCTGCGGACCGGGCCCAACAAAGCCTTTGCGGAACGCCATCATCTGGGTCCGGCAAAGCGGCTTTTGTTCACGGCGGCCGGCGCCGGCTACGACAGAGCCGCCCGGAAGCAGGGCAAGGAATACCGGTTCCTCTTTGTGCGTGCCGACGGTGCGCAGCTCCGGGAGGTCACCCGGATCGTGGAACAGAACCACATCCTTCCCAGGACGGACCCCCGCACCTTCACCCTGGAGACGGCCCGGGAAGCCCTGGAACTGGTGAAGAACGGGCCCACCGACGGAAAGGTCCTCCTCCGGCTGTAAGCGGAAGAAAAAACACAGGAACGGAAAAAAGCGGAAGCGCAGACAAGGGGCACCGGGATGACCGGTGCCCGGGTCCCGCCGGCCGGAAGATGCCGCCGCCCGGGGGCGCCCTTTTGGGGCTGCCCGGGGTGGACAACCCGCCGGAAAACGGTATAATAATACTGAGATAGTATGGAATTCTGAAACTGTGAGGGACTGTATGAAACGTCTGGTCATCGGGGTGCTGGCCCATGTGGACAGCGGCAAAACCACCCTGTCCGAAGCCCTGCTTTTCCGGGCCGGGGTGCTGCGCAAACTGGGGCGGGTGGACCACCGGGACGCCTTTCTGGACACCGACGCATTGGAGCGGGCCCGGGGCATCACCATCTTTGCCAAGCAGGCGGCCTTTGTGCTGCCCGCCGACGAGAACGGCCCCGAGACCTCGGTGACTTTGCTGGACACCCCCGGCCACGTGGACTTTTCCGCCGAGGCGGAGCGCACCCTGCAGGTACTGGATTACGCGGTGCTGGTCATCTCCGGCACCGACGGTGTCCAGGCCCACACCCTGACCCTGTGGCGGCTGCTGGCCCGGTACCATGTGCCCACCCTGATTTTTATCAACAAGATGGACCTGCCCGGGGCGGACCGGGCGGTGCGGCTGCGGGAACTGCGGGGCCGCTTCGGGGACGGCTGCGTGGACTTTGGCCCCGATGTGGACAAGGCAGCCTTCCGGGAAGCCCTGGCCATGGCCAGCGAACCCCTGATGGAAGAGATCCTTGCCGGGGGCACCCCCGAAACCGAGGACATCATCACCGCCATCGCCCGACGGCAGGTTTTTCCCTGCTTTTTCGGGGCGGCCCTGCGGCTGGACGGCATCGACCCGCTGCTGGATGCCCTGCGCACCCTCACCCGCCAGAGGGAGGCCATGGAGGAATTCGGCGCCCGGGTGTTCAAGATCTCCAACGACGAAACCACCCGCCTGACCTGGCTCAAGGTCACCGGCGGGGTGCTGAAAGTGAAAGATATGCTCCAGAGCCGCCCGGACGCGGCAAAGCCCTTCTGTGAAAAGGCGGACCAGCTGCGGGTGTACTCCGGCACCAAGTACCGCCTCATCAGTCAGGCGGAGCCGGGGGATGTGGTGGCGGTCACCGGCCTGACGGTGACCTATCCCGGCCAGGGCCTGGGCGCCCAGCCGGACGCCGACCTGCCGGTGCTGGAACCGGTGCTCAACTATAAGGTGGAACTGCCCCAGGGCACCGACCCCCACACCGTCCTCAAAGCCCTGCGCACCCTGGAGGACGAGGACCCCCTGCTGCGGGTGGTGTGGAACGACGCACTGGGCGAGATCCATCTGCAGCTCATGGGCGAAGTGCAGCTGGAAGTGCTGCAGAGCCTGCTGCAAAGCCGCTTCGGGCTGGAAGTGTCCTTCGGGGAGGGGGGCATCCTGTACAAGGAGACCCTCACCGCCCCCGTGGAGGGGGTGGGCCACTACGAGCCCCTGCGCCATTACGCCGAAGTGCATCTTCTGCTGGAACCGGGCCCCCGGGGCAGCGGCCTGCAGTTTGCCGCCGCCTGCCGTCCGGACACGTTGGACGGCAACTGGCAGCGGCTGGTGCTCACCCACCTGGCCGAGCGCACCCACCCCGGGGTGCTCACCGGGTCGCCCCTGACCGATGTGAAGATCACCCTCACCGCGGGCAAGGCCCACCTGAAACACACCGAGGGCGGCGACTTCCGTCAGGCCACCTACCGCGCGGTGCGCCAGGGCCTGCGCACCGCCGCCAAATTGGGGCGGGTGCAGCTGCTGGAACCCTGGTACGCCGTGCGGCTGGAACTGCCCGCCGACTGTCTGGGCCGCGCCATGACCGACCTGCAGCGGCTGGGCGGGGAGATGGATGCCCCCCAGCAGCAGGCCGACGGCACCGCGGTGCTCTGCGGCACCGCCCCGGTGGCGGCCCTGCGGGGCTACGCCCGGGAGGTGGCCGCCTATACGCGGGGGGCCGGACGTCTCATCTGCACCCCCCAGGGCTACGCTCCCTGCCACAACCCGGAGGAGGTCATGGCCGCCATCGGCTATGACGCCGACGCCGACACCGACAACCCGGCAGATTCGGTCTTCTGCAGCCACGGGGCCGGGGTGCTGGTCAAGTGGGAGGATGTCCCCGCCCGGGCCCATGTGTCCAGCGGCCTGGGCCGCAATGCCCCCGACGCCGACACCGAGGAGGACGGGGAGGAGGACACCGGCAGCGCCCGCCGTCGGGCGGACGCCTACCGGGGGACCCTGGCCCAGGACAAGGAACTGCTGGCCATTTTCGAGCGCACCTACGGCCCGGTGCGCCGCCGCAATGAAACCAATCCCAACGCCCGCCGCAGCGCCGACCTGGACGCCCGCCGTGCCATGGGTCACAGCCGCACCCCGGCCGCGGCCCAGCCCGCCGGACCGGAGTACCTGCTGGTGGACGGCTACAACGTGATCTTCGGCTGGCCCCGGCTCCACCGTCTGGCGGAGGGGGACCTGGACGCCGCCCGCCGCCGGCTGCAGGACATCCTGTGCAACTATGCGGGCTACCGCCGGTGCAAGGTCATCGTGGTGTTTGACGCCTACCGGGTGCGGGGCGGCGCGGGCAGCGTGGAAGCCTACCACAACATCCATGTGGTCTACACCCGGGAAGCCGAGACCGCCGACATGTATATCGAAAAGACCACCCATGAGCTGGGGCGCAGGCACCGGGTGCGGGTGGTCAGCTCCGACGGCACCGAACAGATCATCATTCTGGGCAACGGGGGCCTGCGGGTCTCCGCCGCCGCCTTTGAGAAGGAAGTGGCCGCTGTGGAAGCGGAGATCCGGGAATTTGTGGCGGGGCAGGACCCCGCCAACTGAAGGAAGGGGGAGAACGCCATGCCGGCCAAAACACACTGGGCGGGGCTGGACCTGATCCGGCTGCTGCCCATCCTGGTGGTGGTGACCTACCACTACGGGGTGGAGACCGCCACCGCGGGGCTGTATGCCTCCAAAGTCCTCACCTCCCCGGCCTACGGGGACCTGGTGCACCTGTCGGTCTTTCTCATGATCCTGCTCTCCGGGGCGGGGCTGGGGGCCAAGTACGCCGCCCGCCCCTGCCGTCCGGCGGAGTACATCCGCAGCAGGGCCGCCGCCATCTATCCGGTGTTCTGGCTCTGCTTTGTGCCCCTGTTCCTGTACAGCGATGTGTGGCACCGCAACAATGCCGCCGTGCCCCTGTGGAAGCTGGGCCTTTCCCTGGTGGGGCTGGACGGATACCTGCAGGCCTACACCCCTACCTTTTATAAGGTGGGGGAGTGGTACCTGGGCTGTCAGGTGCTGCTCTACTGCCTGTTCCCCCTGACCCTCTGGGCCGCCCGCACCCAGCGCCGCCGGCTGGGGCTGGGGGCGCTGGCGGTTCTGGTCTGGGCGGCAGGCCCCTGGCTCTGCCCGGAAGGGGTGGACTGGTTCCACACCGTCTGGGGAGAGTGGCCGGTGTTCACCCTGGGCATCCTCTTCGGCCACCTGCTGGGGCGGCGCCGTGCGGTGATCCCGGCGGGACTGTGTCTGGCGGTGGGGGTGTTCTGCGCCGCCGCGGGGCTGCCATCCTACCACAGCCTGAGCCTGCTGGCCGGGGCGGTGTTCTGGGCCCTGTTCTGGCTGGGGCAGGCCGCCCTGCCCGCCGTGACCCGGGTCCTGACCCTGCTGGCCAGGGACTGCTACGGCGTCTTTCTGATCCACCATGTCTTCATCACCCTGGTGCTGCTGCGCTTTGTGCGGGCCCTGGGCGGGGGATTCCTGGTCTGGGCTGCCTTCTGGGTGGTCTGCGTGGCGGGCAGCTTCGTGCTGGCGGGGCTGGCACGGCGCATCGCCGCGCCCCTGACAAAGGCCCTGCGCCCCAAGGCCGCCCCTGTCACCTGAAAAATACAAAAACAGCCTGCCGTGAAAAAACGGCAGGCTGTTTTGCTGTCAGACAAAGTTCAGGGTGTACTCGTCCAGGTCGTAGGCCTGGGCAAAAAAGGCGGCGAGCAGGGTCTCGGCGTTATCCCGGGCGTTGTCCAGCAAGCCGTTGGCGATGGCATCATTCTGGGCGTTGGCCTTCAGGTTGGTCATGTCCTGGTTGGTCTCCTCCAGGGTGATGGGCCGGAACACGCTCTCCTTCTCGTAATAGACCTGGAAGGAATCCAGGTCCAGCTCGCAGCTCAGCACCTGGGCTTCGGGCAGATGTACCGTGATGGCGGTGTCCTTCACCTCCCAGGTGATGGCGCTGAAATCATACCCCGCCTTGAGGACCACATCATAGCTGTAGATGTACCGGCTCTGGGTGAAGGGGATCTGCACCCCGAAGATCTCCTGGGCGGCGGCGGTGGCGTTCACCTGGGTGGTGCGGCATTCCTGGGTGGCCAGCTCCCCGATGTCCTCAAACCCCAGTTTGGTGGTCTTGTACTTGTTTTCGTAGTAGCTGCGCATGCTCAGCCATCCCGCGGCCAGCAGCGCCGCCACGATGACCACCAGGATCAGTTTGGGAATAATCAGCTTGGCCAGCCAGTGGCTGCTGCGCGGCGGTGTCTGCACAGAACGTCCCATGATGCGACCTCCTTGGACAATCGACTTCCTTTTTCTTCAGTATACCACGTCGGCGCCTGCCTTGCCACCTTGTCCGCGGCAAAGAAAAGAAAACTGTCTGCCCATCGCGCACAGACTCCCCATTTTTCGCTTTTCTTTTGCCCCGTACCCTTGCGCCGCCCGGGGATTTATAGTAGTATAGTAAGGTACCTGCCGATTCACTGAACTAAAGACATAAAGCGGAAAACGGCCGGGTATCAATGAGGAGGAATGAACCATGAAAAAGTATCTGAGCGGCATTCTGGCCCTGGGTCTGGCCCTGAGTATGTGCGCGTGCGGCGCACCGGCCTCTGAACCTGCCGACACCGCATCCACCGCCGGCGGGGACAGTGCATCCACCGCCGAAGCTGCCGACACCACCGAGACCGGCGCCGCCGACAGCGATCTGGCCTATATCCAGGACAAGGGCAAGATGACCATCGGCTACACCGTCTACGAGCCCATGAACTACACCGACGAAAACGGGGAGTTCACCGGCTTTGACACCGAGCTGGCCACCGCCGTGTGCGAGAAGCTGGGCGTGGAACCGGAGTTTGTGGAGATCAACTGGGACACCAAGTTTGTGGAGCTGGAAGCCAAGAGCATCGACTGCGTCTGGAACGGCATGACCCTGACCGATGACATCAAGGCCAACGAAGCCTGCACCCAGCCCTATGTGAAGAACGCCCAGGTGGTGGTCATGAAGGCGGACGCCGCCTACACCTCCACCGCCGACCTCATCGGCAAGACGGTGGCCGTGGAAGCCGGTTCCGCCGGTCAGACCACCGTGGAGGAAGATGAAAACCTGATGCAGGCCGACGTCATCACCAAGACGGTGCAGACCGACTGCCTGATGGAGGTGGAAGCCGGCACCGCCGACGCCGCCGTGCTGGACCTGACCCTGGCTTCCGCCATGATCGGTGAGGGCACCGACTATGCCGACCTGGCCATGAAGGAAGAGCTGAACGTGGAGGAATACGGCGTGGCTTTCCGCAAGGGCAGCGATGCGGCCGCCGCTGTGGATGCCGCCTTTGAGGAGCTCAAGGTCGACGGCACCATGCAGACCCTGGCCGACAAGTACGGCCTGACCCTGGCAGAATGATGAGCGAAGCCGTTGTGATCTGGGGCCGCCTGACCGAAGCCTTCTGGCTGAACTTTCAGCTCTTTGCGCTGACGCTGGTCTTTGCTTTGCCCCTGGGCCTGGTGGTGGCCTTCGGCTCCATGAGCCGGTTTGCCCCGCTGCGGGGGGCGGTCAAGACCTTTGTGTGGGTCATCCGGGGCACCCCGCTGATGCTGCAGGTCATCGTGATCTTTATGGGCCCGGGCCTGCTGGGCTTTGATAACCCCTGGCCGGCGGGGTCTTCCGGCCGTCTGGTGGCGGCGGTGGTGGCCTTTGTCATCAACTACGCCTGCTATTTCTCGGAAATTTACCGCGGCGGCATCGAGGCCGTGCCCAAAGGCCAGACCGAAGCCGGACAGGTGCTGGGCATGACCCGCACCCAGATCTTCTTCAAGGTCACCCTGCTGCAGGTCATCAAGCGCATCATCCCGCCCATGGGCAACGAGATCATCACCCTGGTCAAGGACACCTCTCTGGCCAACGTGATCTCCAACAAGGAGATCATCATGATGGCCAAGGAATACAGCGCCAAAGGCCTGATCTGGCCGCTGTTCTCCACCGCCATCTTCTTCCTGGTGTTTGTGGGGGCCCTGACCCTTCTGTTCGGCTGGCTGGAAAAGCGGCTGGACTATTTCCGCTGCTGAAAGGAGGCCGAACCCTATGGCATTGTTGGAAGTGACCGGTATCGGCAAAAGTTTCGGCAGCACCGCCGTGCTGCGGGACATCTCCCTGCAGCTGGACCAGGGGGAGACCCTGGCCATCATCGGGTCGTCCGGCTCCGGCAAGACCACCCTGCTGCGCTGCCTGAACTTTCTGGAAACGGCGGACACCGGTTCCATCAAGGTGGGCGGCGAGACCCTGTGGGACGCCGCCGACCCCCACACCCAGAGCGAAGCCGAGATCCGCAAAAAGCGGCTGCACTTCGGTCTGGTGTTCCAGAACTTCAACCTGTTTCCCCAGTACACGGCGCTGCAGAACGTGATGCTGGCGGGGCAGCTGCTGGCCAGGGAGCGCCCGGACTACAAGGCCAACCGCAAGGCCATCCTGGCCGAGCTGGAAGCCAACGCCTGCGCCCTGCTGGACCAGATGGGCCTGTCCGACCGGGCGGGGCATTACCCCCACCAGCTTTCCGGCGGGCAGCAGCAGCGGGTGGCCATCGCCCGGGCCCTGGCCCTGCACCCGGACATCCTCTGCTTTGACGAGCCCACCAGCGCCCTGGACCCGGAACTCACCGGCGAGGTGCTGCGGGTGCTGCGGGAACTGGCTGACCAGAAAACCACCATGATCATCGTCACCCACGAGATGCACTTTGCCCGGGACGTGGCCGACCGCATCCTCTTCATGGACAGCGGCGTGGTGGTGGAGGAAGGCCCCGCCCACCAGGTCATCGACCATCCCCGGGAGGAGCGCACCCGCCGGTTCCTGGCCAGTTACAGCGGCTGAACCCCTGCCCAA
>CALXHN010000092.1 GCA_944388105.1 uncultured Gemmiger sp. | reverse complement strand
ATCCGCACCGACCTGAGCTACACGGTCCGTTATCTGGAAGACGGTACCGCCCGTGAGCTGAATGGTGCGAAGGTTGTGGGCGGCCAGACCTTTGGCGCTACGGTGACCGAGAGTGCCATCAACATCCCCGGCTACACCATGACCAGCGACAAGAACCCGCAGAGCATCACCATCGGTACCGGCGAAAACGTCATCACCTTCTACTACAAGGAAATTGGTCCTGACGTTGAACCCACCCCGACGGAGACTCCCACCACGCCTACGATTCCGACCACGCCCACTACGCCCACCACTCCGGCTGGGCCGACCACTCCCACCCTGCCCGCGACCGGCGGTCCTTCTGTGACGGCCGCACCGGAAGCCACGCAGGCGCCCGCTGAGGAAGAGATCCAGGAAGAGATCCAGGAAGAGGAAACTCCGCTGGCTCCCGAAGCAGGTGAGGGCGAAGAAGAAACCATCGGCGAAGGCGAGACCCCGCTGGCTGGCGGCAACGCGGCCTGGGCTCTGCTGAACCTGATCCTGACCATCCTGACGGCCCTTGGCAGCCTGATTCTGCTGATCGGTTATTTCATCGGCAGAAATCGTCGGGAAGAGGAAGATGAGACCACCGGCGAGACCCGGACTGAATATGAGGTCAACAGACATGGATTCTGGCGCCTCGTCAGCCTGATCCCCGGCATCGGCGCCATCATCGTCTTCATCCTGACCGAGGATATGAGCCTGCCCATGGTCTTCGTGGACAAGTGGACTCTGCTGATGGTCATCATCGCAGTGATCCAGATCGTCATCGCGGTTCTGAGCATGCGCAATCGCGAAGAGCCCGATGAAGATGATCAGGCGAATGCTTGATGCATCGCGCAATCCCTGACCCTAAGGCGAAGGAAAACGCCTGAATAAAAGCCCCGTGCAGTTCCGTCTGCACGGGGCTTTTTATGTTGGCAGATCCCTGGCAAATGTCCGGAAACGGACAAGAAACCGGGAAAGACAGCATCCCTCCGGACGATCCCGGGAAAAACGGTGTGCCAATCTTTCGCCGCCGGACTGCATTCTGCGCCGGCCATATCCCACCTGACCGGAAAAAATCGGTGCTCTGCCCCCACAAAAGAGCACTCTGCCCACAAGAGGGCGCGGAGGACGGAAACAGCTGCGGAGCAGCCAGACAGGGCGGCCCGCAGGCAGGTACTGGAGCAGCCGGGAAAGGCAGCCCCGCCGGAAGTTGCACCCAACGCACAGCAAACCCTGGGTTTGGCCCCACGCGGAAATTCTCTGCGTGGGGCTTTTTGGTTTTTTATGGAGGGAGAAGGCACCATCCTGCATTGTTTTGCCCAAAAAGTGGCGCAAAATGTGTGGATGTGGGGCAAGGTGGAAACGAAGTGGGGATAAAGTGGGAGAAAAGGACGCCGGTTTTGTGCTTCCGGACCGGAAACAGCGGCAAGACAGCACTTTTGGTTCCGGCGTGGAAAGGAATGTCCCCCCTGGCCGGAACAGGCCCTGCGGGCCAATATCCTGGCCCAGATCAGTCTGGCGCTGAACCGTATCTGGACCGAGTGGTATCCCAGCCGGGGCTACAACTTCAACATCACCGGCTCTCCGGCCGTGGACCAGGTCTTTACCGAGGGCCGCACCGTCTATGCTGTCATGGAACGGCTGACGGCGGAGCTTTTCTCCACCTATGTGCGCCGCACCGGGGATGCCGAACCCTACTTCACCGAGTACTGTGACGGCAAGCTGGTGACCTGCAAGGGAATGAAACAGTGGGGGACGGTGGACCGGGCCAACGAGGGCAAGACTGCTTTGCAGATCCTGCGGTATTACTACGGCAATGATGTGAACCTGGTCACCACCAACAACATCGCCGCCATCCCCGAAAGCTACCCCGGTACCGCTCTGCGTCTGGGCAGCACCGGCACGTCGGTGCGGATCATCCAGCGGCAGCTGGACCGCATTGCCAAGGACTACCCGGCCTTCGGCAAGCCTACGGTCAACGGCACCTTTGACGCCGCCACCGAAAGCAGCGTCAAGGCGTTCCAGAAATACTTCTCCCTCACCGCCGACGGAGTAGTGGGGCGGGCCACCTGGTACAAGATCAGCTTCATCTACGTCAGCGTCAAGGAGCTGGCCCAGCTGACCAGCGAGGGCGAAAGCTGGGCGGGCACCGTCACCGGCGGCGTCTGGCCCGGGGTGGTGCTGCGCCGGGGGGATACCGGCGCCTATGTGGAGCTGGTGCAGTTCTGGCTGTCCACCCTGGCTGAATTTGACACCGCCATCCCCGACCTGACGGTGGACGGCAATTTCGGCGCCGGAACCGAACGATCGGTGAAAGCCTTCCAGTCCGAAAACGGCCTCACCGCCGACGGCGTGGTGGGGCAGGTCACCTGGGATGCCCTGTACGGCGCCTGGGTGGATGTGCAGAGCGACATGGGCGGCACCGCCTACCCCGGCACCGCCCTGCGCACCGGCAGCAAGGGCAACGATGTGCGGCTGGTGCAGTTCTGGCTGCGCATTGCCGCCGACAACTACCCCACCCTGCAGACGGTGACGGTGGACGGCAACTTCGGGTCCGGCACCGCGGCGGCGGTGAAGGCCTTCCAGAGCCTGTTCGGTCTGACCTCCGACGGGGTGGTGGGCCGGACCACCTGGACCAAACTCAACGAGGTGGGCATCGCCGTGGCCAACAAGCTGGTGGAACCCGGGGTGGAGCCGGGACAGTTCGTCACCACCCTGCGCCAGGGCAGCACCGGAACGCCGGTGCGGGCACTGCAGTACTATCTGCGCCTCATTGCCGAATACTGGGCCGGTGTGCCTTCGGTGGCGGTGGATGGCGTCTTTGGCGCCGCCACCACCGAGTCGGTGAAGGCATGGCAGCAGCAGGCGGGGCTGACCGTGGACGGCATCGTGGGGCCTGCCACCTGGCAGAGCATCTACGAGAACGCCATGCGCATGGCCGCCAGCGGGCCGGTGGTGCGTCTTTCCCCCCTGCCCGAACCCGCCCGCACCCTGGTGCCCAGGGATGTGGGCACCGAGGTGCTGGTCCTGTCCCAGATGCTGGCCTTCCTGGCCCAGTGGCTGCCGGATATCCCGGCCCCGGCCGAGACCGATGTCTTTGATGCGGCGGTGGAACTGGCCGTACGGGCAGCCCAGAAGCTGCTGAACCTGCCGGTGACCGGGCAGGTGGGGCCGGAAGACTGGCAGACCTTTGCGGATGCCGCCGCCGCTCTGTACACCGTCACCCCCTCCGCTGCGGCGCCGGAACCGGCGGGCGTCTGGCCGGGGGCCGCTCTGGCGGCGGGCAGCGCCGGTCCCGCCGTGCTGCAGGTCCAGCAGTGGCTCAACGTGCTGGGCAGCGTCTACTGCGGCTACAGCTTTGTGGAGGAGACCGGGGTGCTGGACGCCCAGACCCTGGCGGTGCTGGAAGCCTACCAGGAAAAGGTGGGCCTGGACCCGGTGGGCGTGGTGGATGACGCCACCTGGCTGAGTCTGCGTGCGGCTGCGGCCCCGTACGCGGCACAGGAAAGCTGAGCGCCGCAGAAAGAAGGGGACCGCTATGGCCAAACTGTTTGTGTACGATGTTTATGCCAACAAATTCCTGATCTACCGGGATCTGAGTGAGAACGATCCCATGCCCTACAGCTACGGCAATACCCTGACCCTGCGGGAATTCCGGGGCTCCTCCAACGCCGCCGTGCTGTGGACCACCACCGCCGCCATGGAAGCCTGGAACCTGACCCGCCGTACCTACGGGGCGGGCATTCCGGTGGGGTACGCCTTCAAGCGAATCTGGGAGGGCGGCCACGGCACCGCCAGCCAGCACTACGCCGGGGTGGCTTTCGACGTGGGACAGAGCACCACCGCCGCCAACCGCCGCAAGATCCACGCCGCCGCCACAGCCACCGGGGCCTGGGGGTATGTGGAACCCTTGTCCATGACCCCCACCTGGGTCCACTTTGACCGCCGGTACGGCACACCCGCCTGTTCCGGCACCACCGCGGGCTACCCCACCTGCCGCAAGGGGGACCGCAGCACCTATGTGCTGATCCTGCAGGATGCCCTCAACGCCCTGGGCTACAGCACCGGCACCCTGGACGGCATCTTCGGCAGCAGGACCTATACCGCCCTGCAGGGGGCCCAGCGCAGTTTCGGGCTCACCGCCGACGGCGTCTGCGGCTGCAACACCTGGAAAAAGCTCACCGCTGCCGTGGTGGGCATCGGGCGCACCCAAACGGTGATTGATTCCTGAAACGGCTGTGCTATAATAAAAATAAAGAAAAGCGGGCGCGGCCCGAATCGGAAGAACAAGGAGATGTAGCCCATGCAAGATGTGATGGAATTCCTGCGGGGCCGCCGTACCTACCGGCGGTTTTTGCCCAAACCCGTGCCCGAGGAAGTGCTGCGGGATGCCTTGGAAGCGGCCCGCATCGCCAGCTGCGGTGCCAACCGCCAGACCCTGAAATATGTGCTGGTGCAGACCCCCAGCGTGGTGGCCGAGATGAACCGTCTGGTGCGCTGGGCGGCCTTCCTGCCGCCGGAACAGGGCCAGCCCAAGGCAGGGGAGACCCCCACCGCCTTCATCGCGGTGTTCCAGGACGAAAGCCTGCCCGGGGTCAACGACACCGACGCGGGGCTGGCTCTGGGCAGTCTGACCGCCGCGGCCTGGGGCCACGGGGTGGGCAGCTGCATTATGGGCGCCATCGACCGTCCCGCCATCAAGACCCTGCTGGGCCTGGATAAGCAGGAACGCCTGCGGCTGCACAGCGTGGTGGCCCTGGGCTATCCCGCCCACCACAGCCGTGTGGTCCCCATGCAGGGGGACGACGTGCGGTACTACCTGGACGAAAACCGGGATTACTGCGTGCCCAAGCGCGCTATGAAAGAGATTCTGCTGGGCGAATTCTGAACCCAAAAGCGGGCGGTCTGCTGCAGGACCGTCCGCTTTTTTTGTGGAACTTCCACAATTTTATGTGTGAAAATTGTGAAACCGCCTTATTGACAATAAAATAACAATATGATATGATACATCCTAACGAAAGGGAGTAGTTGCACAACGCCCGTTGTGTTGGATTCCGACAAGCACAGCCGCAAGGCTCGGATATTCAAGCCCCCGGCAAGGGTTGACAAGACTTTTACCACAGGTGATGCCTGGGGCAAAAGTCTTTTTTGTTTATCTTTTCGTTTCGGGGGCGGTTCGCCCGGACCCGCCCCGCCGACCCTGACCCGGGCTGTGCCAAATCTCATTGGCAAGGAGGAGTACCATGAACCTGAATCTGAATTTCCGCATGCCCCAGGGGGACGGCGCCGCCAAAGGCGCCCGCCGTCTGCGGGGGCTGGGGCTGGTGGCGGTGCTGGTCGTCCTGGTGCTGGTGCTGCTGGGCAATTCCGTCTACAGCATCCGCGAACAGGAAAACGCCGTCATCACCACCTTCGGGGTGCCCCACACCGTATCCACCAGCGGCCTGCATTTCAAGATCCCCTTTATACAGCGGGTACAGAAGGTGGACATGACCATCAAGGGCATTTCCATCGGTTACGACAGCGCCACCAACGAGTCCACCATCAGCGAAAGCCTGATGATCACCAGCGACCTGAACTTTGTGAATGTGGACTTTTTCCTGGAATACCGGGTGGTGGACCCGGTGGCTTATCTGTATGCCAGCCAGGAACCCACCCTGATCCTGCGCACCCTGGCCCAGAGTTATATCCGGGACACCATCGGGCTGTACCCGGTGGATGAGGTCATCACCACCGGCAAGAACCAGATCCAGAGCGAGATCAAGGACAAGCTGGCCGCCCGCATCGAGGCCGAAGCCATCGGCCTGCAGGTGGTCAATCTGACCATCCAGGACGCCGAGCCCCCCACGGCGGAGGTGCTGGCCGCCTTCAAGGAAGTGGAGAACGCCAAACAGGGCGCCGACACCGCCGTGAACAACGCCAACAAATACCGCAGCGAACAGCTGCCCGCCGCCGAGGCCCAGGCCGACCAGGTGCGCCAGAACGCCGAGGCCGCCAAGGAGAGCCGCATCAACGAAGCCAACGGCCAGGTGGCCCGCTTCAACGAGATGTACGCCGAGTATGTGAAGTATCCGGCCATCACCAAGCAGCGGATGTACTATGAGACCATGGAGGACGTGCTGCCCGGGCTGCGGGTCATCATCACCGACGGGTCCGGCACCCGGCTGGACATGTTCGACATGAGCGATACCGCCGCCCCGGCCGCTGCCTCCGCACCCGAAACCACCGAGTAAGCAAGAGGAGTGTACATAGATGGAAAAGACAACCAAGAAAACGGCCCGATGGGCCGTGACAGTGCTGGTGGTGGTCCTGGCCGTGCTGCTGGTCAACGGCAGCATGGTGGTGACCCGCAGCAATGAATATTCGGTCATCCGGCAGTTCGGCCGGGTGGTGAGCATCCGCTCCCGGCCGGGTATCAGCTTTATGGTGCCGGTGATCCAGACGGTGGACAAGATGCCCAACACCGTGCTGCTGTATGACCTGCCGGTGTCCGACGTGATCACCCAGGACAAAAAGACCATGGTGGCGGACAGCTTCATCCTCTGGAAGATCACCGATCCCCAGAAGTTCATCCAGACCCTGAACGGCAGCGTGGCCAACGCCGAAAGCCGCCTTTCCAACCTGGTGTACAACAGCATGAAGAACACCATCTCCGGCATGACCCAGGCGGAGGTCATCAGCGGCCGCAGCGGCGCCCTGGCCGGGGCCATCCGGGACGGGGTGGGGGATAACCTGGACGCCTACGGGGTGGAGCTCATCGCCGTGGAGACCAAACACCTGGACCTGCCCGACGACAACAAGGAGGCGGTCTACACCCGCATGATCAGCGAGCGGAACAACATTGCCGCCAGCTACACCGCCCAGGGCGAGAGCGAGGCCCAGATGATCCGCAGCCAGACCGACAAGGAGGTGCAGATCATGCTCAGTGCCGCCCAGGCCGATGCCGAAAAGCTGGAAGCCGAGGGCGAGGCGGAGTACATGCGCATCCTGTCCGATGCTTACGCCGACCCCCAGAAGGCGGAATTCTACAGCTTTGTGCGCAGCCTGGACGCCGCCCGGGCCAGCCTGCAGGGCAGCGGGGACAATGTGCTGTTCCTGGACCGCAGCTCCCCTCTGGCCGAGATCTTCTACAACAAGACCGCATAAGATTGCCCGGGAAAACCTTCCGGTAAATGGATACAGCAAAGCGCCCCTGCCGTATGGCAGGGGCGCTTTTGTGCGGTATGAAAAGAGGATCATTCGTGCCGGATGGCTTCCAGGGCGCTGATCTTCACCGCCCGGTTGGCCGGGGCGATGCCGGACAGGATGCCGATGACGGTGGCAAAGGCCAGGGCCGCCGCGATGAGCCAGGGCGGAATGATGGAGATGACGGTGGAACCGGTGTACATGCCGCCGCCGCTGAGCAGGCTGGTGATGTCAAAATACACGTTGATGCCCATGCTCTGCAAAAGCATCATGACCAGGCTGGCGATCAGGGTGAGGTTGTTGAGCACCAGCCCCACCAGCAGGCTGAGCACGGCGCCCACCACCCCGCCGATGAAGCCGATGAACCCGCTTTCGATCAGAAACATCCGGCGGATGTTGCGCAGCTCACAGCCCAGCACCTTCATGACGCCGATCTCCCGGGTGCGCTCGTAGATGGCCATGGTCATGGTGTTGGCAATGTTCAGCGCCGCCACAAACAGGCTGATGGCCGCCAGACCACCCAGCATCAGCTGGTTGCGGGCTACCTGCTTCTGCATTTCCTTGCGGGTGTCGGACATGGAATAGGTGCCGAAGCCCTGCTCTTTGATGGCCTCGCTGACCTCATCCACATTGTCAATCTCATCCACCTTCACATAAACCTGGTTGTACTGGGTGGTGGAGGTATCGTTGTTGTTCTTGATGAGCTTGTTGTACTCCTCCATGAGCATCTTCATGTCCTTGAGACGCAGCACAATGCCGCTCTGGGTCCAGTAGTTCTTTTCGTCCAGGGCCATGGTGCCCACCACCACCAGCTCCCAGCTCTCCTCCTTGGGGTTCTCGGCGTCGCCGTTGGACAGGGTCAGGGTCATCTTGTCCTTGTTCACGTCCACAAAAGGTTCCAGCTCGTTGCCCATGGCATCGGTCATGCCGTACCACCGGTACCGCTTGGAACTGTTCATGCTGCGGCGGGTATCCTCAAAGTTATAGCCGGTATAGGGCCCTACCAGCACCGGGATCTTGCCCTTGCCGTA
>CALXHN010000091.1 GCA_944388105.1 uncultured Gemmiger sp. | reverse complement strand
CTCCAGCTCATAGGCGCAGTTTTCGTAGATATCGAAGATCAGCAGCTGGCGGGGGCTGTAGCGCATGATCTGGCGGCAGAGCTCGCTGCCGATGGACCCGCCGCCGCCGGTGACCAGCACGATCTTGTCGTGCAGATATTCGGAGATCTGGGCGTTGTTCAGCTGAATTTCGTCCCGGGAGAGGAAGTCTGCGGTGTTCAGTTCACGCAGGCCCGCCACCACCGGCTTGCCGCTCTCGTCCACCGCCTGGGGATCGTTGAGCATCCGCACCCGGCAGTGGGTGGAGTTGCAGAGGTTGATGACCTCCCGCAGGCGCTCGCCTTTCAGGGTGGTGATGGCGATGACGATCTCTACAATATGGTATTTGCGCACCAGTTCGGGAATGTCCGAGATGGTGCCCCGCACCGGAACGCCCTGCACACGCAGGTTCTTTTTGGTCAGGTCATCGTCAACAATGACCACCGGGTTGCCGAAGGTGGAGTTTTTGGTCTTGCACAGGTTGACGGCCCAGGCACCGGCATTGCCCGCGCCCACAATGAGCAGAGGCGTTTTGTCCCGGGCGGTACGGGCCGCCTTGGGCGTGCTGCTGGTATACTGCCGCAAGGTCCGCAACAGCCGCCACAAAAACCGCACACCGGCCACCGCCGCAATGTTGAGTACCGCACCAATGATCAGCACGGTACGATAAAGCACACCGCCGCCGATGGGCATCAGCAGCAGGTCGGCCATCATAATGAAACCGGTGGCCAGTCCGGAAAGACACATCAGCCTGGCCAGGTCCCGCATGCCGGCATACTCCCACATGATCTCATACAGCCCGCCGAACCAGAACACGACCATATAGGTCAGAAGCATATAGGGCATATACTGCAGGAATGTTCCGATGACTTCGGGGCGCAGATACTGCTGAGCGCCGTCAAAACGCAGCAGGATGGCGATATAATAGCAAAGCACGATCAAACCGCAGTCCAGCAGCATGAGCAGGATGCGGCGGGGCAGGCCCTTGATCAGTTGTTCGTTGGTTTTCTTCATTCGTTCTGTCTTCCCTGTTATCCGGCAGACTGGACGGCCCGGACAAAAAACGGCCATCCCTGCCACAGTATATGGCGGGGCAAACTGGACCGCAACGCCGTTCCCCGCACAAAAATTTTGACTTCGGCTTGTATTATAACACAAAATTGCTCCGTTTGTCCCTACTAACAGGGGGCAAACGGAGCAAAAGACGCACAAAATCACCAAAAAAATTTTGGCAAATCAGACAATTGTGCTCCTAATGTTCAGTTTTATTCCACCGTGACACTTTTGGCCAGGTTGCGGGGCTTATCCACATCCAGACCTTTGGCGCAGCTCACATAGTAGGCCAGCAGCTGCAGCGGAATGACCGACAGGCTGATGGCAAAGTGGGGGTCGGTCTTGGGGACATAGACGGTGAAGCCGGCGGTGTCCTCGATGTTGTAGTTGCCGTAGCTGGTCAGCCCCATGAGGAAGGCGCCCCGGCTCTTGGCTTCCACCAGGTTGGAGACGGTCTTTTCGTACAGGTCGGGCTGGGTCAGGATGCCCACCACCAGGGTGCCCTTCTCCACCAGGGAGATGGGGCCGTGCTTCATCTCCCCTGCCGCGAAGGCTTCGGAGTGGATGTAGCTGATCTCCTTGAATTTCAGGCTGCCTTCCAGGGCCACCGCGTAGTCCAGACCGCGGCCGATGAAAAAGACGTCATGGGCGTTGGCATATTTGCTGGCAAACCACTGGATGCGCTCCTTGTCGGTGAGGGTCTTTTCGATCTTGTCCGGCAGGGCCTGCAGTTCCGCCACCAAGGCGGCGGCGCGGTCCTCATCCAGCACACCCCGCTGCTGCCCGAAGGCAATGGCCAGCAGGTAGCAGGCGGCCAGCTGGGTGCTGTAGGCCTTGGTGGTGGCCACGGCGATTTCCGGGCCGGCCCAGGTGTACAGGGTGGCGTCGGCCTCCCGGGCGATGGAAGACCCCACCACGTTGACGATGCCGATGGTGCGCACGCCCCGGTCCTTGCACAGGCGCAGAGCAGCCAGGGTATCGGCGGTCTCGCCGCTCTGGCTGATGATGATGGCCAGAGAATCCGGCTCCAGCACCGGGTCACGGTACCGGAACTCGCTGGCCACGTCCACCTCCACCGGGACCCGGGCCAGACTCTCGAAGACATAGCGGGCCGCCACGCCCACATGGTAGGCAGAGCCGCAGCCCACGATGTAGAGGCGTCGCACCGCCCGGATGGCTTCCTCGTCCAGGGAAAGCTCGCTCAGGTCCACCTTGCCGTCCTTGATGCGGGGGCTCAGGGTGTCCCGCACGGCGGCCGGCTGCTCGTGGATCTCCTTCATCATGAAATGCTCGTAGCCGCCCTTTTCCGCCGCTTCGGCATCCCACTCAATGGTGGTGGCCTGCTTTTCCACCGGTTCCCGGTCAATGTTGAAGAATTCGATGGAATCGGGGGTCAGGCGGGCGATCTCCAGGTTGTCGATGTAATAGACGGTGCGGGTGTACTTGAGAAGGGCAGGCACATCGGAGGCAATGAGGTTGCCGTCCTCGGCGCGGCCCACAATGAGGGGGCTGTCCTTGCGCACGGCATACACCACACCGGGCTGGTCCGCAAAGAGCACACCCAGCGCATAGGACCCGCGCACCCGCAGCATCATGCGGGTGATGGCGTTCAGCGGATCGCCGGCCGCCTCCCCGGTATAATAGTAATCGATGAGCTGGGCCACCACCTCGGTGTCGGTCTGGGACACAAAATTGAATCCGCGGTTGGTGAGCCAGTCTTTCAGTTCCTGGTAGTTTTCGATGATGCCGTTATGCACCACCGCGATCTTTTCATCCCGGCTGTAATGGGGATGGGCGTTGACCACCGAAGGCTCCCCGTGGGTGGCCCAGCGGGTATGGCCGATGCCGCAGGTACCGGGGACGGCGTTGCCGCCGTCGGTCATCTCGCTCAAAACGCGCAGACGTCCCTTTGCCTTGACCACCTCAATCTTGCCGGCCGCTTCCTGCACGGCCAGACCGGCCGAGTCATACCCGCGGTATTCCAGTTTGGCCAAGCCGTCCAGCAAGATCGGCGCGGCCTGCGCACGACCGGTAAAGCCAACGATTCCACACATATGGGTTCCCTCCGTTCCGTATCCTGTTTCACAGGATGTGTTTGTCACATGATTTTTTAAGTATATGCGATTTTCAGGCAAATGTCCACCTTGGGCCTGCCGGCGGTTATAAAAAACGGACGACCGTCAAGGGCAACGGTCGTCCGCCGCACGCATTCTCCCTTTCCAGTTTCTTACACCATAAAGACTTTTCAAAGCAGAGTCGCGTACTTCGTATAGAATACCATGAATCCGGCCGCAGAGCAAGTCAAAAACCGGCAGCTGCCGCTTAGCAGAACTATTTTGACTGCTTTTCCGAAGATTGTTATGTTTTGAGGCATAATTTCCGAAAAATCAAAACCGGTTGCTTGTGCTGCCGTTTTACTTGGCAGGCGTGCGGACGGTGTGGTATAGTTATTACAGTACGCATTTTTGATTCACACAGGGAAAGGAAGGGTTCATGCTCGCATCTTTGCTATTGTTCGCGGCCGTGGTCATGCTGGCCTGCACGGTCTTTCTGAAGCTGAGTTCCCGGCTGGGGATTCCGGCGCTGCTGGTATTCCTGTTTCTGGGCATGCTGTTCGGTTCGGACGGGCTGTTCAAGATCGCTTTTGACGATTACGCCGTCACCGAACAGATCTGCTCGGTGGCCTTGGTCTTCATCATGTTTTACGGCGGTTTCGGCACCAACTGGCGTGCCGCCCGCCCGGTGGCGGTGCCGTCCATCCTGCTTTCCAGCGTCGGCACCCTGCTGACCGCCCTGCTCACCGGCGGGTTCTGCCATCTGGTGCTGAGGATGCCCCTTTTGCAGGGTCTTTTGTGCGGGGCGGTGCTGGGTTCCACCGACGCGGCCTCGGTGTTTTCCATCCTGCGTGCCAGGAACCTGGCCCTGAAAGAAAACACCGACTCCCTGCTGGAAGTGGAGAGCGGCAGCAACGACCCCTTCGCCTATATGCTCACCGCGGTGCTGCTGGCTGCCATGGAAACCGGCATCACCCCGGGCGGTGCGGCACTGCTGCTGGTGAAACAGCTGGCCTTCGGGCTGGTCTTCGGTTTCGGTGTGGGGGCCGCGGTGCTGTGGCTGCTGCGCCGGGTGCGGTTTTCCTTTCCCGGATCAGACGTCATTGTGGTGGTGGCAGCCGCGCTGCTGGCTTACGCCGCCCCCACCCTGCTGGGCGGAAACGGCTTCATGAGTGTGTATATCGCGGGCATCCTCCTGGGCAACGGCGAAATCGGACACAAGGAAACGCTGGTCCCCTTCTTTGACGGCATCACCAGCATCATGCAGATGATCCTGTTCTTTGTGCTGGGGCTTCTCTCCTACCCTTCCCGGATGCCGGCGGTGCTGCTGCCGGGGCTGGGCATTGCCTTGTTCCTGACCCTGGTGGCCCGCCCTGCGGCGGTGTTCTTGCTCATGACTCCCTTCCGGGGCAGTGTGGGGCAGAAACTGCTGGTCTCCTTTTCTGGGCTGCGGGGTGCGGCCTCGGTCGTCTTTGCGGTGATGGCAGTCATCAGCCCCGCCTACATCGAGATGGATATCTTCCACATCGTGTTTGTGGTGGTGCTCTTCTCCATCCTGGTCCAGGGATCATTGCTGCCCGCCGCGGCCCGACGTCTGGACATGATCGATACCCAGGGCAATATTCTCAAAACGTTCAACGACTATGTGGATGAAGCCCCGGTGCAGTTCATCCAGATCGCTGTGCCCGCCGGTCATGCCTGGTGCGGCAAGGCGGTGCGGGAGATCCTTTTGCCCCCGGGCACCATCCTGATCAGCCTGCAGCGCGGCGACCAGACGCTGGTGCCCTCCGGCAGCACCGTATTGCAGCCGGGAGACCTGCTGGTCCTTTGCGCCCTGGAGCAGGACAAGGCCCCCGCCGCCACCCTGACCGAAAAGGTGGTCAACATCCAGGACCTGCCCGAAAGCCGCCGTCTGGCCGATTTGCCCCGTCGGGCCGGCGCGCTGATTGTGCTGATCCGCCGGGGACAGGAGTATCTGATCCCCAACGGAGACACCGTGCTGGAGGACGGGGACCTGCTGGTCATCAACAATACCGTCGCCCACTGAATCGCCCGACTTTTCATACAAGAAAGCCCCGCCGTACCGGGAAAGGTACAGCGGGGCTTTGATTTTATTCAGGCTGGCAAGATCAGCGGATCTCTACGTTCAGCCGATATTTCAGGTTGCCCAGGATCTTCTTGACAAAGCGGTCGATCTCCTCGGGCGCCAGAGCCTTGCCGGCAGGCACAAAATGCAGGGTGAAGGCCATGCTCTTTTTGCCGGCACCCACCGACTCGCTGCGGTAGATGTCGAAGAGCTCCACGTCGCCCAGGCTGGGGCAGGCGCGGTGCATCTCGGCGATGATATCGCCGCAGGCGGTCTCCTCGTCGGCCACGAGAGCCAGGTCACGGGCCACCGAGGCGAACTCGGAGATGGGAGCATAGCGCAGGGCCTGACGGCGGTGAGCCATGAGGGCGGGCCAGTCGATCTCCGCCAGGAAGATCTTCTGGTTGTCCCGGCTGTCCTTGGGCAGCTTGAGCTCGGCGGTCACATCATTGGCCAGCTTGCCGAAAACACCGATCTTCTCCTCGCCGCACAGGATGTCGGCGGAGATGCCGGGGTGCAGCCAGGGGGTGTTCTGGGCACGGCGGTAGTCGAAGGTCACGCCGAAGGCGGCGCCCAGGGCTTCGATGGCGCCCTTGAGGGCGAAGAAGTCCTCCTTCTCGCCGAAGGCGGCCAGCCCCAGGTGCAGGGTCTCGTTGGGCAGCTGGTTGATGCTCTCGGCAGGAGCGTAGACGTTGGCCAGCTCGAACAGGCGGCCGGCGGTGTTGCCCTTCTTCAGGTTTTCCACCACCACGTTCAGCAGGGACGGGGCCAGCAGCGGACGCATGATGGTCAGGTTGGAAGTCAGGGGGTTGAGGATGCGCACCACGTTGCGCTCGGGAGCATCGGCGGCAATGTGCAGGGCATCCAGGTCGGCGTCGGCGTAGAAAGCCAGGGTGATGGCCTCATAGAAGCCCTGGGCGCAGACGGTGTTCTTGGCACGGGCCTGCCGCTGCTGGTCCGGGTTCAGGCCGCCGTTGGTGACGGTGGCGTTCTTCAGGAAGGTGGGCTTGATGTGCTCGTAGCCATATTCCCGGATGACTTCCTCGGCCAGATCGGGCTCGCCTACCTCGATATCCTCCCGCCAGCGGGGGGCTACCACCTGCATGGTGTCATGGTCATCCTGCAGCTCCACCTGGAAGTCCAGACGCTTGAGGATATCCAGCACCACCTCGGTGGGAACTTCAATGCCCAGGATGGCGTTGATGCGGCTGATGCGGGCGGAGAAGCGCTTGCCTTCCCGGGAAGCACCGGCGGACACGTCAAAGGCACTGGCGGTGACTTCGCCGCAGTTCAGTTCCTGGATCAGGTGCAGAGCGCGGGCCATGCCCAGCTCGGTGGTGTACTCGGAGACGCCCTTCTCATAGTGGGCGGAAGCGTCGGTGTTCTGGCCCAGGCCGCGGGCGGTCTTGCGGATGTTGTCCCGGGCGAACTTGGCGGACTCGAACAGCAGCTGGGTGGTGTTCTCGGTGATCTCGCTGTTCAGACCGCCCATGACACCGGCCAGGGCCACCGGCTTGTGGCCGTCGCAGATGACCAGGTTCTGGTTGGTCAGGGCGAACTCCTTGCCGTCCAGGGTGGTGATGGTCTCCCCTTCCGCGGCGCGGCGGACGATGATCTGGCAGCTTTCCAGGGTGTTCATGTCAAAGGCATGCATGGGCTGGCCGATCTCCAGCATGACGTAGTTGGTGATATCCACCACGTTGGAGATGCTGCGCAGGCCGCACAGCGCCAGCTGACGGCGCATCCACCGGGGAGACTGGCCCCAGGTGATATTGCGCACATAATGGCCCATGTAGCGGGGGCAGATGTCGGGGGCTTCCACCGTGATAGACAGGCGGGGGTCCTTATAATCGGTGGTGGTGTAGTCGGTGGCGGGCATCTTCAGGGGCTTGCCCAGCACGGCAGCCACCTCCCGGGCAATGCCCAGGATGCTCTGGCAGTCGGAGCGGTTGGCGGTGATGGAGATATCAAAGATATACTCATCCAGGCCCACCACCTTGCGGATGTCGTCGCCGGGGACGGTGTCCTTGGGCAGGTCGAGCAGGCCATAGACTTCGGCGCCGGGATACAGGTCCTCATTCAGGCCCAGTTCCTCGCCGGAGCAGAGCATGCCGTTGGATTCCACGCCGCGCAGGGGCTTGGCCTTGATGGTGACGCCGCCGGGCAGGGTGGCGCCATCCAGCGCGGCGGGGGTGTGCATGCCCACATACACGTTGGGGGCACCGGTGGAGATCTGGATATCATGGCCGTAGGGGCCGCAGTCCACCTTGCAGATGTGCAGATGGGTGCCTTCCTGGGGGACGGCCTCGGTGACAACACCCACGACCACCTTGGAGATCTCGGCACCCAGATAGATCAGTTCTTCCACCTCGAAGCCGCAGGAGAAAAGCTTTTCCTGCAGGATTTCGGGGGTCACGTCGATATCGACATATTGTTTCAGCCAGCTGAACGGTACTTTCATTGGTTTCTTCCTCCCTTAGCCCTTGAACTGCTGCAAGAAGCGCAGGTCGTTTTCAAACATCAGGCCGATGTTGTTGATGCCGTATTTGAGCATGGCGATCCGCTCGATGCCGATGCCGAAGGCAAAGCCGGAATACACTTCGGGGTCGATGCCGCAGTTGCGCAGCACGTTCTGGTGCACCACGCCGGCGCCCAGCACTTCGATCCAGCCGGTGTGCTTGCACAGGCTGCAGCCCTTGCCGCCGCACTCAAAGCAGGAAACGTCCACCTCCACGCTGGGTTCGGTGAAGGGGAAGTAGGAAGGACGCAGACGGGTCTTGACCTCGGGTCCGAAGAGGGCCTGGACGAACTTGTCCAGCATGCCCTGCAGGTCGCACAGGGTGATGCCCTTGTCCACCACCAGACCTTCCATCTGGTGGAACATGGGAGAATGGGTGGCGTCGGAGTCGGAGCGGAAGACGCGGCCGGGTACCAGCACCTTGATGGGCGGGCGCTCCGCATCCATGACGCGGATCTGGCCGCCGCTGGTCTGGGTGCGCAGCACGATGTCCTCGGCCACATAGAAGGTGTCCTGCATATCCCGGGCAGGATG
>CALXHN010000090.1 GCA_944388105.1 uncultured Gemmiger sp. | reverse complement strand
CTGGACATCATCACCGAGCTGGGCATCGAGGGCGGCTGCAACTGCCAGTTCGCCCTCAAGCCGGACAGCTTCGAGTACGCGGTCATCGAGGTCAACCCCCGTGTGTCCCGCTCCTCCGCCCTGGCCTCCAAGGCCACCGGCTACCCCATCGCCAAGGTGGCCACCAAGATCGCCCTGGGCTACACCCTGGACGAGATCACCAACGACGTCACCGGCGAGACCTGCGCCTGCTTTGAGCCCGCCCTGGACTACGTGGTGGTCAAGTACCCCAAGTGGCCTTTCGACAAGTTCGTCTATGCGGACAAGTCCCTGGGCACCCAGATGATGGCCACCGGTGAAGTCATGGCCATCGGCAACAACTTCGAGCACGCCATGATGAAGGCGGTCTCCTCCATCGAGCTGGGCATGGATACCCTGACCCTGCCCGATTTCGAGAAACTCTCCACCGAGGAGATCATCGAGCACCTGCATGTGCAGGACTCCGAGCGCGCCTTCTGTGTCTATGAAGCCCTCAAGCGGGGCGTGGACCACAAGACCATCTACGATATCACCAAGATCGACTGGTGGTTCCTGGACAAGATGCAGCATCTGGCCAACCTGGAACTGGGCCTGAAGCAGGGCGAGCTCACCCGTGAAAAGTATCTGGAAGCCAAGAAATACGGCTTCCTGGACAAGACCATCCTGCGTCTGTCCGGCGCCTCCGAGCTGCCGGTGAAAGACCTGCATGCCGGGTTCAAGATGGTGGACACCTGCGCTGCGGAATTTGCCGCCCGCACCCCCTATTTCTACTCCACCTACGACGAGGACAACGAAGCCGCCGGCTTCATCGCCGACCACAGCGACAAGTCCCGCAAGAAGGTGCTGGTTTTCGGTTCCGGCCCCATCCGCATCGGCCAGGGCATCGAGTTCGACTACTGCTCGGTCCACGCCGTCTGGACGCTGAAGAAGCACGGCTGTGAGGCCGTTCTGGTCAACAACAACCCCGAGACCGTCTCCACCGACTTCGACACCGGCGACCGCCTGTACTTCGACCCCCTGAACCCCGAGAGCGTGGACAATGTCATCGCCACCGAAAAGCCCGACGCCTGCCTGGTGCAGTTCGGCGGCCAGACCGCCATCAAGCTGGCCAAGCATATGGATGAAGTGGGCCTGCCCATCCTGGGCACCCCCGCCGACGCCATCGACGAGGCCGAGGACCGGGAACGCTTCGACGAGCTGCTGGAGCGCTGCGGCATCCCCCGTCCCGAGGGCCGTACCGTCTTCACCCTGGACGAAGCCCTCAAGGCCGCCGAGGAAGTGGGCTATCCCGTTCTGATGCGTCCGTCCTACGTGCTGGGCGGCCAGAACATGATCGTGGCCTACAACTCCGCCGACGTGGTGGAGTACATGGGCGTCATCACCGCCCATGTGGACATGTCCCACCCCGTGCTGATGGACAAGTACATCTACGGCACCGAGTGTGAGGTGGACGCCATCTGCGACGGCGAGGACTATCTGGTTCCCGGCATCATGGAGCAGATCGAGCGCACCGGTGTACACTCCGGCGACTCCATCTGCGTCTACCCGCCCTACGACTTCCCCCAGAGCGTCATCGACACCCTGGTGGATTACACCGGCCGTTTCGCCCGGGAACTGAAGGTGGTGGGCCTGGTTAACGTGCAGTATGCGGTGCAGAACGGCAAGGTTTATGTCATTGAGGTCAACCCCCGTTCCTCCCGTACCGTGCCCTACATCAGCAAGGTCACCGGTGTGCCCATGGTGGACCTGGCCGTGCGCTGCACCCTGGGCGAAAAGCTCAAGGATATGGGCTACGGCACCGGTCTGTGGCGGGGCGGCAAGAGCCCCTACTACGCCGTCAAGGTGCCGGTGTACAGCTTCCTGAAGCTGCATGGTGTGGACACCATGCTGGGCCCCGAGATGAAGTCCACCGGCGAAGTGCTGGGCATCGCCCCCACCTTCCACGAGGCCATGATGAAAGGCCTGGTGGGTGCCGGTTACCAGTTCAAGACCCCCGGCCCCGGCTCCTGTGTCATCATCTCGGTGAAGGATGCGGACAAGAAGGAAGCCGCCGAACTGGCCTGGAAACTGCATGACTACGGCTACAAGATCTACGGCACCGCCGGCACTGCCCGGTACCTGAACAGCCAGATGATCCCCTGCAGCGTGGTGCGCCAGGTCAGCGGGGAACGCCCCAACGCCATCGACCTGCTGGAAAGCGGACTGGTGGATTACATCATCTCCACCAGCCCCCACGGCCGTGACCCCCACCGGGATTCGGTCAAGTTCCGCCGTAAGGCCACCGAGCTTTCCATCCCCTGCATCACCGCCCTGGACACCGCCCGTGTGCTGGTGGACGCCCTGCGTGGCGACCACGACATCAGCAAGATGGAGCTGGTGGATATTGCCACTTTGCACCGCGACCCGACGGTGAAATAAAACACATTTTTCTCAATCCGCCAAACTTTGACGCGCCCTTGTCCGTGCTTTTTATCACAATTGACAATTTTTGTTTCCGGGCTGCCGATTTTTGCAAAATCCCTTGATTCTGCGCCATATTTTTCATATAATTGGTAGCGACAATCTAAACGGATGCCCGCTGCGGGGCAGGGAAAGCCCGCAGGCGGCCCGATGAAACAGGAGATAAAAGCAAATGACAAGATCGCAGTTGATTACCAAAGTCGCCAACGATTCCGGTCTGAGCGCCGCCCAGGTCGAAAAGGTCATGGATGGTATTTTCGGTACCATCGGGGATGTCCTCCGGGATGGGGAAAAGGTCACCATCGCCGGCTTTGGCCGCTTTGAGATGCGTGAGCGCCAGACCAAGAACTTTACCAACCCCAAGACCAAGGTCACCAGCCAGCTCAAGCCCACCGCCATTCCGGGCTTCAAGGCCAGCGGCCGTCTGAAGGAAAAGGTTGCGAAGTAAGCAGACCTTACAGGCCCCCGTCCCAACGGACGGGGGCCTTTTGCGTGCAAACCCCTGTAAAGTAAAAATGCCGCCCGGGCAGGAATGACTTCCCGCTCGGGCGGCATTTTGTCAAAAACGGGGGATAGGGTTCAGGCTTCGGCCTTCATGGCCCGCCAGCCGATGGCCACCGTCCACACATAGGCGCAGGTCTTGGGGATCATCAGCATGCCGATCATGGGCACGGCGTCCGCCCACAGCACCACCGGAATGTAGAAGGCAAAGCTCAGCACAATGGTCAGCCACATCCAGCGGAAGGCCTTGTCCCCGTGATCCCGGGCGCTGCGGTAAAACAGGACAATGATGACAAGGCCCAGCGCCGCAAAGGGCAGATTGCGCCAGATACCCCAGCTCAAGGGGGCATCGGCGCTGAGCCAGCGGTTCTGGGGCATCATGCACAGTCCGATGCGCAGGGCTG
The DNA here is from genome assembly GCA_944388105.1 of uncultured Gemmiger sp. Lineage (GTDB taxonomy): Bacteria > Bacillota > Clostridia > Oscillospirales > Ruminococcaceae > Gemmiger. The sequence continues at coordinate 4,912 of CALXHN010000090.1, read as the reverse complement.
CCAGCACCCACACCAGGCCGGTCAGACCCCGGCGCCCGCTGACCTCATACCGCAGCCGCCAAACATAGTACAGCAGCACGTAGAAAACCGTCATGGTGATGGAGGTGATCCACTTGCCGGCGCCCAGGGCCACGGTGTAGTTTTCCAGCCCGGTGGTGCACAGCGCCACCGCCCGGGGTACCAGGTGGAAGGCGTCGCCCGCCCCCAGCACCACCGCCATGGCGCCGAACAGCCGGAACTGGGCCCGACCGCCGCACTGACGCAGCATTTTGATGCCCAGGGTCAGCACCGTGGCCAGATAGAGAATGTCAAAACCGGTTTCCATAATTGCCTGCATGGCAAAGACCTCCTTTGTTTAAGTCCGGACCGCCCGCACAAAGCGGAGGCCGAACAGCAGTCCGGCCAGCAGCAGGGCAGCCCCCAGGCCGGAATAAAAGACCGCGATGAACCCCTGGGGCGCCAGTCCCGACGCCCGCAGGCCGATGCCGCCCGTCATCATCACCGCCATAATGGCGAAGGAAGGGGCGTCAAAAAAATTCCAGAAATACTGCCGTTCCTGTTCATACCCCAGGATGCGGGCGGTGTGCTTGTGGACCAGCCGCCCGAAGACGAACCGGCGGAACACCTCGAACACCACGGTGGACAGCAGCAGGTTCCAGAGGGTGACCCGCCCGGGATAGCAGGAAAGGCCGATGCGCAGGATGTTGAACCCGGCGGCGGCCCACACCAGACAGGCCAGCAGCAGAAGCGTATGTTTTTTAACCAAGGAAAGACTCCTTTCTGTGACAAAAAAGTTTTTGAACATTGTTCATTTATCGGCGAAAAAGAACCCGCTTCCTGCGGGTCCGGTTTTATTGGTACAGCGTCCGGCGGGTCAGTTCCAGGGCCGCGGCGGGGTCGTAGTCCTCCCGCATCATGGCGCAGAACATCATGGAAAAGAGCACCTCGGCGTACTGTTCGGCACTCAGCGCACCGTCCAGGGCACCGGGACGCACCTTGGGGTCGGCACGCATCACCCGGCACAGCTCCTGGGGGATGTGCCGCCAGGTCTGCTGCATCAGCCGTTTGCCTTTCTCCTTGCCCACGCCGGAAAAGCTCACCGCATGCAGGCTGAAAAAGCCGGGGTAGTGCTCGGCCCCGTAGGCCATCCGCCCGTACAGCCAGACAATGCAGGCCAGGGTGTCGGTGAACAGCGCCGGGTCTGCGGGGGGCTGAAAGATCTCCGCCCACACGCTTTCCACGGTGGCCGCCACCAGTTCGCTCTTGTTGGCAAAATAATTGTAGATGGATCCGATGGACACACCGCAGGCGTTGGCTACCGTGCGGATGCCCACGGATTCCCAGCCGTGGGCCCGGATCAGGGCGCGGCTGGCCTGCAGGATCTCCTGCCGGGATGTGACCGCTGGTTTCAATGGCATCACCTCAATCTGAACAGTGTTCACTATACAGGGTTCTCCGCCTCTTGTCAACCCCGGCAAGCAGCGGGCACAGAAACATTTTGCCCTCCATCTTGCAAAAACCTTCTCCGGGTGTATAATAAAAGGCGTATGTTTGGGGCAGCGGGTCAGCCGCCGCCCCGAACAGGCAGAGTAGGGGCCCGCGCGTTAAGTGCCTGACCAACGGGGAGTTGTGGCAGGACGAAGCCTTGTGCGCGGTGCGGGTTCCGCATCCCACTGCTGCACACGGAAAGAGCGCTGCCGCAGAAGGGTACCCGCATCACCTTTTGCGTTGGGTGCTCTTGTTTTTTTGCCCCGCAGCGGGGCAGGGGAGTGCGCGGTCCGGGTGCGGCCCAGCCTGTACAAGGAGGGCAAAAAACCATGACCCAGCACACCCTTTCCACCCGCAGCACCCTGTATGACCGGCTGTTCGTCCAGGCCGTGCAGGAACTGCACCGTCCCCGGACCCTGGCCACCGCCGCGGTGCTGTCGGCGCTGCACCTCATCCTGAATCAGTTCACCATCCCGGTGTCCGGCCTTCTGGAGGTGGGGTTCGATTTCCTGGCCACCGCTGCCATGGGCTATCTGTGCGGCCCCTGGGTGGCCGGACTCTCCGGCATCGTCACCGATATCTTCGGCTATGTCCTGCGCCCCAACGGCCCCTACTTCCCCGGCTGGACCCTCAGCGCCATCCTGGCGGGGATCCTGTACGGGGTATGGTACTACCGCCGTCCGGTCAAACTGTGGCGGGTGGCGGCCTGCAAGGCCATGGCGGTGGTGCTCTTCAACTTCCTGCTCACCCCGCTGTGGCTGCATTTCCTGTACGGGCAGGCCTTTGTGGTGCTCAGCAGCCTGCGGTTTGTGAAGAACATCATCAAATTCCCCATCGACGTGGCCCTGCTCCTGCTGGTGCTCAAGACCTGCGAAAGTTACCGGGCCCGACAGCGATGAGCCGGGATTCCTTTGTGAAATGAGACTTTGGGCCGGTGCCTTCGGGCACCGGCCTTTTGCTTGCCCGCACAGACCCGGAAACCCGGCGGCCGCCCTATGGCTGTCCTTCCATAAAAAACAAATGCCCTCGCAGGAACGGCGAAAAAGTCGTACTTTTTCAAAAATTCCTTGTGCGTTTTTTCCAGAGACACGCCAAAAAAATGACGATGAAAATTACAAATTCACAGTTTTTTTACAATTGACCCGAAAAGCATTGAAAATTGTCGGCAAGGTGTCTACAATGAAGCAGTAAGGGCGGCATGCCGGATTCGGCGCGCCGCATGTTTCATTTTGTTTTGCTTGCAAAAATGAAAAAGAAGGAGAACCAACTTATGAAGAAATTGCTCGGCATTCTGATGGCCGGCGCCATGATGCTGTCCCTGGCAGCCTGCGGCTCCACCGGCAGCACTTCCACTGCCGCCACCGGAGACACCGCGGACGCCTCTGCCGCCTCCGCTTCCACCGACCTGAAGGTCGGCGTCATCCTGGTGGGTGACGAAACCGAAGGCTACAGCGCCGCCCACATCAACGGCATCAAGGAAGCCGCCGCCGAAGTCGGCCTGCCCGAGGATCAGATCATCTGGAAATACAAGGTTCCCGAAAGCGCCGAATGCTCCGACGCTGCGGAGGACCTGGTCGGCCAGGGCTGTGACCTGGTCATCGCCAACTCCTACGGCCATCAGACCTACCTGGTGGAAACCGCCGAGAAGTACCCCGACACCACCTTCGTTTCCATGACCGGCGACTTTGCCGCCATCAGCGGTCTGGACAACTTCAAGAACGCTTTCACCGCTGTGTACCAGTCCCGTTACGTCTCCGGCGTGGTGGCCGGCATGAAGCTGAAGGAACTGGTGGACAACGGCACCCTGACCCCGGAGACCCAGCCCAACTCCTTCGACGCTGACGGCAACGTCAAGATCGGCTATGTGGGCGCCTTCCCCTATGCGGAAGTCATCTCCGGCTACACCGCCTTCTATCTGGGCGTCAAGAGCGTGTTCCCCACCGTCACCATGGAAGTCATGTACACCAACTCCTGGTTCGATATCGACAAGGAAGGCGCTGCCGCTGAGGCTCTGATCGCCAACGGTTCTGTCATCGTCGGCCAGCACGCCGACTCCACCGGCGCTCCCGCTGCCACCCAGCGTCTGAAGGATGCCGGCACCATCTGCTACTCCGTCGGCTACAACATCGACATGCTGGAGACCGCTCCCACCGCGGCCCTGACCTCTTCCACCAACGTCTGGAAGGTCTACTACAAGGAACTGTTCACCGCGGCCATGAACGGCGAGGAAATCCCCACCGACTGGTCCAAGGGCTATGAGGACGGCGCTGTGGCCATCACCGAGCTGGGACCCGAATGCGCCGAAGGCACTGCCGACAAGGTCGCCGAAGTGGAAGCCGCTCTGAAGGACGGCAGCCTGCATGTGTTCGACACCTCCACCTTCACCGTGGACGGCCAGACCGTGACCAGCGCCCCCATCGACCTGAGCTACTATGATTACTCCAGCGGCGAGGCTGTCGCCGTGTACCAGGGCGAGACCAAGGAAGCCATCCATGACGGCTACTTTGACGAAAGCACCCTGCGCAGCGCTCCGTACTTCGCTCTGCACATCGACGGCATCGTCGAGGACAGCGATCCGGTGGCCTGAACCAGTCTGAACATGAATTTTCGGGAGGGAAGCTCACGCTTTTGCGGGCTTCCCTTCCCGTTGTGAAAGGAGAAGGCAGCGCATGCCGAACACCCAGTATGCCATCCGGCTGGAACACATCACCAAGACCTTCGGTGAAGTGACGGCCAACCATGACGTGACCCTTGAAGTCCGCCGCGGCGAGATCCTTTCCCTTCTGGGAGAGAACGGGTCGGGCAAGACCACCCTGATGAACATGATCGCCGGCATCTATTACCCCGATGAGGGCGAGATCTATGTGGGGGATGAAGCGGTGGATATCCGCTCCCCCCGGGATGCCCTGCGCCTGGGCATCGGCATGATTCACCAGCACTTCAAGCTGGTGGATGTCTTCACCGCGCTGGAAAACATCGCCCTGTGCATGGAACCCGGGGAAAAGTTCGACCTGAAAAAGGTCCGCAGCAAGGCCCGGGCCATCTGCGAAAAATACGGCTTTGCCCTGGACCTGGACCAGAAAGTCTATGAGATGAGCGTCAGCCAGAAGCAGACCCTGGAGATCGTCAAGGTGCTGTTCCGCGGCGCCGACATCCTGATCCTGGACGAACCCACCGCCGTGCTGACCCCTCAGGAGACCGAAAAGCTCTTTGCGGTCATGCGCAACATGAAGGCGGACGGCAAGGCCGTGGTCATCATCACCCACAAGCTTCACGAGGTGCTGAGCATCAGCGACCGGGTGGCCATCCTGCGCCGGGGCGAATATGTGGGCGACGTGGCCACCAAAGACGCCAACGAGGCCATGCTCACCGAGATGATGGTGGGCAAGAAGGTGGAGCTGGACATCGAGCGCCCCCTGCCGGT
>CALXHN010000089.1 GCA_944388105.1 uncultured Gemmiger sp. | reverse complement strand
ATGGACAGCTTGGTGCCCCGGGCCAGCACCATGGCGATCTCGATGCGCTTGAGCTCGCCGCCGGACAGGCTGGCGTTCACTTCCCGGTCAATGTAATCCCGGGCGCACAGGCCCACCTCGCTCAGGTAGGAGCAGGCCTCGTTCACGCTGGTGTCCTTGCCGGCGGCCAGACTCAGCAGGTCCTTGACCCGCAGACCCTTGAACCGCACCGGCTGCTGGAAAGCGTAGCTCACGCCCAGGTTGGCGCGCTCGGTGATGCTCATGTGGGTGATATCCACCCCGTCCAGCAGGATCTGGCCGGAAGTGGGCTGATAAATACCGGCAATGATCTTGGCCAGGGTGGACTTGCCGCCGCCGTTGGGGCCGGTGATGGCCACAAAGCGGTCGTTCACCGTCAGGCTCACATCATGCAGGATCTCTTTGTTATCGTCGGTCTCGTAGCCGACGTGTTTCAGTTCAAGCATGGGTTTCCTCCGAATCAAAATAGGTTTGTTCCCATTGTTGGTAAGTTTTGTTACGGCTAATACTATACCATGCCGGCGGGGAAAGTACAAGTCATTTCCTTGCAAAATGCTAGGAATTAAATGCGGGCCATTTTTGTGCAACTCCACAAAGGGGCAGGGGATTTGTTCTTGACACAGGCGGATTCCGGTGCTACCATAGCAATTGAGAAAAGCGTTGAACGGGAAAAGTACCGCCCAACACGCACCGCACAGAGAGCCCGACAGATGCTGTGAGCCGGGACGATGCCGGGGCAGGGAAGAACACCCGCGAGCTGCAAACGGAACCCCCGTCACGGGGCAGTATGGGCGCCGCAGGCCGCGCGTTACAGCGGCAGCGTTTCAAAGGTGAACGTATACGGAAAGGGACCGTATGCTTTGGTCGGCATGCGGTAATTTAGGTGGCACCGCGGATCAAGACAGCGATTCGTCCTAAAGAAGTCGGGACGAATGGGCTGTCAATTTTTTTGCCATTTGTTCAAAGAAACGGCAAAAAGGAGTGCTGCCAAATGTGTTGTGTCATGGGCTATGCGGGGCATGATCTGACCCGCGAACAGTTTACCGCGTATCTGCTGCGTACCGCTTCCCGCGGACCGGACGACCACCGGGTACTGGAAACCGAATTCGGCTTCTTAGGCTTCGGGCGTCTGGCCATCATGGGCGTCACCCCCGAGGGCATGCAGCCCTTCGAGCGGGACGGCAGTCTGGTGGTGTGCAACGGCGAGCTGTACGGCTTCCGCCCGGTGCGGGCCCAGCTGCAGGCCGAAGGCTATACCTTCCAGTCGGATTCCGACTGCGAGATCATCCTGCCCCTGTATGAAAAATACGGCCTGGACATGTTCCGCCATCTGGATGCGGAGTTTGCCATGGTGCTGTATGACGCCCGCAAAAAGTGGATCATCGCGGCCCGGGACCCCATCGGCATCCGGCCTTTGTTCTACGGCTACAGTGACAGCGGCGCCATCGCTTTTGCCTCCGAGGCCAAGAACCTGGTTGGTCTGTGCAAGAAGATCTATCCCTTCCCCATCGGCAGCTACTACTGCAACGGCCGGTTCGTGCGGTACTGCGATATCGCCGACACCCCCGCCTACAACCGGGACGATATGCCCACCATCCTCAAGAACATCCGGGAAAAGCTCATTGCCGGTGTGGAAAAGCGGCTGGACGCCGACACCCCCGTGGGCTTCCTGCTGTCCGGCGGCCTGGATTCCAGCCTGGTCTGCGCCATTGCGGCCAAAAAGCTGCGCAAACCCATCCGCACCTTTGCCATCGGCATGAGCGGCGACGCCATCGACCTGAAGTATGCCCGCCAGACCGCCGAGTATCTGGGCGCCGACCACACAGACGTCATCATCGACAAGGACACCGTCCTCAACTCCCTGGAGGAAGTGGTGGCCATGCTGGGCACCTGGGACATCACCACCATCCGGGCTTCGGTGGGCATGTACCTGGTCTGCAAGTATATCCACCAGCACACCGACATCCGGGTGCTGCTCACCGGGGAGATCAGCGATGAGCTCTTCGGCTACAAGTATACCGATTTCGCCCCCAGCGCCGCCGCCTTCCAGGCCGAAAGCCAGAAGCGGGTGCGGGAGCTGTATATGTACGACGTCCTCCGGGCGGACCGCTCCATCAGCGTGAACAGTCTGGAAGCCCGGGTGCCCTTCGGAGACCTGGATTTCGTCAAGTACGTCATGTCCATCGACCCGGCCCGCAAGCTGAACACCTACGGCAAGGGCAAGTACCTGCTGCGCAAGGCTTTTGAGGGTGACTGGCTGCCCGAGAACATCCTCTGGCGGGAAAAGGCCGCCTTCTCCGACGCGGTGGGTCACTCCATGGTGGACATCCTGAAGGAGTACGCCGAGGAAAAGTACACCGACCGGGAATTTGCCGAGCGCGCCGGCCGGTACACCTACTGCCGTCCCTTCACCAAGGAAAGCCTGCTCTACCGGGAACTGTTTGAAAAGTACTATCCCGGTCAGGCCGGCATGATCGTGGATTTCTGGATGCCCAACAAGGCATGGCCGGGATGCGATGTGGACGACCCCAGCGCCCGTGTGCTGAAGAACTACGGCGATTCCGGCAAATAATTTCTGTAAGGAGTTTCATTCATGACCATCCGCCCTGCCACACCCCGGGACCTGCCGGTCCTGCTGGACATCTTCACCGCCGCCAAGGCCTTTATGGTGCGCACCGGCAACCCCCACCAGTGGCGGGAAGGTTACCCCGGGGCGGCCCTGATGGAGGAAGAGATCGCCCGGGGCGTCTGCTATGTGGTGGAAGAAGCGGGGGAGATGGTGGGGACCTTTTGCGCCATCCCCGGGGCTGAACCCACCTATCAGGTGATCTATGACGGCGCGTGGCCCAACGACAATCCCTATCTCACCATCCACCGTCTGGCCTCCAACGGAAAGGCCGCGGGGGTGGCCCGGGCCTGCTTTGCCTTCTGTGCGGCCAAAGGTCTGCCCCTGCGGGCGGACACCCACGCCGACAACCATGTGATGCAGGACCTGCTGGCCAAGAACGGGTTTGTGCACTGCGGCCGCATCCTGCTGGCCAACGGCAGTCCCCGGCTTGCCTACTGCCGTCCGGCGCTGTAAAAAAACAAAGAAAAACCCGCCGCCCGTAAGCAGCTGCTTGCGGGCGGCGGGTTTGTTTTATCTCACAGGGCAGGCATCCGAAGAGATTACTTCTTCTTGCTGGCGGCCTTCATGCGCAGGTCGTGGTCCAGGATGCGCTTGCGGATGCGCAGGTTTTCGGGGGTGACTTCCAGCAGTTCGTCGGGAGCCAGGAATTCCAGACAGGCTTCCAGGCTGAACTTGGAAACGGGCACCAGGCGCAGGGCATCATCGCTGCCGGAGGCGCGGGTGTTGGTCAGGTGCTTGGTCTTGCAGACGTTGACGGTGATGTCTTCACCGGTGGGGGTGTAGCCCACGACCTCGCCGGCGTAAACCTTTTCGCCGGGGGTGACCAGCAGGGTGCCGCGCTGCTGGGCGTTGAACAGCCCGTAGGTCACGGCATCGCCGGTCTCAAAGCTGATGAGGGAGCCGGAGGACCGGGTGGCGATGTCGCCGCACCATTCTTCATAGCCGTCGAAGATGGTGTTCATGATGCCTTCACCGTGGGTGTCGGTGAGGAACTGGCTGCGGTAACCGAACAGGCCGCGGCTGGGCATGCGGAACTCAAGACGGGAACGGCTGTTCATCATCTGCATGTTCATCAGGATGGCCTTGCGGGCACCCAGAGCGGTCATGACAGCGCCCTGGTAGGTTTCGGGCACGTCGATGACGACCCGCTCCATGGGCTCCATGGTCTTGCCGTCCTCCTCATGGGTCAGAACGTGCGGGGGAGAAACCTGCAGTTCGTAGCCTTCCCGGCGCATGGTCTCGATGAGGATGGACAGGTGCATTTCACCGCGGCCCATGACCCGGAAGGAGTCGGTGGTGGCGGAATCCTCCACCCGCAGAGCCACGTCCTTCAGCAGTTCGCGGTTCAGACGGTCGCGGATCTGGCGGGAGGTGACGTACTTGCCTTCCTTGCCCGCAAAGGGAGAGTCGTTGACGCTGAAGGTCATTTCCACGGTGGGGTCGTTGATCTTCACAAAGGGCAGGGGCTGCACCTTGCTGGGATCGCACAGGGTGTTGCCGATGGAGATGTCCGGCAGACCGGCAAAGGCCACGATATCGCCGGCCTCGGCCTGCTCGATGGGCTCACGGCCGTTGGCCTTGAAGTCGAACAGCTTGGTGATGCGGCCGGTCATATGCACGTCGGGGTTGTGCCAGTCGCACACCTGCACGCTCTGGCCCACCTTGATGACGCCGTTCTGCACACGGCCCACGCCCATACGGCCCACAAACTCGTTGTAGTCCACGCTGGAAACCAGCATCTGCATGGGAGCGTCGGGGTCGCCTTCCGGCGGCGCCACATACTTCAGGATGGTGTCGAACAGGGGTTTCAGGTCCTTGCCCTCTTCCGGCTTGGTCCAGTCGTAGCTGGCGGTGCCGTTGCGGCCGGAGCAGAACACCATGGGGCTGTCCAGCTGCTCATCGGTGGCGCCCAGGTCCATCAGCAGTTCCAGGATCTCGTCGATGACTTCCGCAATGCGGGCATCGGGACGGTCGATCTTGTTGACGGCAATGACCAGGGACAGATTCTGCTGCAGAGCCTTCTGCAGAACAAAGCGGGTCTGGGGCATGCAGCCTTCCGCCGCATCCACCAGCAGCAGAACGCCGTTGACCATCTTCAGAACGCGTTCCACCTCGCCGCCGAAGTCGGCGTGGCCCGGGGTGTCCACGATGTTGATCTTGACGCCTTCATATTCACAGGAGCAGTTCTTGGCCAGGATGGTGATGCCGCGCTCACGCTCGATATCGCCGGAGTCCATGACGCGCTCCGCCACCTGCTGGTTGGCACGGAAAGCGCCCGACTGCTTCAGCATCTGGTCGACCAGGGTGGTCTTGCCGTGGTCAACGTGGGCGATAATAGCAATGTTGCGAAGATTTTCCCGAATCATATACTTGTTATCCCTCTTTTTCGTCTTTCACAAATCCAGCAAGGGGCGGCAAAAGCCAACCCCATGCACACACATTTTAATTGTACGTCAGAACGCGTTTGTTGTCAAGAATCGCAAAAAAGATTTTGGCATGTTATAATCATAACAAATCCGGGGGCCTTGTGCCCCCGAAGGGAAAGGGAAAGGGGTTGTACTATGTCAAACACCCGCCGTAAGGTCAATATCATCGGGCACCAGAACCCGGACACCGACTCCATCTGTTCGGCCATCTCCTACGCTTGGCTGAAGAACAAGCTGGGAGGGGCCACCTATGAAGCCCGCCGTGCCGGTGTGCCCAACCGGGAAACCGCTTTTGCGCTCAAGTATTTCGGGGTGGAGGCACCCCGTCTGTGCACCGACATCAGTCCTCAGATCAAGGATATCGACATCCGCCGCCAGCCCGGTATCGGGGAAGAGATGAGCGTGCGTGCCGCCTGGAACATGATGCGGGATACCGAGATCGATACCCTGTGCATCGTGGACGACGCCAAGGAGCTGCTGGGCCTCATCACCGTCAAGGACATCGCCAACGCCAACATGGACCTGTTTGATACGGGGGTGCTGGCTTCGGCCAACACCAGCTACCGCAACGTGCTGGAAACCCTGGAAGGGGAGATGCTGGCCGGGGATCCGGATGCCCGCATCACCGCAGGCCGGATCTTCATCGGTTCCAGCCCCGAAGTCATGGAGGACAATGTGGGCCCTGCCGACCTGGTGCTGGTCACCAACCGGTACGAGACCCAGATGTGCGCCATCGACTGCGGCGCCGGGTGCATCGTGGTCTGCTGCGGTGCCGCCGTGCCCCGCACCATCCTGGCCCGGGCCAAGGAGAAGGGCTGCTTTGTCATCACCACCCCCTATGATTCCTACGCCGCCGCCCGCCTCATCTCCACCGCCGCTCCGGTGCGCCACTTCATGCGCCGGGACGACCTGCTCAAGTTCAGCGTCAATACGCCCATCGAGGACGCCCGCAAGATCATGGCCAGCGTCCGCCACCGCTATTTCCCCATCCTGGATGAAAAGGGCTGCTACTGCGGTGTGGTCAGCCGCCGGAACCTGCTGAACCTGCACCGCAAGCAGGTCATTCTGGTGGACCACAACGAGCGCACCCAGGCCGTGGACGGTCTGGAACAGGCCGAGATCCTGGAGATCATCGACCATCACCGCATCGGCAGCCTGGAGACCGGCAGCCCGGTGTATTTCCGCAACGAGCCGGTGGGCTGCACTGCCACCATCGTCTGGCGGATGTACGGGGAACACGGCATCACCCCGCCCAAGCAGATCGCGGGGCTGCTGCTGTCGGCCATTTTGTCCGACACCCTGATGTTCCGTTCTCCCACCTCCACCCCTCTGGACAAATCCGCCGCCGAGGCCCTGGCCGCCATCGCGGAGGTGGACATCCCCTCCTACGCCGAGCAGATGTTCGAGGCCGGCGCCGACCTCACCGGCCGCACGGCGGAGGAAGTTTTCCTCTCCGACTTCAAGGTGTTCAGCCGGGGCGATGTGAAGTTCGGTGTGGGTCAGTCCAGCTACATGACCGCCCGCTCCCGCGCCGCCGCCGAGGAGCTGGTGGGACCCTTCCTGCCCGAAGCCATTGGCCGGGAAGGTCTGCCCATGATCTTCTATATGTTCACCGATATGCAGAACCAGGCCACCGACCTGATGTTCTGCGGCCATGGGGCGGAGAACATCGTCCGGGACGCCTTCGGGGTGGAACCCAAGGACGGCAAGGCGGTGCTGCCCGGGGTGGTCAGCCGCAAAAAGCAGCTGATCCCGCCGCTGATGGCCGCCCTGCAGGCTCAGCAGGAGCATTTCTGAGTCCCGCATTTTCCCCTTGCACGGACCGGCCGGTCCGTGGTATACTGTTTCCAATCTGAGTTTGCCGTTTGGCGGAAAGGAGTACACCCCATGGGATGGGCACTGTGCAATTTGTACCAGGTTAAAGGCAACAAATAAGCAGTTCCGTCTCGAAGTGTACCCTTTTTTAGCCCGGGTGCGGTTTTGCCGCGCTCCTTTCGGCAAACGCTGTGACGGAACCTTTCCGCGCTCCGGCGTTTGGCCGGAGCGCGTTTTTTGTATCCGTTCCGGCATAAAAGGGAACACCTGTCCATTTTGTAATTGATAACGAAAGGTGTTCCGACCATGAATGCACAATCTCTGCGCCGCCAGCTGCGGTGCTCGTATACCTATTCCTTTGTTCTCACCCTCAACATCACCGGCGCCGTCTGGGTGGCCCTGCTGGCCGCCCGAGGATACAGCCTGTGGCAAATCGGCGCCTCCGAAGGCGTCTTCCATGTGGTCAGCCTGCTGGCCGAAGTGCCCAGCGGCATGGCCGCCGACCTGCTGGGCCGCCGTCGGGCACTGGCCCTGTCCGGTGTGGCGGCAGCGGTGGCCGCCCTGCTCATGGCCTTTGAGCAGAACTTCCTGTGGGTCTGCGCCTCCATGGCCCTGTCCGCCCTGGCCTACAATCTGGTCTCCGGCACCCAGGAGGCCCTGGTCTACGACAGCCTGAAGGAGGCCGGACAATCCGAGCGCTTCCTCTCGGTGGAAACCATCACCACCCAGGTGGAGACCGCCGGTGCCGCCCTGGGCAAACTGGCCGGGGCCCTCACCGGGGTGCTGGGCTTCACCGCCTTCTACCTGGTGGATGCGGGGATCAGCCTGCTGCGCACTGCGGCGGCCATGGGCCTGCGGGAACCCGCTGCCACCCCGGAACAGCAAGTCCGGCGGGCTGCGCCCCTGCGCACCCTGCTGGCGGAACTGCCCGCCAGCCTGCGCACCCATGTGACCGAGACGGTGGACTTTCTGCGCCGCAGTCCCCGGGTATTGCAGTATATCTTCGCGGGGGCGCTCATTGACCTGCCCGCTTTTCTCACCCTGATGTACCTGCAGCAGCGTCTGACCGATATCGGCCTGCCCACGGCCTTTCTGGGCGTGGTGCTCATGCTCTGCGAGGTGGGCTACCCGCTGGGCTGCTGGATCGGCGGCCGGCTGCGTCCCCGCCGCCTGGGGTGGCTGTACGCGGTGTGCACCGCCGGGTGCGGCCTGTGCACCCTGGCCATGGGCGCCGCCCCGCTGGCCGGGGCGGTGGCCGGCGGCGCCGGGTTTGCCATGTTCGGCACCATCTGGTCCCTGCATGCCCGCAAACGGCTGAACGACTGGTTCCCCAGCGAGCGTCGGGCCACCCTGATCAGTGTGGACAGCATGGCCTACAGCCTGCTCATGATCCCCGCCTCGCCCCTCACCGGCTGGATCGGGGATGTGGCGGGCAGCGCCGGTGCCGGACTCATGGCTCTGGGAGCCGTCTTGCTGGCGGCGGCCTGCATGGCCGCCCTGCGGGCACTGAAAAACCAAAACACCTGATACATGACCGGGGAAGGGGAGAGGTTCCGTGACCCAA
>CALXHN010000088.1 GCA_944388105.1 uncultured Gemmiger sp. | reverse complement strand
ACCTTTGCCGGTCTGTCCCCCTATTACTCCATTGCTGTCTGGTGGGGCTATGACAAGCCTTACAGCATGTGGGGCGTGGATGGCTCCTTGGGCAACAACGGTAAACCCACCCAGCGCGCCTTCAAGACTTTGATGGAGGAGATCCAGGCTGACAAACCCGCCAAGGATTTCTTCTGGGATGACGATGTGAAGCCGTATCAGTTCAGCGAATCCACCGGCGCCATCGTGTCCGGCGGCGGCCGCACCGGCTATTATACCGACGACAACCTGCCCGACTCCAGCACCGCGTCCCTGCTCAGCGACGACGCTGCGCTGGGCCAGCTCACGGCAGATGCCCTGGCCGCTCAGGCAGCCACCGATCCTGCGGCGTAACTGTCCGCCATCAGCAAACCTTTTCAGACCCCGGATAGGCCTTCCCGGCTTGTCCGGGGTTTTGCCGGACCTTGCGTGTACACCGTGGACACACAATATTTGTATGCCTGACGAAAACAATCCACAAAGGAACAATCGGGCTGTGCAGCCTGCCCAATTTCCTCGCAAAAAGGGGAGGCCCCTTGCATCCCGGAGCGGCATGTGCTATGATTATCCTTGTCGCAAATACAACTGTTTTTGAAGGGGGTACACCCATGGCGGAACGACGTTTTCTTCTGGTGGACGCCGAAGTCCTGCCGGACGTATTTCTGAAAGTCCTGCAAGCCAAAGAGCTGCTGGCCTCCGGTGCCGTTACCAACATATCGTCGGCGGCACGTCGGGCAGGCATTTCCCGCAGCGCCTTCTATAAATACAAGGATTATGTCTTTGATGCCGAGTCTGGGCGCGAGACCCTGACCGTCATTGCCACCCTGCTGGATAAGACCGGCGCCCTGCAGGGGCTGCTGTCCGGGATTTCGGCGGCGGGGGCGTCCATTGTCACCATCACCCAGTCCCGGCCGGAAAACGGCACCGCGCAGGTGGAGGTGACGGTGCGCACCGCCACCATGCAGATGTCGGTGGAAGACATGCTGCTCAAACTGGCACGTCAGCCCTTTGTGGTGGAGGTCCACCGGGGCACCTGATGCCCACCGCGGCATGGCGCGGCATAGAATGTGAGAGGGAGTGTAGTTATGGCAAAAATCGCGATCATGGGGTTCGGCACCGTGGGCAGCGGCGTGCTGGAAGTCTGCCGCCGCAATGCGGCATCCATTGCCCGACGTGTGGGAGAACCCGTGGAAGTCAAATATATCCTGGATGTGCGTGACTTCTCCGGTTCGCCGGACGCGGCCCTGTTCGTCAAGGACCTGGACATCATCCTGGCCGACCCGGAAATCCGGGTGGTGGTGGAGACCATCGGCGGCACTAAGTTCGCCTACCCGTATGTGCGCCGCTGTCTGGAAAGTGGCCGCAGCGTCTGCACCTCCAACAAGGAGATGGTGGCCACCTACGGCGCCGAACTGCTGGCGCTGGCCCGCCAGCACAACGCGGCCTTCCTGTTTGAAGCCAGTGTGGGCGGCGGTACACCCATCATCACCCCCATGCACCAGTGTCTGGCCGCCAACCATATCAGCTCCATTCAGGGCATCGTCAACGGCACCACCAACTTCATGCTCACCAAGATGAAGCGGGAAAACATGGGCTTTGCCGAAGCCCTCAAGATTGCCCAGCAGCTGGGCTACGCCGAGACAAAAGACCCCAGTGACGACGTGGACGGCCGGGATGCCTGCCGCAAGATCGCCATTCTGGGTTCTCTGGCCAGCGGCTCCGCCCTCTATCCCGATAACATCCCCACCCGGGGCATCCGCCAGATCACCGTGGCCGATATCAAGGCGGCGGAGAAGCTGGAAAGCGCCATCAAGCTCATTGCCTGGTACAAGGAACTGCCCGACGGCAGCGTTTCCGCAGGGGTGGAGCCCATGCTGGTGCCGGATTCCAACCAGCTGGCCAACGTGGACGATGCGTTCAACGCCGTCCTCATGAAGGGCGATATGCTGGGCGACGTGATCTTCTACGGCAAGGGCGCCGGCAAACTGCCCACCGCCAGCGCCGTGGTGGCTGATGTCATTGACGCCCTGAAAGACGGCACCAAGATTCATGACAGCCTGTTCTGGCAGCCCGCGCCCAAGCGGGAGGGTATGCTGCCCGATAATGCCGCATATTCCTGGTACATCCGGGCCAAGGGCATCTCTGCCGCCGTGCTGGCCTCGCTGGCCGGCCCCGGCTCCCCGGTGGACGAAGGTCCGGAGGGGGTCAGCTACCGTATGCTGAATGCCACTCCCGCGGTGATGGATGCCGTGTGCGAGAAGGTCGCCCTGCTGGGCGGTCATGTGGAACTGTTCCTCAAACAGATGGAAGCGTAAGCAGGGGAGGAAAACAACTATGGTCACCGTAACCGTACCCGCCACCAGCGCCAATGTGGGCGCCGGCTTCGACTCCCTGGGACTGGCCCTTTCCATGCACAATGTGTTCACCTTTGAGGAGTCCGACCGCATCCACATCACCTCTCTGGATGATACCCACGTTCCGGGCGGCGCCAACAACCTGGTTTACCGCAGCGCCCGGGCCGTATACGACCAGCTGGGTGTGCCTCTGAAAGGGCTGACCATCACCCAGCGCAATGATATCCCCATGGCCCGGGGCCTGGGTTCCAGCTCCGCCTGCATCGTGGCGGGCCTGCTGGGAGCCAACGCCCTGCTGGGCAAGCCGCTGACCCAGCGGCAGATGCTCACCCTGGCCACCGCCATCGAAGGCCATCCCGATAACGTGGCGCCCGCCATGCTGGGCGGCTTTGTCACCAGCGTGTATGATGAGGGCCTGGTCTATACCGTCAAAAAGAACATCGACCCCGACCTGGCCTTCGCGGCCTTTGTGCCGGATTTCCGCCTGCTCACCTCCAAGGCCCGGGCGGCGCTGCCTCAGATGGTCTCCCATAAGGATGCCGTCTACAACCTGTCCCGGGCGGCGCTGGCCACCGCTGCGTTCTGCGACGGTGATTACGGCCTGCTGGGTGTGGCCACCAAGGACGCCCTGCACCAGCGTTATCGTCTGCCCCTCATTGAAGGCGGCGAGGAAATGTTTGAGCTGGCCCAGGACCTGGGAGCCCAGGCCGTGTATATCTCGGGCGCCGGCCCTACCATCATTGCGGTCGTCCACAAGGACGACCAGGAGTTCTTCGAGCAGGCGCGGGAAGCGCTGCCCCAGACCGAAAAACTCCGTCATTTTACCGTCTATCGCCTGCTGGCCGACAATACCGGCGCGACCGTTGAGGCGTGACAGCATAGAAGGGGAGGAACTTCACCAATGGCATTGATTGTACAAAAATTCGGCGGCACCTCCGTCAAGGACCGCAACCGCATCTTCAATGTGGCACGCATCGTTGCCAACACCCGCAACGCGGGCAACGACGTGGTCGTGGTGGTGTCTGCCCAGGGCGACACCACCGATGACCTGATCGCCAAGGCAGCCGAGATCACCAGCGACCCGTCCCACCGTGAGATGGATATGCTGCTGGCATCCGGCGAGGAGATCTCCATCGCCCTGCTGGCCATGGCCCTGCAGGAGATCGGCGTCTCCGCCGTCAGCCTCACCGGCTGGCAGGCCGGTTTCGTCACCGACCGCTCCTATTCCAAGGCCCGCATCAAGCGGCTGAACACCGAACGTGTGGAAAGCGAGCTGGCCCGCAACCGCGTGGTGGTGGTGGCCGGCTTCCAGGGCCTCAACCGTTCCGATGACATCACCACCCTGGGCCGCGGCGGCAGCGATACCTCCGCTGTGGCGCTGGCGGCCGCCCTGCATGCGGACCGCTGCCAGATCTTCACCGACGTGGAAGGCGTGTTCACCGCCGATCCGCGCAAGATCCCCAAGGCCACCAAGCTCAAGGAGATCACCTTTGACGAAATGCTGGAACTGGCCTCTCTGGGGGCCCAGGTCCTGAACAACCGCAGCGTCGAACTTGCCAAGAAGTACGGCGTCGAGCTGGAGGTTCTCTCCAGCATCAATCCCATTCCGGGAACCATCGTGAAGGAGGAAACGAAAGTGGAAGGTATGCTCATCAAAGGCGTTGCAAAGGACGACAACGTAGCCGTGATCTCGATCAAGGGAGTGCCCGATGTACCGGGCATGTCCTTCAAGGTGTTCAGCCTGCTGGCCCAGCGCAACATCAACGTGGACATCATCCTGCAGAGCTCTGCCGGCACTGCTGATACCAAGGATCTGGTGTTTACCGTGCCCCTGACCGACGCCGAGAGCGCCGTCAACGTGCTGGAAGACCACAAGAGCCGTTTCGGCGGCGGTGACATTGCCGTGGATAAGACCTGCGCCAAGGTCAGCGTGGTGGGCGCCGGCATGCAGAGCCATCCCGGTGTTGCCTCCACCATGTTTGAAGCGCTGTCCAACCAGAATATCAACATTCGCATGATCTCCACCAGCGAGATCAAGATCAGCGTCATCATTGAAAAGACGGATGCCGACCGTGCTGTTGCCGCCATCCATGACGCTTTCATCCAGTAATGCGCCTGACCTGAACAAACACCTGCAAGCGGGGCCGCTGTCTGTGCCTGCCTCTGCCTGCCGCGGCTGCGGCGGGCGGGACAGATGCCGCAGCGGTTCCGCTTTTGCCGTGTCCGGCTTGCCTGACGGCATCCCGGGTGCTATAATCATAGGAACCCGTATGCAACCCAGAAACTGTAAAGTAAAGGAATTGGTATGGAACATCAAAAAACCAGTCCATGGCTGATCGCCTTTCGTCTCATCTTCACCATTGCGCTGATCGCTTGTGTCGTCTTCATCTTCCGCAATTCCCTGCAGGCCGGGGACCTCTCTTCTGCCCGCAGTCAGTCTGTCATGCAGATGCTGAATGAGCTGCTGGGCAGGGTGGGCCTGGGCCCGCTGTCCCAGCATACGGTGCGCAAGTTGGCCCATTTTGCGGAGTTCACGCTGGAAGGCTTTCTGCTCATGCTCTGTCTGCGGGTGTACACCCGCCATTTTGTGCGGCATGTGAGCTGGCCGCTGCTGGGCGGTATGACCACGGCCTTGATGGATGAGACCATCCAGCGCTTTATTCCTGGCCGCTCTTCCCAGGTCACCGACGTCTGGATCGACATGGCCGGCGTGGTATGCGGTCTGTTCGTGGCCCTGGTCCTGCTGCTCATCGTGCGGGCCATCGGCGCTTTCCACCGCATCAAAAAGGAAAATCGACGTCTGCGCGCCGAGCGGGAGCGCCTTCTCCGGGAACAGGAGGAAGACCGCATCAGCGCCCAACCGCCTCATCACGAAAATCCCAACAGGAGGGAACTGCTTTGACCGAACAACAGGCCGTACAGGCTATTCATGCTCTGCCCCGTATGGGCACGGGTACCCCGACCCTGGAGCGCATGCACGCGCTGCTGAACGCTCTGGGCAACCCTGAAAATCAGCTGAAATGCATCCACATTGCCGGTACCAACGGCAAGGGGACACTGTCCACCATGACGGCGTCCATCCTGACCCATGCCGGCTACAAGACCGGTCTTACCATCAGCCCCTATGTGCTGGACTTCCGGGAACGCTTCCAGATCGACGGCGAGATGATCCCTCCCCAGACCCTGGGTGATCTGGCGGAGGAGGTGCTGGACGCCGTGGATGATCTGTGCGCTGCCGGCAAACCCTCTCCGGTGGAGTTTGAGGTGGTCACCGCCATTGCGCTGCTCTGGTTCGCCCGGGAAAAGTGCGATTTTGTGGTGCTGGAAACCGGCCTTGGCGGCCGGTTCGATGCCACCAATGCCATCCCGGCGCCTCTGGTGGCAGCCATCACCCGCATCGGGATGGACCACATGGATGTGCTGGGGGATACCCTGGCCGCTATTGCAGCGGAAAAGGCCGGCATCATCAAGGAGGGCTGCGCGGTGATCTGTTACCCCGACCAGCCCCCCGAAGCCATGGGGCCGCTGCTCACCGCAGCCGCCCAGGCACACACCTCCATCCAGACCCCGGACCTGGAGGACATTCTGCCGCTGAAATGCCGCCCGCTGCAGAACTATATCGACTACGGCGGATACCGGGTCATGCTGTCCTTCCCGGGCAAGCACCAGGCCAATCATGCGGCCATGGCCATCGAGATCGCCCTGACCCTCTGGCGGCAGTACGGCTACGACATTTCGGATGAAGCCATTGAGAAAGGTCTGGAAGCGGCCCATATGCCCGCCCGCATCGAGGTGATCCGCCGGCATCCGCTGCTTCTGCTGGACGGCTGCCACAACCCCGATGGTGCTTCCGCCCTGGCGTCCACCCTGTCGGAAGCCGGCTATGAAGGCAACCTGGTAGGGGTGATGGGGGTTCTGAAAGACAAGGACCACGGTCCTATGCTGGAAGCTCTTTCCAAAACTTTTGACAAGGTCTTTACGGTCACTCCGGACTGCCCCCGCGCTATGACGGCGGAGGAACTGGAACATGCGGCCCGCTTCCACCTGGATGCCGAGGTGGGCGGCACTGTGCGGGAAGCCATCCGTAAGGCTGTGGACTATGCGGATTTCCACAATCTGGCCGGTGTGGTCGTTTGCGGCAGCCTGTACCTTGCCGCTGAAGCCCGCCCCATCCTGCTGGAAGAAGCGGAAAACTGATCTGATTCGCATCCTCATCCAAAACCAGGGCGCGGCCTTTTGCATGCGGCGCCCCGTTTCAACAAAATATTTCTTTCGCGCCCCGTATACTGGTAGTACAAACCAGCCTACGGGGCGTTTTCTTTTGGATTGATCGAGGTGGACAAACTTGGCGAAAATCTGTTTTGTGCCCGCCAGCGGCACCCTGGCAGCCTATCTTTCGGGGGAGATCGACCATCATGCGGCCCAGGGGCTGCGGCGGGAGATCGATGCCCAGATCGACGCGCGGATGCCGGAATTGCTGACGCTGGATTTTTCGGGTGTTACCTTTATGGATTCTTCCGGCGTGGGACTCATCCTGGGGCGGGGCCGGTATATGGCTTCCCTGGGCGGGCGGCTGACGGTGCAGAACCCGCCCGCCGCTGTCCGGCGTATGCTGGATCTGGCCCGGATCACTTATGTATAAACGGAGGAATACATGATTTATGAAGATGCTCAATCAGGTCAAATTTACCTTTCTCAGCCGTAGCGTCAACGAAAGCTTTGCCCGGGCGGCGTTGGCTGCTTTTCTGGCCCAGGCAGACCCCACAGTTCCGCAGCTGGCGGATATCAAGACGGCAGTGTCCGAAGCAGTTACAAACTGTATCGTGCACGCTTATCCGGAGTCGGTGGGGCAGGTCACTCTCACCGCGGCCCTGTATGAAAACGGCCTTGTGCGTATTACCGTCACCGATCGGGGAATCGGGATACCGGATGTAGGCAAAGCTATGGAACCGCTGTACACCACCGGCAACCCGGATGAGCGGGCCGGTCTTGGCTTTGCGGTGATGCAGAGCTTTATGGACAAGATCAAGGTCAGCTCCACTCCGGGGCGCGGCACCAGGGTCACCATGTCCAAAAAGCTGGAGGCCAAGGGCTGACTTCCTACATATAACAGATAAGGAGGTCACCGTCATGTCCCTACCCGTATCCGCTGCGTCCGGTCAGGCCAACACCACGGCTTTGTATGACCGCATTCCCCGGGAGGAATTCATTCAGCGAAATCTTGGTCTTGCCCGTACCTGTGCAGGACGCTTTACCGGCCGCGGTATTGAGTATGAGGATCTGTATGCCGCGGGCTGCCTGGGCCTTGTCAAAGCCTGCGACGGATTTGATCCGGAACGGGGCGTCTGCTTCTCCACCTATGCGGTGCCGGTCATATTGGGCGAAATCAAAAAGCTTTTCCGGGACGGCGGCACCGTCAAGGTCAGCCGCTCCCTCAAGGAACTGGGGCTCAAGATCAACGCCGAGAGGGAACGCTTTCTCAAGCAGACCGGCTCGGAACCCGGCGTCACCCAGCTGGCCGAAACGCTGGGGACAAGCCCGGAACAGGTGGCCATGGCGATTCGAGCCTCCATGCCGGTTGTCTCCCTGACCCCCACCGAAAGCGAGGACGGGAATCGGGAGTGGGATATTCCGGTAGACTCCCCGGAAGAGAAGCTGTCGGAGCATATCGGACTGAGGGAAGTCATGGATAAGCTGCCTGCGCAGGACAAGGCGTTGATCCGGCTTCGGTTCTTCGGCGGAAAGACCCAAAGTGAAACCGCCCGGGTTCTTCATACAACCCAGGTTCAGATATCGCGCCGGGAACGCAAGATACTCAAATGGATGCGGATGGAGCTGACAGGGGAAAAGGTGGAAGAGAAAAAATCCGGTAAACGCAAGGCAAAAACAAAAGTATGATTTTTTGGGCGTTTTATCCAATCAGAGATATCCTGAATTGGTAAAACGCCAAATTTGCGTTATAGCGACGCAAACTTGTTGACGAAATGAAAAACACATGGTACACTTTTACCATGCCGGTAAAAGACTGGCAAACCACATGCAAGCTTTTTGAAAAATCTTGAAAAAAGATGTTGACAAATGCCTGTTGTGGTGGTATTATAACTAAGCTGTCTCGCGAGGGACGGCAGGCGCTGAGAAAAGGAGCTCGAAAGAGCTTCGCAGCTCAAAAAATCTCAAAAAAGTGCTTGACAAAAAGAACTTCACGAGATATAATAAATA
>CALXHN010000087.1 GCA_944388105.1 uncultured Gemmiger sp. | reverse complement strand
GCCACGTTCTTGGTCACGTCGGTGCCGGTGATGCCCATGCCCACGCCGATGTCGGCGGCCTTGATGGAGGGCGCGTCATTGACGCCGTCGCCGGTCATGGCGGTGATGGCGCCCCGCTTCTTCCAGGCGGTGACGATGCGCACCTTGTGCTCCGGCTGCACCCGGGCGTAGACGCCATAGCGGGTGATGGCCTCGGCCAGCTGCTCGTCGGTGAAGTCATCCAGCTCGGAGCCGGTGATGGCCTGGTCGGCGCTGTCGATGATGCCCAGCTCCTTGGCGATGGCCACGGCGGTGTCCTTGTGGTCGCCGGTGATCATCACCGGGCGGATGCCGGCCTCCCGGCATTCCACGATGGCGGCCTTGACCTCCGGACGCACCGGGTCGATCATGCCGGTCAGACCGATGAAGCACAGATCCTGCTCCAGGAAGTCGGGCTCATTGTTGTGGGGGTTCTGGGGCCAGGGACGCATGGCGGCGGCCAGCACGCGCAGGGCCTTGTCCGCCATGTCCTTGTTGGCCTGCAGGAACTCCGCCCGCTTTTCCACCGTCATGGGCACGGCCTTCTGGCCGTCCCAGTAGCGGGTGCAGCGCTTGAGGACCACGTCCGGGGCGCCTTTGGTATACTGGATGAAGGCATCGCCGGAAGCGTGCAGGGTGCTCATCATCTTGCGGCCGGAATCAAAGGGCGCCTCGTCCACACGGGGCTGCTTGGCTTCCAGGTCGGTCTTTTTCATCTCCAGGGAGGCAGCGTAGTTCACCAGGGCCGCCTCGGTGGGCTCGCCGATGGCGCCCTCGGGGGCGTACTCGGCGTCGGAGCACAGGGCCATGGCGGTGGCCAGCGGGGGTTCGTCGCCCACATGCTCCACCACGGTCATCTTGTTCTGGGTCAGGGTGCCGGTCTTGTCCGAGCAGATGACCTGGGCGCAGCCCAGGGTCTCCACGGCGGTGAGGCGGCGGATGACCGCATTGCGCTTGCTCATGTTGGTCACGCCGATGGACAGCACCACCGTGACCACGGTGGCCAGACCTTCGGGGATGGCGGCCACGGCCAGGGAGACAGCCACCATGAAGGTGGACAGGATGGCATCCAGGCTGAACTCACCGTGGGTGATCAGGTTGAAGGCAAAGATGAAGACGCAGATGCCCAGCACCAGCTTGGACAGGGTACGGCCCAGCTCGTCCAGCTTGCGCTGCAGGGGGGTCTGCTCGTCCTGGGTGGCGGCCAGGGCCCCGGCGATCTTGCCCATCTCGGTGTCCATGCCGGTGCCGGTGATGACCATCCGGCCGCGGCCGTAGACCACGGTGGAACCCATATAGCACATGTTCTTGCGGTCGCCCAGGGGCACGTCCTTGCCGCCCTCGGCGGGCAGCAGCTTCTCGATGATCTTGTTCACCGGCACGCTCTCACCGGTGAGGGCGGCCTCCTCGATCTTCAGGCTGGCGCTTTCCAGGATGCGGCCGTCGGCGGGGACGCTGTCGCCCGCCTCCAGCAGCACGATGTCGCCGGGGACCAGCTCGGCGCTGGGCAGGCTGACGTGCTTGCCGTCCCGCAGCACCTTGCTGGTGGCGGCGGTCATGGTCTGCAGGGCTTCAATGGCGGCTTCGGCCTTGCTCTCCTGATAGACGCCCAGCACCGCGTTGAGCAGCACCACCACCAGGATGATGATGACCTCGGCCATGCTTTCGCCCTCGATGAGGCTGGTCACGGCGGACACCGCGGCGGCGCACAGCAGGATGATGAGCATGGGGTCTTTCAGCTGCTCAATGAAGCGCTGCAGCAGGGTGGCCTTCTGGGCTTCCTTGAGCTTGTTGGGGCCGTGCTCCTCCAGACGGCGGGCGGCTTCCTGGCTGCTCAGACCGTCGGGGGAGGCGTTTTCCTGCTGAAGAACTTCTTCGGCAGACAGTTCGTAACTTTTCACGCTGTGAACTCCTTTCGCTTTCGGGCGGGGAAAAGGCCCCGCCATCCCTCTCTACCTATTATATATAAAAACGAGACCCATACACCAGGGACTTTTGGAAAGCCGATGGCGTATGAGTCTCATTCTTTGCGGTTTCTTTGCTGCAAAGGCGGCACCGGGCGCCAAAGCGCCGGGGTGACGATGCCGCCGCACGCCCCGAAAGGGCGCGGAACTACTCCCTCAGACGATGGAAGGCCTTACAGGGTCAGGATGCCCAGACCTTCCAGCAAAATTTTCAATCCCATCAGAATCAGCACCACGCCGCCGGCCCGCTCGGCCGCCGCCTTGTACCGGGTGCCGAAGAGATTGCCGATCTTGACCCCCGCTGCGGACAGCAGGAAGGTGATGACGCCGATGAAGCTCACCGCCGCCACGATGTCGGTGCCGGTGGCCGCAAAGCTGACCCCCACGGCGAAGGCGTCGATGGAGGTGGCCACCGCCAGGGGCAGCATGGCCTTGTGGGAAAAGTCAGGGGTGACTTCCTCCTCCTCGCCGAAGCTCTCCCGCACCATGTTGGCGCCGATGAGCCCCAGCAGCACAAAGGCCACCCAGTGGCCGAAGCTGCCGATGATGCCGGCAAAGCCGGAACCCAGCCAGTAGCCCAGCAGGGGCATGAGGGCCTGGAAAGCGCCGAACCACACACCGCAGATCAGCGCGTGGCGGGGCTGCATCCTGCGCACCGAAAGCCCCTTGCAGATGGACACCGCGAAAGCGTCCATGGAAAGGCCCACGGCGATGATGAAAAGGTCTGCCAGTGACATTGAACAACCACTCTCCCGTTTTGTGATGGGCGGGCGGGATAAAAAAAACGAGACCTATCCCGCCCTGCCGTGCAAGGCAAAAGATAAGTCTCGCTGTTTCATCTAAAGCCAGGGTTGCCCCAGTATGTTGGCCCTATCACGCGGAATTTCCGCGCCAGCTACTCCCTTATGCAGCGAATACCATACCATGTTCCCGGGCCGTTAGTCAAGAATAACCGACAGGGAAAAACCGGGCGGAAGCCGCCCCCGGAAGGTTTTCCACAGTTTTCCCGCGTTTTGCACAGCCTTTACACGGCGTTTTCCGCCAAAAGTTGAAAACTCCGGGCAAAATGTTGAAAACTCCGGGCTTTTGGGGGCGAATATTACGAAATGATGAATACAGCCGGTTGATTACCACCCCGTATAACGGTTTTTCACGTTGAAAATGTTGAAAACCCTGTGGAAAGTGTGGAAAACTACTTTGTTTTCCACAAACTACAACTTTTGATTGTGTGCCCCCGGGAGGGCCTGTGATAGATTCGACAAACAAATGTTGAACTTGCCCCCGGGAAATGGTACAATAGCATAATAAACCGTCCGCCGCCCAGCGGCGGAAAATCCCGGTTTTCCACAAGGAGGTTTCCATGAATTGGCTGGACAGGCTTGAGCGCCGTTACGGCAAGTTCGGTATTCCCAATCTTTTGAATATTGTGCTGGTGGGCCAGATCATCGCCTGGGTCATCATCATGTTCATCAATCTGAATTTCATCGAAGCTCTCATGCTCACCCGGGCGGGGCTGTTCCACGGGCAGATCTGGCGGCTGGTCAGCTTCATCTTCATGCCCAGCCTGCAGACCCGGCCTTTCTGGTTTCTGGTGGAACTGTACTTTTACTGGTGGGTGGGCAACTCCCTCACCCGTGCCTGGGGGGATTTCCGGTTCACCGTCTACTGGCTGGCGGGCATGCTGGGGGCCATCCTCAGCTGCCTGATCACCGGCTTCGGCAGTTCTGCGGGGCTGTTCCTCAGCCTGTTTTTTGCCTATGCCTGGATGTGGCCCAACCAGCAGGTGCTGCTCTTCTTCATCATTCCGGTGAAGGTGAAATGGCTGGGCTGGGCCGCCGCAGCCTACTGGGCCTGGCAGTTCCTGACCGGGAGCTTTTCCTCCCGCATCACCCTGCTGTTCGGGCTGGCGGGTTTCCTGCTCTTCTTCGGCCGGGAGCTGTGGGACTGGTGCCATGACACCATCGCGGGCTACAAGCGCCGCAAGGACTGGGAGAACCGCTGGAAATAAAACCCCGGCGCTTCCCTGCATTCTTTTGTTATCCACTCTTATAAGGAGGAATCACATATGAAACTCATCACTGCCATTGTCAACAAGGAAGACTCCAAGGCTGTCTGCTCCGAACTGGTGCGCAACAAGTTCTACGTCACCCGTCTGGCCACCACCGGCGGGTTCCTGATGGCGGGCAACATGACCCTGCTCATCGGTACCGAGGACGAGCGGGTGGACGACTGCATCGCCTGCATCTCCAAGTGCTGCAAGCAGCGCACCGAGATCGTGCCCGGTGCGGCTTCCATCGGCCTGGGCATGGAGAGCGCCATGCCCATTGAGGTCACCGTGGGCGGCGCCACCGTCTTTGTGACCAACGTGGAGCGCTTCGAAAAACTGTGAGCACCACCCTTGGCATGCTGGGCCGTCTGGCCGGCAACCATGCCCTGAAAGAGGACCTGACCACGGCGCTGCGCTCCGGCCGGCTGCCCCACAGCATCCTGCTGGTGGGGGAACCGGGCTGCGGGGCGGGCTTTGCCGCGCGCTGCCTGGGGGCGGATTATCTCTATCCCCAGGGGGGCGCCCACGCCGAGGCCGTTCTGCGGGGGCAGGACAGTGAATGTCTGACCATCCGGGGGGAAGGCGCCTCCGGCCAGATCAAGGTGGAGCGCATCCGGGACGCCCGGGAAAAGATCCAGCACAGCGCCCTGTCCGCCGACGCGGCGGGGCGGGTGCTCTTCATCTACGGGGCCCAGAACCTGAACGGGGCTTCGGCCAACGCCATGCTGAAGATCATGGAGGAGCCCCCCGAAGGGGTGCTCTTCCTGCTGACGGCTTCCAGCGCCGCCGCCGTGCTGCCCACCATCCGCAGCCGGTGCGCCGCCTACACGGTGGCCCCGGTGCCCGAAGCCGAATGTGCCGCCGCCCTGCGGGCGGCGCTGCCCCAGATCGACGACCGGCAGGCCGCGGATCTGGCCTTTCTGTATGAAGGGCACATCGGTTCGGCCCTGGCGGTGATGAACGATCCCGCCGTGAAGGCCGCCCGGGCCGCCGCCCGGGACCTGTGCCGTCAGGCCGAAGTCCGGGACACCTACCGGGCCGCGGCCCTGCTGGCCAAGTATGAAAAAGACAGGGAGGGCGCCGCCCGCCTGCTGGTGCAGACCCGCACGGCGGCCAGCGCCGCTTTGCGCCGCCCGGGGTTCGACGGGCTTTCGGCCCCTGCGGCGGCACGGTTGGCCCGGGCGGCCGGGGATGCCGCCAAGGCCATGGCCGGCAACGCCAACCTGCGCCTGACCCTGACCCTGCTGGCCGCCGCGGCCACCGCCCAAGACCCATAAAACCAAAAGGAATTTATCTGCCATGAAAGTCATTTCCGTAAAATTCAAGGAGAGCGGCCGCTCCTACTATTTTGACCCCGGGGTGCTGGAGATCCAGACCGGGGAGTTCGTCATTGTGGAGACCGCCCGCGGCGTGGAATGCGGCGAGGTGGTCCGGGGCTGCCACGACCTGCCGGACACCGGCTTTTCCCGGGAGATCAAGCCGGTGCAGCGCATGGCCGATGGCATGGACATCCGCCGCATGCGCCAGAACCGCACCGACGAGCGCAAGGCCTTTGCCATCTGCGAGCAGCGCATTGCCGCCCACAAGCTGCAGATGAAGCTCATCGACGCCGAATACACCCTGGACCGGAACAAGCTGGTCTTTTACTTCACCGCCGACAACCGGGTGGATTTCCGGGAGCTGGTCAAGGACCTGGCCTCCCAGTTCCACACCCGCATCGAACTGCGCCAGATCGGCGTGCGGGATGAAAGCAAGATGCTGGGCGGTTTGGGCGTCTGCGGGCAGCCCTTCTGCTGCAGCCGGTTCCTCAAAAACTTCCAGCCGGTGTCCATCAAGATGGCCAAGGAGCAGGGACTTTCCCTGAACCCGGCCAAGATCAGCGGCGCCTGCGGGCGGCTGATGTGCTGTCTGGCCTATGAGCAGAAGAGCTACGAATACCTGAACAGCATCACCCCCCAGGTGGGCAGCGTGGTGCGCACCCCCGACGGGGAAGGCACCGTCACCGAGGTGAACGTCATCTCCGGCACCCTGAAGGTGCGCTGCGTGGAGAGCCTGACCCCCAAGACCTACAAGCGGTCGGAGTGCGAGTATCTGCGCGGGGGACGCCGTGCCCCGGTGAAGCCGGACAAGGAGGACTGACCCATGGCCGGGACCCTGTACATTGTGGCCACCCCCATCGGCAACCTGGACGATATGCCGCCCCGGGTGGCGGCCACCTTCGGCGCGGCGGATTTCGTGGCGGCGGAGGACACCCGGGTGACTTTGAAGCTGCTGAACCATCTGGGGCTGAAAAAGCCCATGGTCAGCTATTATGAACATGCGCTGCACCACGGGGCCGCCATCCTGGAACGCATCGAGGCGGGGGAATCCTGCGCTCTGTGTTCGGATGCGGGCATGCCCTGCATCAGCGATCCCGGTGAGCAGATCGTCACCGAGGCCCTGGCCCGGGGCATCCATGTGGTGCCGGTGCCGGGGGCTTCGGCCTGCGTCACCGCCCTGGCCGTGTCCGGGCAGAAGACCGGCCGGTTTGTGTTTGAAGGGTTTCTGCCGGTGCCCAAAAAGGAGCGTCGGGAGCGTCTGGAGGTTTTACGGACCGAGACCCGGACCATCCTGTTGTATGAAGCCCCCCACAAGCTGCGCACCACCCTGGACGACCTGATCAAGACCTGCGGGCCGGACCGGTCGGTGACCCTGTGCCGGGAGCTGACCAAGCTCCACGAGGAGATCAACAAGACCACCCTGGGCGAAGCGGCGGCGCTGTACGCCGGGACCGAGCCCCGGGGGGAATATGTGCTGGTGCTGGCCGGGGCGGAGCCCGCGGCCGAGGAGGCGGAGGCCCCCACCCTGGAGGACGCCGTGGCGGCTGCCCGCACCCTGATGGAGGGCGGCACCCCGCCTTCCGCGGCCGCCAGACAGGCCGCCGCCGGGACCCCCTATTCCAAGGGGGAGATCTACCGGCAGCTGGTGCGGGGGGACTGACCCCGCCGGCACAACAAAGGACAGAAAGGGAGTTTTCCCATGGCGGAAGATACATCTACGATTCTGGTGGTCAGCGACACCCACGGGCGTCTGACCCGGCTGCGGTGGATTCTGCGCTTTGAAAAGGCCGACGCCCTGTTTTTCCTGGGGGACGGCCTGTATGATCTGGACCAGGCCATCCTGCAGAACCGGGTCCAGCCCCCCTACCCCATCTACCGGGTGCGGGGCAACTGCGACTTCGGAGCCCACGACCCCACCGAGGGTCTGGCCCCCTTCGGCGGGGTGCTGTTTTTCTACACCCACGGCCACCATTACGGGGTGAAAGCCAGTCTGGGCCAGCTCCAGGAGGAGGCCGCCGACCGGGGCGCCGATGTGGCGCTCTTCGGCCACACCCATTACAAGACCCTGCGGGCCGCCACCGCCGCCACCCCGGCGCTGTTCAATCCGGGCAGCCTGCGGGACACGGGCAGCTACGGGGTCATCACCATCACCGACGGACAGTGTTCCTTCGGCTGGAAGCAGGTGCCGCAGGACCTATGACCGAGACAAAAGAACCCAACACCCTGATCTGGCTGGACGAGACGGACAGCACCAACACCTGGGCCAAAGCCCATCTGGACAAATTCGGCCCGGTGGGGGCGGTGTACACCACCAGCCAGACGGCGGGCCGGGGACGGCTGGGCCGCCAATGGGTGAATGCCAACGGGCAGGCGCTGTATTATACCGCCGTCCTGCAGATCCCGCTGGCGGACACGGCAGCCCTTTCCCTGTATTCCAGTCTGGCGGCGGCCCGGGCGCTGCGCCGGCACTACGGGGTGGACTGCCGCATCAAATGGCCCAACGACCTGCTGCTCCACGGCAAAAAGATCGTGGGCATCCTGTGCGAGACGGTGGTGCAGGGCCATCAGGTGACCGCCCTTTCGGGCATCGGGTTCAACCTGGCCCAGCCCCAGGGGTATTTTGACGCCGCGGGCCTGCCCCACGGCACCAGTCTGGCCCTGCAGGGGGCGCAGGTGCATCTGCCCGAAGATGCCCATGCCCTGGCCCGGAACCTGACGGCCTTCGGGTTTGACCGGGAGCTCTACCCCTTTGAGCGGGAAGGCTTTGCCGCCTGCCGGGAGGAGTACAAGGCCCTGTGTGTGAACCTGGGCCGCCACGTCACCTTTGCGGGCGGCAGCGGCACGGCGGTGGACATTGACGAGCAGGGCCGCCTGGTGGTGGAAGACGATGCCGGCGGCGACGTACATGTGTTCACCGGCGAGGTGAGCGTACAGGGCATTTACGGGGCGGTGTGACACCGCCTCTTTTTTGTTTGCCTCTTCCCTTCCCTCTTTGCCGCCTGCCGCCGCCTGCGGCAGAAACTTTTGCGAAACATTCCTCCCAGCGCCCTTTGCACAATTGTACAAAACAAGGCGAAACGTCTATTTTTTGCAGGTATATTTATTCGTTGTACCGAGCATTTTTGCAAAAGCGCATGTTTCCTGCGAAATTAACAGAAAGTTCACAGGAAGATAATAAATTTTTCGCAAGTATTGGGTATTGTATTAGCACAGGGAACGGAGCCGCAACCGTTACCCTGGAACATGATTCCT
>CALXHN010000086.1 GCA_944388105.1 uncultured Gemmiger sp. | reverse complement strand
ACTTACACACCGGGCGAAGCTGCCCTTCTCGCCCTGCAGGCCGGAGCGGACCTGCTGCTGATGCCCGCCGGTCTGGTCCAGGCGTATGAGGAAGTGCTGGCGGCCGTAGAGGATGGACGACTGAGCGAAGCCCGCCTGGATGAGAGCGTGGAACGCATTCTGGCTCTCAAACAGCAGGCGGGACTTCTTGAATGACTGTTTTCCGGACAGGAGGAAAAGGGATGCAAAAGGACACGATCACCGCCAAACCGGCGCAAAGCTCTCTGGCAGGGACCTGCGGGGAACGTACCCGCCCCTGGCAGGTGCGGGACTGCGGAGCCAGACCGGCGGCCAAGCCGCTGTATGCTGTGGACGGCTGGTTCTTTACCCAGCGCCTTTCTGGAATCCAGAGATATGCCACCGAAGTCCTGGCAGAACTGGACAAGATCGCACCGCCCGGGGCCCTGGAGGTGGTCGTGCCGGAAGGCGCGCCGCAGCCTGCCTATGAAAACCTGAAGGTCGTAGCGTACGGCAAGCAGAATCCGCTGTGGGAGCAGCGGGACTATCCGCGGTATCTGGCGCAGACCGGCCGCCGGTGGCTGTGCATGTGCAATGTGATCCCCCTGCGGGCCGGCCGGCACGCGGGGATTGCCGTCTGGCATGATGTGTGCTACCGTGCCCGTCCGGATTTCTACCGGGACCCACGGGGACGGGCGTCGGCGGCGTGGCACCGGCTTCAGTACCGGGCCATGGCCCATCAGGCCTGCGGCATTGTTACCGTATCGGAATTTTCCAAAAACGAGATTGTCAAATATTATAAGGTGGACCCATCTCGCATCACCGTCATTGGCAACGCATGGCAGCATATGGAACGGATCAAGGCTGACCCGGATGTTTTTGCCAACGGGGGCAAATGGCCTGCCCTGAAACCGGGACAATATTACTTTTCCATGGCCAATCTGCTCAAGAATAAAAACTTCCCCTGGGTGCTGCGGGCCTCCAAAAATGCCCCGCGGGAGATTTTCGCCATAGCAGGGGGCGGCAGCCTGCAAAAGCAGGCAGAGGAACTGGGGCTGGCCGACCTGCCCAATGTGGTCTACCTGGGATATGTCTCCGACGGGGAAGCCAAGACCCTGATGGCCAACTGCAAAGCGTTTTTGTTCCCCACGCTGTATGAGGGATTCGGCATCCCGCCGCTGGAAGCGGTGGCCTGCGGGGCACCCCGGGTGCTGGTCAGCGACACGCCCTGCATGCGGGAGGTTTACGGCCCCTGTGCCGGGTATATTGATCTGGCCGTCAATCATGGAGATGTGACGAAAGTGACGCCGCCTGCGGCGGACCCCGCCGAGCTGCTGGCCAAATATTCCTGGGCCGAAAGCGCTCGCCGTCTGGCCGGTCTGCTTTTCTGAATGGAATATCCAGGATAGGAAAACCGCCCGACTCCTTTTGTGCACAGGCACAGGGAGTCGGGCGGTTTTTATTGTTTGCGGTCCATGCTGCGGTATTGCAGGGCCTCCATCAGCTCGGCAGGGCCGATGATGTCGCTGCCGTTCAGGTCCGCCACCGTGCGGGCCACCCGCAGGATGCGGTCGTAGGCACGGGCGCTGTATCCCATCCGCTCAAAGGCGGTGCGCAGCATGGCCTCGGCGGCAGGGGCCAGCCGGCAGTACCGGCGCAGAAGGCTGCTGGGCAGCTGGGCGTTGCAGCCGATGGCAAGCCCTGCATACCGTTCCCGCTGAACGGCACGGGCGGCAGTCACCCGGGCCAGAATGGCGGTGCTGGGCTCGCCGCCCGCCTCGGCTGCCAGGGAGTCGTATTCCACCGGCCGGACCTCCACATGCAGATCGATGCGGTCCAAAAGCGGCCCGGAAATCCTCTGCCGGTACCGTTCGATGGCGCTGGGGGTGCAGGTGCATTCGTGTCCGGGGCAGCCGTGATACCCGCACTTGCAGGGGTTCATGGCTGCCACCAGCATGAACCGGCAGGGGTAAGTGGCACTGGCATGGACCCGGCTCACGGTGATTTTCCCGTCCTCCAGCGGCTGGCGCAATACCTCCAGCGTGTCCCGGGAAAATTCGGGCAGCTCATCCAGAAACAGGACGCCGTTGTGGGCCAGACTCACTTCCCCCGGGCGGGCGTTGGTGCCGCCGCCCGCAATGGCGGTGGCGCTGACACTGTGATGCGGGCTGCGGAAGGGGCGGGCTTTCAGCAGACCCTGGCCCGCGCGCATCAGCCCTGCCACCGAATAGATGGCGGTGGTCTCCAGGGCCTCCTCATAGCTCATGGGCGGCAGGATTCCCGGCAGCCTCTTGGCCAGCATGCTCTTGCCGGTACCCGGCGGGCCCACCATGAGCACATTGTGCCCGCCGGCGGCGGCCACTTCCAGCGCCCGACGGGCTTCCGCCTGCCCGCGTACATCCGCAAAGTCGGGCCCCAGCCAACCGCCGTCCGCGTCATATCCGTCCGGTTGGGCAGGGGAGAGCTTTTCTGTGCCGCACAGATGCTCCACCACCTCCCGGGCGGTACGGGCCGGATAGACGGTGACGCCGGGGGCTACGGCGGCTTCGGCGGCGTTTTCGGCCGGCAAGAACAGTTCGGTGATGCCTGCCTTTCGCGCCGCCAGAGACATGGGCAACACCCCGGGGATGGGCCGCAGGGCGCCGTCCAGACCCAGCTCCCCCAGAAAAGCCTGGTGCGGGGCCGGAGCGGGCAATTGCCCTTGGGCGGTCAGAATGCCCAGAAACACCGGCAGATCGTACAGGGAACCGGTCTTGCGCACGTCGGCGGGGGCCAGGTTGACGGTGATGTGGCTGGCAGGCCAGGGGTAGTGCAGATTCTTCACGGCGCTGCGGACCCGCTCGCTGCACTCCTTGACGGCGGAATCAGGCAGTCCCACGAGTGCAAAGGCGGGCAGCCCGCCGGAAATGTCGGTCTCCACCGTCACAGGATAACCGCTCAGGCCGGTCACCCCCAGGCTGTTGATCTGCGCAAACATCCGCGCCCCTCCTCTGTGTTCGTTTCGCTTATCAGTATATCGTTTTCTCCGGCATGGGGCAAGCAAAAAGCATAAAAATGCAGACGGACAGGGCAAAAAATGGGTGATTGCGCCAAGATTCGATTGACAAGACCGGTGCAGATTGGTATATTTATGATAGTTAAGCAAAACTACCCAAAATATATCATTGGAAGAAAAGCGCAGGTGTTCAAAATGTATAAAGAAATGTTTGACCGCTGGCTGGCCTTCGACCTCGATGACGCCGACCTGAAACCGGAACTGGAGAGCATCAAGGATGACGACGCTGCCATCCAGGACCGTTTTGCCGTTGCCCTGAAATTCGGCACGGCCGGTCTGCGCGGCGTGATCGGTGCCGGTACCAACCGGATGAACGTCTATGTGGTCCGGCAGGCCACCCAGGGGCTGGCCAACTGGGTCAAGACCCAGGGCGGTACCCAGACTGTGGCCATCAGCTACGACAGCCGAATCAAGAGCGATGTCTTTGCCAAGGCGGCGGCCGAAGTGCTGGCAGCCAACGGCATCCATGTGCGCATTTACCGCGCCCTCATGCCCGTTCCGGCCCTGAGCTTTGCTACCCGGTACTATAAGTGCAACGCAGGTATCATGGTCACCGCTTCCCATAACCCTGCCAAGTATAACGGCTACAAGGCCTACGGCCCGGACGGCTGCCAGATGACCGATGAAGCCGCCGACATCGTCTATGCCGAGATCCAGAAGACCGACATCCTCACCGGTGCCAAGACCATGCCCTTTGCCGAGGGTCTGGAAAAGGGCATGATCGAGTATGTGGGGGATGACTGCATCCGCGCGCTGTACGATGCCATCGAAGCTCGCTCCATCCGTCCCGGCATCTGCAAGACAGCCGGCCTGAAGCTGGTGTACAGCCCGCTGAACGGTTCCGGTCTGGTGCCTGTCACCACTGTTCTGGACGAGATCGGCATCAAGGATATCACCATCGTGCCCGAACAGAAGGACCCGGATGGCAACTTCCCCACCTGCCCCTATCCCAACCCCGAAATCTTCGAGGCGCTGCGCCTGGGTCTGGAACTGGCCGAAAAGTCCGGTGCCGACCTGATGCTGGCCACCGACCCCGACGCCGACCGTGTGGGCATTGCCGTCAAGTGCAAGGACGGCAGCTATGAGCTGCTTTCCGGCAACGAAGTGGGCGTTCTGCTGCTGGATTACATCTGTGCCGGCCGCATCGAGCAGGGCACCATGCCCAAGGACCCCGTCATGTGCAAGTCCATCGTGTCCACCCCGCTGGCGGACGCCGTGGCTGCCCATTATGGCGTGGAGTGCCGCAACGTCCTGACCGGCTTCAAGTGGATCGGCGACCAGATCGCCAAGCTGGAAGCCGATGGTCAGGTTGACCGCTTCATCTTCGGCTTTGAGGAAAGCTACGGCTACCTCGCCGGTCCCTATGTCCGCGATAAGGACGCCATCATCGGTTCCATGCTGATCTGTGAGATGGCGGCGTACTACCGTGCCAAGGGCTCCTCCATCAAGGAGGAGCTGGAGCGCATCTATGCCCAGTATGGCCGTTACCTGAACAAGGTGGACAGCTTCGAGTTCCCGGGCCTGTCCGGCATGGACAAGATGGCCGGCATCATGGAAGGCTTGCGCAAGAACCCACCCGCGGACTTCGCCGGCGACAAGGTCGTCAAGGTCACCGACTACGAGAAGCCCGAGGAGACCGGCCTGCCTGCCGCCAACGTCCTGATCTACAAGCTGGAAAGCGGCGCCACCGTGGTGGTCCGTCCCTCCGGCACCGAGCCGAAGATCAAGACCTACTTCACCACCCTCGGCAAGGACCTGGCCGAAGCCCAGGCCCAGAAAGACAAGCTGGCCGAAGCCATCAAGCCGATTCTGGCCTGATTTCCCTGTTCATCATCCGGGGCTGCCCTTCGCGGGGCGGCCCCTTTTTGCTGTATCCTGATTCCGGGGACCCTCTTTTCAAATCTGACAAAACTGTATATAATAAAAAGAGCTGCCAGACAGCGGAAAGGAGCACTCCCCATGCCAGGAGATCTTCACACACATACCACCTTTTCCGACGGATCCACCCCGGTGGCCAAGCTGCCTTTTCTGGCCAAATGTGCCGGCATGACCCATCTGGCCGTGTCTGACCATGATGCCATCCGCAGCGTGCGGTATGCCTATGCCAATCCGGTGGTGGAAGGGGTCCACCTGATTCCGGCCACCGAACTTACGGCATACGACTATGAGCGGGGGCACCGTGTACATATTCTGTGTTTCTGGCCTGATGACTGTGCGGCCCTGGAGGACTTCTCCAAGCTTATGTCCGAGCGCCGGTACAACGCCGTTATGCAGAGCTGCCGGGAACTGGAAGAGCTCTGCCCGCAGTTCAAGACGGCGGAAGCGCTGGAATTTGCCCGGGACAGCGGTACTTTGTACAAGGCGCACGTCATGCGGGTGCTGTGGCAGTACGGCCTTTCGGATGGGATGTACAATTCGGTGTACCGTTCGCTGTTCGGTCTGCGGCCGGTGCGGGGCAAGATCCTGCACAATCCCAAGTACGAGACGGTGGACACGGTGCTGAACCTGATCAAGACCTGCCGTGGCGTGGCCGTGCTGGCGCATCCCAGTGTGTATAAGAGCATGCCTCTGGCCCGGGAACTCATCGCAGCCGGCCGCCTGGATGGCGTAGAGATCGACCATCCCCGCAACACTCCGGAAGACAAGGAGGAGCTGACCCGTCTGGCCCGGGAAAACGACCTGATCGTCACCGGCGGCACCGACTTCCACGGCATGAATTCCAACAACCCGCGCCCGATGGGCGCCTTTTATACTGCGGACGATCAGATCGCCCGCATTGAAGCTGTCGCTCGCGCCCGCAAGCGCTGAGCGGCAAGAAAGACAAAGGAGATACCATCATGATTTACGAACGCAAGAATAAGGGCACCTGCTCGGTGCTGACCCGTGTCGATCTGGCCGAGGACCACACCATCCGCAAGGTGGAAGTCATGGGCGGCTGCAATGGCAACCTGAAAGGCATCTGCCAGCTGCTGCAGGGGATGAAGGCCGAGGACGCCATTCAGCGCATGAAGGGCACCACCTGCGGTCCTCGCCCCACCAGCTGCCCGGACCAGATCTCCCATGCTCTGGAAGAGGCCCTGGCACAGCTGGGCTGATTGCTGCTTACCCAGAAAAACGAAGCAAAGGAGCCTGTCATGGACTGCTTCCATTATCCTCTTGATACCGAACAGCTGCTGCGCAAAAAGCGCCGCATCCGGCGGGAGCTGCTGGCCCAGAACCCCAGCCCCCTGCACAAGAAAATTGCCATCCTCGGCGGTTCCACCACCAACGAAGTGGCCGATCAGCTGGGACTGTTTCTGCTGAATTACGGCATCGAGGCCGAGTTCTATCAATCCGAATACGGTCAGTACTGGCAGGATGCCATGTTCGGTACCCCCGAACTGGATGCATTCAAACCGGATGTGATCTATATTCATACCAACTGGCGCAACATTGAACATTTCCCCACCACTTCCGATACTCCGGTTCAGGTGGATGAAATGCTGGAATCCGAGTACGCCCGCTTCGAGACCATGTGGCAGGCGCTGGCCCGGAAGTTCAGTTGTCCGGTCATTCAGAATAATTTCGACCGTCCCAACTATCGCCTGATGGGCAACCGGGATGTGTGGGATGTGCGGGGACGCACCAACTTCATTTCCCGCCTGAATCAGAAGTTCTATGCCTATGCCGCGGCCCATGAGGACTTTTACATCAATGACCTGGACTACCTGGCTTCGGACTATGGCCTGACCGCCTGGGGAGATGCTTTCTTCTGGCACATGTACAAGTATGCCATGTGTCTGGATGCCATCCCGTCCCTGGCCAACAGTCTGGCCAACATCATCAAGTCCCTGTATGGCCGCAACAAGAAAGCCCTGGTCCTGGACCTGGACAATACCCTGTGGGGCGGCGTCGTGGGGGATGACGGGGTGGACGGCATTGCTGTCGGACCCGAAGTGCCCGAGGGACAGGTCTATGCCGAATTCCAGAGCTACTGCAAGGCGCTCAAGTCCATCGGTGTTGTGCTGGCGGTGGATTCCAAGAACGACGAGGAAAATGCGCTGGCGGGACTCAACCATCCCGATGGGGTGCTGCGTCCGGAAGATTTCGTGGCCATCAAGGCCAACTGGGACCCCAAGGACCAGAACCTCAAGGCCATTGCCGCCGAACTCAACCTGGGAGCGGACAGCTTTGTCTTTGCTGATGACAACCCGGCAGAGCGGGCCATTGTGGCAGCCCAAGTGCCCGGTGTGGCCACGCCGGTATTGGACGGGGCCGAAAATTACATCAAGACCCTGGACCACGGCGGCTACTTTGAGGTCACCACCCTCTCGGGGGAGGACCTGAAAAAGACCGAACTCTACCATGCCAACGCCGAGCGCCGCCGTGCCCAGGCAGCCTTTGCGGATTACGGTGCTTATCTGGACAGCCTGGAGATGACGGCCACCATCCGCGGCTTTGAACCGCTGTATATCCAGCGTATCGCCCAGCTGACCAACAAGTCGAACCAGTTCAATCTCACCACCCTGCGCTGCTCGGAGGACGATATCCGTGGTATGGCCGATGATTCGTCCTGGCTGTGTCTGTACGGCAAGCTGGTGGACAAGTTCGGCGATAATGGTGTGGTCACGGTGGTGGCCGGACAAGCGGAAGGGGAGACCCTGCACCTGCGTCTGTGGCTCATGAGCTGCCGTGTGCTCAAGCGCGGCATGGAAGATGCCATGATGGATGCCGTGGTGGCGGATGCCGCTGCCCGTGGTCTCAAGACCATCCGGGGCTATTATTACCCCACAGCCAAGAACGGTATGGTGAAGGACTTCTATGCCGGTATGGGCTTTACCCGGGTGGAAGAAGATGCCGAGGGCAACACCACCTGGGAGCTGTCTGTGGAGAGCTACAACGCCCGCCATCCTCACATGAAGATCGAGCGCTGACAAAATTGTTTCAGGTCCCCGGTTTACGGTCCGGCTTCCGTAAACCGGGGATTTTTGTATTGATCGGACCGTTTTGCGGAGAGGCGGGCGGCAAGACGGGCAAAAGCTCCGTTCCGGATATCTTTTCTGCCGTCAAAAACAGTGCTCCGACCCATAAAAAATCAACTTTTTTCAAAGAAATTTTGAAGACAACGAAACATCGACAAACTTTTTTTCAAAAAAAGCTTGCATTTCCAAGATTCCTTTGCTATAATAAATGAGCGCTGACAGGTGAGCACAAACGAGCGGCGCGAAACTGAATAGATGGGAGCTTTCCCGAGTGGCCAATGGGGACAGACTGTAAATCTGCTGCGTAATGCTTCGGTGGTTCGAATCCACCAGCTCCCACCAAAAACCCGAACGATTTATCGTTCGGGTTTTTCTTTTGCAAACTATACGGAAAAAGGAAAGGGCGGTTTCATTTATGGAAAAGCTGTTTGACGGTGTCCGCCGGATACAACCGGCACAGCTGCATGTCAGCCAGCTGTACGTCAGCCGTACCAAGCTGCAGGCGGTACAGGCGTGGCTCACGCCGGCCACCCTGAACGCTTGCCGCCCGCTTCCGGTGCATGATTTCGGTGACGGTTTTCTCACCCTGACCGATGGCCACACGCGGGC
>CALXHN010000085.1 GCA_944388105.1 uncultured Gemmiger sp. | reverse complement strand
ACATGCGCGGTTAGCTCAGCTGGTAGAGCATCTGCTTGACGTGCAGGAGGTCACAGGTTCGAGTCCTGTACCGCGCACCACATCAAAAGCCGGACAGTTGGTCCGGCTTTTTCTTTTTGCTTTACCATCGCAAAAGCCCGCCCGTTCCTTATCAGGAACGGGCGGGCTTCTGTGGTTTACGGCCGCAGCTTGGTGAATACTTCCCGGTAATAGGGCGCAAAAACACTGTTTTTCTGCCACAGGAAGGTGAAATCGTGGGCCAGGGTGAAATCCGGCAGGTCGATCCGGCAAAGGGTGCCCGCCGCCAGCTCTCTGGCCACCACCGACCGGTAACAGAAGGTGATGCCGCAGTTTTCCAGCACCAGGGCCTTGATGGCGTTCAGGCTGCCCAGCTCCGCCAGATGGGGAAAATCCGCCAGAGACAGGCCCCGCTCCTGCAGTGCCCGCTGGAGCATCTCCCGTGTGCCGGAGCCCTCCTCCCGCACCAGCAGATGGGCGTCCAGCAGGTCCCGCAATTCGTGGGTGCCGGCGGCCAGGGGGTTGGCGGGGGCGCACACCGGGAACATCTCCTCCCGGGCAAAGACCAGACCGTCGTAGTCCTGCCGGGGAAAGAAGCCTTCGATCACCGCAAAGTCGATCTCCCCCCGGTCCAGCATGGCCAGCAGGGCGTCGGTGTTGTTCACCACCATCCGCAGCCGCAGGTCGGGGTCGGTGCGCAGCAGGCGGGACAGCGGCCCGGGCATCAGGTACTCCCCGATGGTCAGGGTGGCCCCGAAATGCAGGGTGTGCCGCCCTGCCTGGGCCCGCAGCAGTTCCTTCAGGTGCAGGTCGTCATGGCGGGCCGCCGAAGCGGTGCGCAGAAACAGGGTGCCTGCCTCGGTCAGGGAGAGCTGCTTGCCCTCATAGGCAAAAAAACGGGCACCGTACTCCGCTTCCAGCGCGCGGATGTGCTGGGACACTGCCGGCTGGGTGATGTGCAGCTGTTCGGCGGCGCGGGTATAATTCATGGTCTGGCACAAAGCCAGAAAAGTCTCCACCTTATGGTCCAGCATGGGGATTCCTCCTGTTCGGATAGGGTGGCGCAGTTGATGGCCTTATTATAACACGCAATTATATATAAATAAAGAATTATAATTTTACATGATACTGAAAATGCCATATACTGGTCCACGGAGAAAACAAAACCAACGATATCAGGAGGAGAACCATCCTATGGAAAACGTGAAGAAACTGCTTCCGGGCGTTGCGGCCTGCCTGGTCATTGCGGTGCCGTCCTGGCTGCTGGGCAAGGCCTTCCCCGTCATCGGCGGCGCGGTGTTTGCCATCCTCATCGGCATGGTCATTGCCCTGTTCTACAAGGACAAGACCCTGACCCAACCGGGCATCACCTACACCTCCAAAAAGATCCTGCAGTACGCGGTCATTCTGCTGGGCTTCGGGCTGAACCTGTCCGAGATCGCCCGGGTGGGCGCCCAGAGCCTGCCGGTCATCGTGTCCACCATCACCACCTCCCTGGTGGTGGCCTTCCTGCTGCAGAAGGTCCTGCATCTGCCGGGGAACACCTCCACCCTCATCGGCGTGGGGTCCTCCATCTGCGGCGGCTCTGCCATTGCTGCCACCGCCCCGGTGGTCCATGCGGATGATGAGGAGATCGCCCAGTCCATTTCGGTCATCTTCCTGTTCAACGTGCTGGCAGCCCTGATCTTCCCCTGGCTGGGCGGCCAGCTGGGCCTGAGCAATGAGGGCTTTGCCCTGTTTGCCGGCACCGCCGTCAACGATACCTCCTCCGTCACCGCCGCGGCGGCCTCCTGGGATGGGATGCACCCCGGCGCCAACGCCCTGGAAGGCGCCACCATCGTCAAGCTGACCCGCACCCTGGCCATCATCCCCATCACCCTGGTGCTGGCCCTCATGGGGGCCGCCAAGGCCCGCAAGAGCGGCGAAGCCCAGCAGGGCAGCTTCTCCCTGAAAAAGGTCTTTCCCTTCTTCATCATCTTCTTCCTGCTGGCCTCGGTCATCACCACCGTCTGCGTGTCCGCGGGCGTGGATGCTTCCCTGTTCCAGCCGCTGAAGGAACTGTCCAAGTTCTTCATCGTCATGGCCATGGCGGCCATCGGCCTGAACACCGATCTGGTCAAGATGGTCCGCACCGGCGGCAAGGCCATCGTCATGGGCTTTGTGTGCTGGGTGGCCATCACCGGCGTGAGCCTGGGCATGCAGCACATCATCGGCATCTGGTAAATAACAAAATGCAGCCCCTTCCCGTATTGTCTGCGGGAAGGGGCTGTTTTTGTTGTATGATTACTCGTGGACTTCGTTCACCAGTTTTTCGCCCCGCTCAAAAGCACGGGCGTTTTCCATGGTGGTGATGGCGATGCTCTGCAGCGCCGTGCGGGTGAAGAAGGCCTGGTGGCTGGTGACCACCACATTGGGGAAGCTGAGCAGCACCGGGACCACCTCGTTCTGCAGCACATCGTCGGAGAAGTCCTCGAACACCTGGCCGTCCTCGTCCTCGTACACGTCCAGACCCACGCCGGCGAACTTGCGGGCGCGCAGGGCGTCGATGAGGGCGTTGGTGTCGATGAGGCCGCCCCGGCTGGTGTTGACCAGGATGGCGTTGTCCCGCATCTTGGCGATGGTCTCGGCGTTGATGAGGTGGTGGGTGTCGGCGGTCAGGGGGCAGTGCAGGCTGATGAGGTCGGCGGCGCGGAGCAGCTCGTCCAGCTCCACATAGCGCACGATGCCTTCCAGCTCGGGGTTGTGGTACTGGTCATAAGCCAGCACGGTCATGCCGTAGCCGTGGCAGATGCGGGCCATGGCCGCACCGATGCGCCCGGTGCCGATGATGCCCGCGCAGGAGCCGTAGAGGTTGTAGCCCAGCAGGCCGTCCAGGGCGAAGTTGTTGTTGCGCACCTTGATATAGGCCTTGCAGATGCGGCGGTTGGCCGCCTGGGCCAGGGCCATGGCGTGTTCGGCCACGGCCTCGGGGCTGTAGCCGGGGACCCGCAGCACCGTGATGCCCAGCCGCTTGGCGGCGGCCAGGTCCACGTTGTTGTACCCGGCGCAGCGCATGAGCAGCAGCCGGATGCCCGCTTCATGGAGGGCTTCCAGCACGGGGGCGGAGCAGTCGCTGTTCACAAAGGCGCAGGCTGCGTCCCCGCCCTTGGCCAGGGGCGCGGTGTCCACGTCCAGGTTGGCGGCCAGGAAACGGATGGAGCAGCCGTAGTCCGGGTCGGCGGCCAGCAGTTCAAAGTACAGGCGGTCGTAATCGCGGGTACCGTAAAAAACGATCTTCATATATATACTCTCCCTTATCTTGATATCCGTTGTTAGTATACCCAAATTGTGGGCTGTATTCGGTTGCTTGCGCAACGGATATGACGCCATAAGAGAATATCACATTTCCTGCGTCACGTCCACACAGACGATCTCGGTGCGGCCGGCGGTGCGCAGTTTGTAGCCCCAGGTGCCGGTGCCGCCGCTGACCACGGCGGTGCAGGTGGGGGTGATGCGTTTGCGGCCATAGTTGACCTCATTGTACCGGAAGAGTCGGGCCACCAGTCCTGCGGGCCAGATCTGCCCGCCGTGGGTGTGGCCGCTGAGGATCAGGTCCGCCCCGGCGTCGGCGGCATCCCGCAGTTCCCGGGGTTCATGGTCCAGCCAGAGGGTGAACACCCCGTCCGGACCGCCGGGCTGCAGTTCGGCGGGGGCCAGACGCCTGCCCTTGGTATCCAGCCAGTCCCTGCGGCCGGTGATGCGCACCGGCGCCCCCTGCCGGTCCGGCAGGGAGAGGAGGCGGGAATCGTCCTCCAGGATCGTCACCCCGGCGGCGGCGAACCGCTCTTCCAGTTCCGCCCGGGTGTAGCTGGGGGTGTGCCAGTAGTGGAAGAGATCATGGTTTCCCGGCACGAACCATTTGCCCCCGGGCAGATCCCACCGGCCAAAGAGGGCGCAGAAGGCCTCAAAGTCCTGCCGGGAGGTATACTCGTCAAAGATGTCCCCGGTGAGCACCAGCACATCCGGATGCAGGGCCGCCACCCGCTCCTCCAGTTCGGGGATGCGGGTGTGGTTCATGGCGCCGGTGCCGGGGTGCAGGTCACTGAGCTGCACCACCCGCAGCCGGCCCCCGGGCAGGGGCTTTTTGGTGGATACGGTGTAGCAGGTGGTGCACAGCCGCACCGCCTTGCGCCAGCCCCACAGGAGCAGCACCACCGTGACCGCCCAGGCCAGCAGTCCCCCCTGCCATACCAGCCGCCAGACCTGCCACACCGGGCCGTCCAGGGCATGGGCCAGCAGGGTGACCAGATCCCCCGCCGCGTACACCCCGCACAGCTGGGCGGCGGCGGCCAGCCCCACCCCCAGGGGGTCCCGGGCCAGCCAGACCAGGGCGGTCAGCAGGACCAGGGGCAGGCCGAAGAAGAGCACCGGCTGTCCGGCCAGAGGCTGCAGAAAGGGCAGGGCGAGGAAATTCAGGTACAAAACCAGGGCGATGAGCCCCTGGCCGATACGGGGGATCACGAACTGGATGAAACGGTCATACATGGCGAAAGAAAATCCTTTCCTTGGCAAAAGGGCGCAAAAAGCCGCCGCGCCGCGCCCGGAACGGACGGCGGCGCGGCGGCCTGCTGTTAGTATACGCCGGTTGGCGGCAGGTATGCGCACTTACTGGTTCTTGGCCTTGATGGCTTCGTCGATGGCCTTGGCGGCCTCCTTGCCGGCGCCCATGGCCAGGATGACGGTAGCGGCGCCGGTGACGGCGTCACCGCCCGCATACACGAAGGGACGGCTGGTCAGCCCGTCGGGGCCGTTGGTGATGATGCAGCCGTGCTTGTCGGCATCCAGGCCGGGGGTGGTGGAGCGGATCAGGGGGTTGGGGCTGGTGCCCAGGGCCATGATCATGGTATCCACGTCCAGCTCGAACTCGCTGCCCTCCTTGACGATGGGGCGGCGGCGGCCGGAAGCATCCGGCTCACCCAGTTCCATCTCCACGCAGGTCATGCCCTTGACCCAGCCGTCCTCGTCGCCGAGAACTTCCACCGGGTTGGTCAGGGTCTTGAAGATGATGCCTTCCTCCTCGGCGTGCTCCACTTCCTCCTTACGGGCGGGCAGTTCGGCCATGCCGCGGCGGTAGACGATGTAGACGGTCTCGGCGCCCAGGCGCTTGGCGCAGCGGGCGGCGTCCATGGCCACGTTGCCGC
This sequence comes from uncultured Gemmiger sp., assembly GCA_944388105.1. Classification (GTDB taxonomy): domain Bacteria; phylum Bacillota; class Clostridia; order Oscillospirales; family Ruminococcaceae; genus Gemmiger. The sequence continues at coordinate 3,552 of CALXHN010000085.1, read as the reverse complement.
CGCCCACCACGGCCACCGCCTTGGACTTCTTGATGGGGGTGTGGGAATCGGGCAGGTAGGCCTTCATCAGATTGACGCGGGTCAGGTACTCGTTGGCGGAGTAGACGCCCTTCAGGCTTTCGCCCGGGACGCCCATGAACCGGGGCAGACCGGCGCCGGAAGCAATGTACACGGCCTCATAGCCGTACTCGTTGAGCAGTTCGTCGATGGTCAGCACCTTGCCGATGACCATGTTGCACTCAATGTCCACGCCCAGGTCCTTCAGGCCGTCCACTTCCTTCTGGACGATGTCCTTGGGCAGACGGAACTCGGGGATGCCGTACATCAGCACGCCGCCGGCCACATGCAGGGCCTCGTAGATGGTGACCTTGTAGCCCATCTTGGCCAGATCGCCGGCCGCGGTCAGGCCGGAGGGACCGGCGCCGATGACCGCCACCTTGTGGCCGTTGGGTTCGGGCTTGACGGCGGGGGTATGCACGTTTTCCCGGTGCCAGTCGGCCACGAAACGTTCCAGGCGGCCGATGCCCACCGGCTCATTCTTGATGCCCCGGACACACTTGCCTTCGCACTGGTTCTCCTGGGGGCAGACGCGGCCGCAGACGGCAGGCAGGGCGCTGGATCTGGCAATGACCTGGTAGGCGGCCTCAAAGTCGCCCTTGGCCACCTCGGCGATGAAACCGGGGATGTCGATGTCCACGGGGCAGCCGGAACGGCAGGGATGGTTCTTGCACTGCAGGCAGCGCTTGGCCTCATTCACGGCCATCTCGGCGGTATAGCCCAGGGCCACTTCCTTGAAGTTCTTGTTGCGGACGTTGGGGTCCTGGCTGGGCATGGGGCACTTTTTGGGGTCCATGTTGGGCATCTTACTCGACCTCCTTCTTGAACAGGTTGCAGGCCTCGTCCCGGGCATGGCGCTCAAAGTCCTTGTACATGGTGCCGCGGTGCATGGCCTCGTCAAAATCCACCTCAAAGCCGTCAAAGTCCGGCCCGTCCACGCAGGCGAACTTGGTCTGGCCGCCCACGGTCAGGCGGCAGCCGCCGCACATGCCGGTGCCGTCCACCATGATGGGGTTCATGGAGACGACCGTCTTGACGTTGTGGGGCTTGGTGGTCTTGACCACAAACTTCATCATGATCAGGGGTCCGATGGTGATGACTTCGTCGAAGGTCTCGCCGCCGGAAAGCTTTTCTTCCAGGGGCACGGTGACCACGCCCTTGCGGCCGTAGGAGCCGTCGTCGGTCATGATGATGAGCTCGTCGCAGCAGGCGCGGAACTCGTCTTCCAGGATGACCAGGTCCTTGTCACGGAAGCCCACGATGCCGGTGACCTTGGTGCCCTGGGCATGCAGGGCCTGGGCCACGGGCAGGGCGATGGCGCAGCCCACGCCGCCGCCCACCACGCAGACCTTCTTGAGGCCTTCGATCTCGGTGGCTTTGCCCAGGGGGCCCACGAAATCGTGGACATAGCCGCCCTCGGGCAGGGTGTTGAGTTCCATGGTGCCGGCGCCCACCACCTGGAAGATGATGGTGACGGTGCCCGCTTCACGATCGTAGCCCGCGATGGTCAGCGGGATGCGCTCGCTGTCCGCCTTGGCGCGGATGATGATGAACTGCCCCGCCTTGGCCTTTTTGGCGATCAGCGGTGCCTCGATGACCAGCTCGGTCACCGTGGGGTTCAGTTCGCGTCTTTTCACGATTTTGAACACTGTTGTACCCTCGCTTTTCCTGCGGGCGGTACGGCGCGCAAGCCCCGCCCGATGATGTGGCCGGCTGCCGGACAGTCGGCCTATTATAGGTTATTGTACGGCATTTTTTACCGAAAGTAAAGCACAAAAACCGGCCGCGCTGCCCCAGCGCACCGGCAAGGGGGGGCTTTTCCCCCGGGGGAATTTGTGCTATAATTAAAAATTATCGTATCAGCCGTGGCTTTCTGGTGCCGCGATCCGGCATTTTTTTGCGTTTTTTTCACCCGCAGAGCCAAAAAGGCATTGCGCGCCAAAACGGTTTGGTATAAGATAAAGGTGGAACAGATTCGGAAACCTTCCCCGGTATGACCGGGAGATCTTTCTGTTAAGAGGAGCGCGACTTATGTTAAAACAGGATATGTTGCAGCTGAAGATGACTGCAACCCGCGTGCGCATGGGCATCATTGAGGCGACCCATGCCGCCAAGAGCGGGCATCCCGGCGGCAGCCTTTCGGCCGCGGATGCGCTGACCTATCTGTACTTCAAGGAGATGCAGATCGACCCCGAAAATCCCCAGGACCCCAACCGTGACCGGTTCGTGCTGTCCAAGGGCCATGCGGCCCCGGGGCTGTATTCGGCGCTGGCGGAACGCGGATTTTTCCCGGTGGAGGATCTGCGGACCCTGCGTCATTGCGGCAGCTATCTGGAAGGCCATCCCAACATGAACACCGTTCCCGGCGTTGATATGAGCACCGGCAGCCTGGGGCAGGGCGTTTCGGCGGCCTGCGGCATGGCTCTGGCCGCCCGCGCCCAGGGCAAGGACATCAACGTCTACACCATCATGGGCGACGGCGAGATCGAAGAAGGCGAATGCTGGGAAGCTTTCATGTTTGCCTCCCACTACAAGCTGGACAACCTGTGCATCATGGTCGATGTGAACGGGCTGCAGATCGACGGCGCCACCAGCGCCATCATGAACAGCGAGCCCCTGGACCAGAAGATGGACGCCTTCGGCTTCAACACCATCGTGTGCAACGGCAACTCCTTCAACGACCTGGAACAGGCCTTTGTGCTGTTTGACCGGTCCCACGGCAGCGGCAAGCCCACCTGCATGCTGCTGCACACCACCAAGGGCATGGGTGTCAGCTTTATGGAGAATGCCGTCGGCTGGCACGGCAAGGGCCCCAACGACGAAGAATACCAGCGCGCCATGGCGGAGCTGCAGGCTGCCCACGACCAGCTGGAGAAGGAGTATGAACAATGGCTGAAGTAAAAAAGATCGCCACCCGTGACAGCTACGGTGCGGCGCTGGTCGAGCTGGCGGATGCCGGCCACGACGATCTGGTCGTGTTTGACGCCGACCTTTCGGCTTCCACCAAGACGGCCGTTTTTGCCAAGGCATACCCCGCCCGCTTCTTCAACTGCGGTATTGCCGAGGCCAACATGATGGGCGTGGCCGCCGGTATGAGCACCTTCGGCTATGTGCCCTTTGTTTCCAGCTTTGCCATGTTTGCCGCCGGCCGTGCCTGGGAACAGGTGCGCAATTCCATCGGCTACCCCCACCTGAACGTGAAGATCGCCGCCACCCACGGCGGACTTTCGGTGGGTGAGGACGGCGCTTCCCACCAGTGCTGCGAGGACTTTGCCCTCATGCGGGCCATTCCCGGCATGACGGTCATCTGCCCCGCCGACGACGTGGAAGCCAAGGCCGCCGTGAGGGCCGCTTACGCCTTCAATGGTCCCGTGTACCTGCGCCTGTCCCGTCTGGCCACCCCGGTGTTCCATGACCCGGAAAAGTACCATTTTGAGATTGGCAAGGGCGAGACCCTGACCGACGGGTTCGACATTGCGGTGATCTCCACCGGCC
>CALXHN010000084.1 GCA_944388105.1 uncultured Gemmiger sp. | reverse complement strand
TTTTTGTCGCTTTTGCTGCGGAAGCAAACCAAAAATTGCCCGAAAAGGCTGTCGAAGTCTGTGCAAAAGCCCGATAATAGGTGAAAAAACTGGTATTTGTATGGACAAGCGCCCCAAAGTGAAGTATAATAATCCGGAACAGTTGCCGGGTACGCCGTATCCGGCGGACACTGTAGCGGCGCTTTTCCGCGGCATCTGACTCTGCAATGGGTGCCGGCCCCCGCGGCCGGCCTTTTCTTATGCGCCGGAAAAGTTGTAAACATCCGGCATCATTCCTGAAATGGATGCCGAAGCCTGAAAGACAGGAGCTGCCATGTTATCAGTCAAAACCCGTGAACATATCCGCCGCCGCATGGAGATCACCGGCCCGCATCTGGCGGTGCTGCTGTGCGGAGCGGTCTCTTTGGGCGTGTCCCTGGCCGTTGTCAGCGACAGCCTGCGCATTGTGGAAATCAGCGATACCCATGGCCAGAGCGGCGTCATCGTCACCTGTGCCACCGATGTGAACACCCTGGTGGACCAGGCCGGACTGACTGCTCCCGGCAGTGAGGACGAGCTGGAGATTGTGGAGAGCAACGGCCGGGACCGCATCCATGTGCTGCGGGCCTTTACGGTGCCCGTCACCGCCGACGGCGCCACCACCGACCTGGTGGCAACCGATGAGACGGTGGGGGAACTGCTCTCCGAAGCCGGCATTGCGGTGGGGGAGCACGACATTGTGGAACCCGCCCTGGATGAGGAACTGGAGCGGGGGGACAGCGTGACCCTGCAGCGGGTGGAGTACGTGGAGTACACCACCGAGGAGGCCGTCCCCACCGAGACCGAATACCGCCAGACCAGCCTGTTCTACCGCAATCAGGACAAGGAAACGGTGCTGGAAGAGGGCCAGGACGGCCTGGACCAGGTGACCTGGCGGGAGATCTGGGTGAACGGCGAGTGCACCGAAACGGTGGAGATCGGCCGCCAGACGCTGACCGAAATGCAGCCCACCGTCATCAAGTGCTACGGCGAAGGGGTGCCGGTGTCCATCTTCCACGGCCCCGAGGTGGTGGACGGTGTGCCCACGGAGGGCGTTTCTGCGGTGTATACCGGCAAACGCTCCACCGGATACTCGGCCTCCCTGACTTCCAAGGGGGCTTCCGGCCAGCGGCTGACCTACGGCACCGTGGCCGTGGACCCCTCGGTGATCCCCTACGGGACCCTTCTGTACATTACTTCGGATGACGGCCGGTTCGTGTACGGCTACGCCTATGCGGCGGATACCGGCACCGCCATGATGGCCGGCCACGCCTTTGTGGACCTGTACTATGAATCCTACGACGAGGCGGTGACCAGTGCGGTCATCCCGGTGACGGTGTACGTCATTGACGACGAGACCGCGGCTGCCTACAAGGAGGAAAACGACGCCATCCGGGAAGCGGATCTGGCGGAGCACCACTGAAGCGCTTTTCTGTCCCTCTGTCCCTATATAAATAAGGTGCGGCCCCGTCCGGTGTGAACCGGGCACGAAGCCGCACCTTCTGTTTTTGTCTGCATTCCGGAAAGGGGAGTGCCTCAGACCTCCACCCGGCCCACAAAAGCGGTCTCGGCGGGGCCTGCCATCTGCACCGCGTCGTCGGCATCGATGGTGATGGACAAAGTGCCGCCCAGCAGCTCCACCTGCACCGCCTCGCCCCGGGGACATACCCCCCGCAGGACCATGGCGGCCACGGTGGCACAGGCGCCGGTACCGCAGGCCAGGGTCTCGCCGCTGCCCCGCTCCCACACCCGCATGACCAGGTGGTGGGGGTCCCGCACATACACGAATTCGGTGTTGGTGCCTTCGGGGAAGGCGGGGTGCTTCTCAAAGGACGGCCCGATCTCCGCCAGTGCCGCGCCGGTGGGCAGGGTGTCCAAATCCGGCCACTCCACGATGCAGTGGGGATTGCCCATGCTCACACAGGCCACGTCCCAGCTCTTTCCGGCGGCCACCAGGTCGGCATGGACCAGCGGCCCGGCCCCCAGGCCCACGGCGGGCAGGGCGTCCGGGCTGGCGTCAAACCGGCCCATGTCCGCCTGCCACATGCCGTCCCCCAGACGGCGCAGGGTCTTGCGGCCGGCCATCAGGGTATCGATCTCGATCACATCCTTGGCCATGCCGTGCTCATACAGGTACTGCGCCACACAGCGCACCCCGTTGCCGCACATGCGCCCCTCGCTGCCGTCGGCGTTGAACATCCGCATGGTGGCGTCGCCTCCGGCCAGTACCGGCGGACAGATGCAGATGATGCCGTCCGCTCCGATGGAGAAATGCCGGCGGGACAGTTTGCGGCTCCAGTCCGCGATCTGCTCCGGCAGGCCGGTCTCCCGGCAGTCCAGATAGATGTAGTCATTGCCGCAGCCGTGCATTTTGGTAAAATCCAGTTGCATAAAAGGCCCTCCTGTGTAATCTCTCCCTCTATCATATCGCGTTTGGGGCTGCCGTACAACCACCGGGCCAAAAAAACTGCCGCGGCGCTTGACAACCCGCATGGGATACGATATAAAATTACATGAAGACTTGCATTCTGCCCGCAGCGTGGGCAACCATAGATGAAGGAGAGTTTAGAATGGAATCCGAAGTTTTTGAACGCATCCGTGAGTATCTGGCTGACCAGCTGGATGTGGAGCCTGAGAAGATCACCCCCGAGAGCGATATCGTGGAAGATTTTGGGGCCGACAGCCTGGATGTCATCGACATGATCACCACCTTGTCCGACGAGTTCGGCGTGGAGATCCCCGACGAGGAGATCGAGAACTTCCACACCGTGGGCGATGTGGTCAGCTATGTGGAGGAACGTCTGTAATCTCCCGGAAAATTGTAGAAAGTGTGAGGAAAAGCAATGGCAAACGATAAGAAAAAGATGGTCGAAGCCATCACCGCGCAGGAAGTGGATTTTGCGCAGTGGTATACCGACATCTGCACGAAGGCCGAACTGGTCGAATATTCCAGTGTGAAAGGGTTTGTGGTGCTGCGCCCCTATGGCTACGCCATCTGGGAGAACATCCAGAAGAATCTGGACAGCCGCTTCAAGGCCACCGGCCACGAGAACGTTGCCATGCCTATGCTGATCCCCGAAAGCCTGCTGAAGAAGGAGGGCGAGCTGGTCAACGGCTTTGCCCCCGAAGTGGCCTGGGTCACTGCCGGCGGCAGCGAACCCCTGGAAGAGCGGCTGGCCGTGCGTCCCACCAGTGAGACCATGTTCAGTGACCACTTTGCCCATGTGCTGCAGAGCTACCGTGACCTGCCCATGCTGTACAACCAGTGGTGCAGCGTGGTCCGCTGGGAAAAGTCCACCCGTCCTTTCCTGCGCACCCGCGAATTCTGGTGGCAGGAAGGCCACACCATCCATGAGACCGCCGAGGAAGCCGAGGCCGAGACCGAGCAGCAGCTGAACTGCTACGCCGATTTCTGCGAGAACGACCTGTGCATCCCGGTGATCAAGGGCCGCAAGACCGACAAGGAAAAGTTTGCTGGCGCCGAAGCCACCTACACCATCGAAGCCATGATGAAGGACGGCAAGGCGCTGCAGAGCGGCACCAGCCATTACTTTGGCGACAAGTTCTCCCGCGCCTATGACGTGACCTTCACCGGCCGGGACAACACCCTGCAGTATCCCTTCCAGACGTCCTGGGGCGCTTCCAGCCGCCTCATCGGCGCCATCATCATGACCCACGGCGATGACGACGGCCTGATCCTGCCCCCGGCCATCGCCCCGGTGCAGGTGGTCATCGTTCCGGTGGCCGCCCACAAGGCCGGTGTCACCGAGAAGGCCCGGGAACTGGCCGCGTCCATCGGCAAGTACGCCCGCGTGAAGCTGGATGATTCCGACAAGGCTCCCGGCTGGAAGTTTGCCCAGTGGGAGATGAAGGGCGTGCCCCTGCGCCTGGAAGTGGGTCCCCGTGACATCGAGCAGGGCCAGTGCGTGCTGGTCCGCCGGGACACCCGCGAGAAGCAGTTCGTCAAGTTCGAGGACCTGGAGACCGCCATTCCGGCCGCTCTTCAGGCACTGGCCAAGGACCTGTACGACCGTGCCCTGAAGAACCGGGAAGCCCGCACCGTCAGTGCCACCACCATGGAAGAGGTCAAGGCCAAGGTGGCCGAAAAGACCGGCTTTGTCAAGACCATGTGGTGCGGCGATCTGGCCTGCGAGGAAGCCATGAAGGAGCAGGCGGGGCTGTCCAGCCGCTGCATGCCCTTTGCCCAGGAGCATCTGTCCGATGTCTGCCCGGTCTGCGGCAAGCCTGCCAAGACCATGGTCGTCTGGGGCATTGCGTATTAAGTTCGCTTTCTGGCAGCGCCCGCAGGGGCGCTGCTTTTTGGTTACGGGGACTTTTTTGCCTTCCGTCCGCTGATTTTTCCGGAAAGGTCGTTGCCGCATGTTTCTGCTTGTGACACTGGGGGTATACGCCGTGGGGCTGGTGCTCACCGCCGTGGGCAGCCGGCTGGCGGGCCGCTGCGCCACCTGGTGCTGCGCCTTGTGCGGGCTGCCCATGTGGGTGGTGTCCGGCACGGTGGCGTCTCTCAGCGTGGCTTTGCCCCAGCTGGTGCTGGCCTTTCTGGCGTCGGGGCTGTCCATCACCTCCATGGCGGTGGGGGTGGCCCTGGCGGGGGCCGTCACCGACCTGGGGCTGGTGCTGGCCCTGTGCCTGCTGCGCCGGTCGGTCACGGTGGACCGGGGGGAGTTCTGCCGCAAATGCGGCATCCTGCTGGCTGCCTGTCTGGTGCTGGAACTCTTTGCCGGGGACGGCGTGCTCACCCACACGGGGGCAGGGCTGCTCATGGCCCTGTTTGTCCTGTTTGTGCTGGAAAGCATCCTCTACCAGTACCGTCTGGCCTATGACGAGGACCTGCAGCCCATCGGGGTGGGCCCCCGCCGCCTGCCCCGCAGCGCCGCTGTGCCCGCCATGCAGACCATGGCCTTTCCGGCCATGAGCCTGACCAACAGCATGAAGAATCTGGCCGGCATGCTCTTTGGGGCCGCGCTGCTCACGGTGGGGGCCTGGGCGCTGCTGTACAGCGCTACGGTGTTTGCCAATCTCACCGGTACCATCCAGGCGCTGTGGGCGGCCACCCTCATCTCCTTCGGGTTCAGCCTGCCCCTGCTGGCCGAAGTTTTGCACCATCCCTTCGGTTCGGTGTGGAAAAAATTTGCGGTGCGCTGCCGGGTGCATCCCCCGGCCGCCCTGCCCATGCAGATGCTGAACAGCGCCATCCTCAGCCTGACCTTTGTGCTGCCCGTGTGCAGCCTGACCTATCGCCAGCACCTGCCGGTGGGCGCCCAGTTCCGCCGGTACGACATGCCGGCCTGTCTGGCCCTGGGGCTGATCCTGCTGCTGCCCGCCCTGCTGAAAAAGCGGCTCTACCGCTGGCAGGGAGCCCTCTGCTTTGCCATTTATCTCATCTATGTGGCGGCGGTGCTGCTGGCTCCGCTGGCCGGCGCCTGAACCATTCCAGACAAAAACCGCCCCGGGAACCTTGCGGCTCCCGGGGCGGTTTGTTGTTGTTACAGGGATTTCTGCATCCAGTAGGCATCGGCATAATGGCCGTCGGCGTATTTCATGTTGTGGGGCAGGGTGCCGCAGCGCACAAAGCCCAGCCGTTCATACAGAGCCACGGCGGGCCGGTTTTCGGCCATGACCGTCAGTTCCGCCTGCTCATACCCGGCAGCTTTTGCCTGCGCCAGCAGGGCGGTCATCATGGCAGTGCCGATGCCCTTGCCGCAGAACTTCTGATACAGGGCAATGGAAACTTCGCACCGGTGGGCCACCCGCCGCCGGAAAGGCCCCACCGATACCAGAGCGCAGCTGCCCGCCAGCTCGCCCTTATAAAAGCCCAGCAGCATCAGATCCCGGGGGGAATCCAGCCGCCCCTGCAGAAACTGCTGTTCCTGGCCGAGAGAAAAGCTGCTTTCCCCCGGTTCCCGCAAAAGGTAGGGTGTTTCGGCGGTGGTACCTTCCAGATAGGCCAGCACCGCTTCGGCGTCCTGGGGGCCGGCGCTGCGCAGGGTCAGGGAACTGCCGTCCCGCAGAGGGACTGTCTGTTCAGCAAAAACCATGAGGTTGTGCCTCCTTTTATTCGGTGTGGCCTACGGGCAGGGTGAAGGTGAACCGGCACCATTTGCCCTGCTCGCTCTCGGCCTTGATCTGGCCGCCGGACAGGTTGATGAGCACCTTGCAGATGTGCAGGCCCAGGCCGCTGCCCCGGGTGTTCAGGCCCCGGGAGCGGTCCTCCTTGTAGAAACGCTCAAACACAAAAGGCAAAGCTTCGGGAGAGATACCTTCGCCGGTGTTCTCCACCGCCACCACCACCATGCCGCCGTCCCGTTTCACCGAGAACCGGATGATGCCCTGGGGCGGGGTGAACTTGATGGCGTTGTCCACCAGATTGTACACCACCTGATGGATCAGGTCCGGGTCGGCGTAGACCGGTTCCCTGGCCGGTTCCAGCCCCTGGATGTCGATCTGCCCGTCCTCGATGCGCTTCTCGTCGGACAGCACCACGTCGGTGATGGTGTCCCAGATGTTGCAGTTGCGGGCCTGGAATTTGTATTCCCCGGATTCCAGCTTGGTGATGTCCAGCATGTTCTGCACCAGGCGGGCCAGCCGTCCGGTCTCCTGGGAGACGATGCCCAGATAATGCTTGTACTCTTCCTGGGGGATGGTGCCGTCCAGCATGCCGTCGATGAAGCCCTTGATGCTGGTCATGGGGGTGCGCAGCTCGTGGGCGATGTTGCCCATGAACTGGCCCCGGGCGTTGTCGATGGTCTGCAGGCGGGCTGCCATGTTGTTGAAGGTGGTGGCAAAGTCGGCCAGCTCCTCACACCCGTCCACCGGGGCCCGGGCGGTGAAGTCCCCGCTGCCCAGCTGTCGGGCGGCCTCCCCGATCTGCTCGATGGGGGCGCTGATCTTGCGGGCAAACAGGATGGAGATGGCGCTGGCAAAGATCAGGATGCCCACCGCCGACATGAGGAAGATGCTCAGAAGGTCGCTCACATACTGGTGCAGGGCGTCCATGGAGGTGGCCACAAACAGATAGGCGTTGGTGGTGGGGCCTTCGATCAGCCGTCCGGCGGTGTAGTATTTGGTGCTGAACACCCCGTCCAGGGTATCCTCGCTGTAATAGTCCACCCCGCTGTTCAGCACGTCCAGGACCTCGGCGGGCACGCTGGCCCCGGTCAGGTCGGCGGCCTCGGTGTGCAGGATGACCTTGCCGGTGGGGTCGGTGATGAAGATGACCGCGTCGGCGGAGGTATGGAAGAGCTCAAATCCGCTCTCAATGTTCTCCTTCAGTGCCTCGTCGGTGATGGGCCGGGTCACATCGCTGCCCTGGTCGGCAAACCGCTGGCTCAGGGCGGTGGCGCCGTCCAGCACGCTGGTCAAAGCGCTCATCCGCTCGTTGGAAAAGTAGGCGATGGACAAAGCACTCTGGATGCCGCACATCAGAGCCAGACTCAGCAGCAGGACCAGGGCAATGCTGGTGAACAGCTCGCGGCTGATGGTTTTGCGATGCACTTTACTCTTTCACCTCGAACTTGTACCCCACGCCCCAGACGGTCTTCAGGCACCACTGGTCGGAAGCGCCCTCCAGCTTTTCCCGCAGACGCTTCACATGTACGTCGATGGTGCGGGAATCGCCGTAATACTCAAAGCCCCAGACTTCGTCCAGCAGCTGGTCACGGGTGTACACCCGGTTGGGGTGTCCGGCCAGACAGGCCAGCAGTTCCAGTTCCTTGGGCGGGGCGTCCACCACCTTGCCCTTGACCTTCAGCTCGTAGCGGTTCATGTCCAGGTGCAGGTTGTCAAAGCTGTACACGCCCTTGTCCTCCTCGTTGGACACGGCACACCGGCGCAGCACCGCCTTGATGCGGGCGGTGACCTCCTTGGTCTCAAAGGGCTTGACGATGTAGTCGTCGGCGCCCAGTTCCAGGCCCAGCACCTTGTCGTAGGTCTCGCCCTTGGCGGTGAGCATGATGATGGGGGTCTTGTGGTTCTGGCGGATGCGGCGGCAGACTTCCCAGCCGTCCATATCCGGCATCATCACGTCCAGCAGCACCATGTCCGGGTGCAGCTTGTCAAATTCCTGCAGAGCGGTCTTGCCGTCGTAGGCCAGCGTCACCGCAAAGCCCTCCTTGACCAGATACAGCCGCAGCAGTTCACAGATATTTTTGTCGTCGTCCACGACGAGGATTTTTTCGTTCGCCATTCCGGAATTTCCCTCCAATAGATGGTATTTCTCTTATTATACGGGGCAAATGTTGAAAAATAAAGAAGAAACCGTACATTTTCCCTTTTTTGGGCAAAGAAACAGGCAAAGATTTTTCCCGCTCTTCCCCGGCGGCCCCGTATATGGTATACTGAAGAAAAATCCCGCCCTCTGCAGGAAAGGAGCGTTGCCCATGGCCGGTTCGTATGTATGGGAAGACCGCAAGCGCATCATCTTCGGTCTGCCCTTCACCTTCACCACCTATCACCTCACCAAGGAAAAGCTGCTCATCCGCAGCGGCATCCTCAACACAAAGGAGGAGGAAATCCGCCTGTACCGCATCATGGATGTGACCCTGAACCGCTCTTTGTGGGAGCGTCTGTTCGGGCTGGGCACCATCCACTGCTGCTCGGCGGACAAATCCACCCCGGAATTCGACATCCGCTGGATCCCGCACTCTGCCGATGTGAAGGAGACCCTCTCCAACATGATCGAGGAGGAGCGTCAGGCCAAGCGGGTGAGCAGCCGGGAATTCATGACCGACGAGGGCGACGGGGACGACGACATGATGTGAAGCCCTTTATCAGCACACAGAAGCGGCAGGGAACAGACCCTGCCGCTTTTTGCTGCCTGCCGCCCCTTGCCTGTTGGCTCCGGGATGTGTATAATAAACACTGGTATAAAATGCAGCAGTACGCCAAAGGAGCGAATCGTAATATGAAACTCGGTATCG
>CALXHN010000083.1 GCA_944388105.1 uncultured Gemmiger sp. | reverse complement strand
GCGTAGGTGTCGCTGGTCAGCTCCCCGAGGATGGGGGTGCCGGTCAGGTCGTAGCAGTAGTCCTTCCAGTTGGCCAGACCGATGGGGCCATTGACCTGGAACAGGGTGGGCGCGTCGCTCTTGGCCATCTCGCTCATCAGGGTGGTCTCGTACTCACCGGAAGCGGCGGTGACCACCGTGACCGGCACGCCGGTCTGCTCGGTGTAGACGGCGGCCAGGTCCTGCCACTGCTGGTCCTGCTCCGGCTTGAAGTTCAGGTAATAGACCTTGCCGGAAGCACCGTCGGTGGCGGCGGCGGAAGCGCCGGTATCGCCGGTGGCGGCGGAGCCGCTGCTGCCGGACGAAGTGCCGCATCCGGCCAGCAGGCCGGCGGCCATGGTGCAGGCGATGCCCAGAGAAAGAAGTTTCTTGGCTTTCATGGTGTTGTCCTCCTTGCAAATTTCGTTGGGAAGGGGTTCCGTTGCCCCCTGTCGTTCTGCCTTGTCGGTTGGTAACGTTTCCAACCTCTTTCTGTCCATATCATAGCGCGCATTGTCCAAATTTGCAAGGGAATTTTCCACTTTTTCATGATTTTTGTATGAATTGCCAAGGAGCCGACTCCCCTTTTGTGCAGTTATTGCGGGAATCCGGGAAATGCTGATTGGAATCGTTTCTTTTCTGTAACTTTTACGCTGCCGCAACAAAAAAGGACATCCGCCGGCAGCGGATGTCCTTTTGGGGTTCAGGATGCGGGGTCTATCACACCAGCCCGAAGAGCAGGCCTATCAGGCGGACCGCACCGGCGACCAGCCATGCGATGGCGCACTGGCCCACCAGCACGGCGGCTGCCCACTTGGTGCCCAGTTCCCGCTTGATGGCCGCAATGGCCGCCACGCAGGGGGTGTACAGCAGGCAGAAGGCCAGCAGGCTGGCGGCTGCCAGGGGGGTGATGGCGGCCAGCAGCTGTTCGGTGGAGCCGAAGAGCACCGACAGGGTGGAGACCACGCTCTCCTTGGCCATGAAGCCGGAGATGAGGGCGGTGGAGATGCGCCAGTCCCCGAAGCCCAGAGGCGCGAAGATGGGGGCAATCCAGCCGGCGATCACTGCCAGGATGCTCTGCTGGGAGTCGGAGACGATGGCCAGATGGGTGTCAAAGGTCTGCAGAAACCAGATGATGATGGTAGCCACAAAGATCACGGTGAAGGCGCGCTGCAGGAAATCCTTGGCCTTTTCCCACAGCAGCTGGCCCACGTTCTTGGCACCGGGCAGGCGGTAGTTGGGCAGCTCCATGACGAAGGGCACCGCCTCGCCGTGGAAGAGGGTGCCCCGCAGCAGCATGGCCACCAGGATGCCCATGGCGATGCCGCCGAAGTAGATGAGGAACATGACCAGGCCGCCCATACCGGGGAAGAAGGTGGCCACAAAGAAGCTGTAAATGGGCAGCTTGGCCGAACAGCTCATGTAGGGGGTGAGCAGGATGGTCATCTTGCGGTCCCGCTCGGAAGGCAGGGTGCGGCTGGCCATCACACCGGGCACGGTGCAGCCGAAGCCGATGAGCATGGGCACAATGCTGCGGCCGGAAAGGCCGATCTTGCGCAGCAGCTTGTCCATGACGAAGGCCACACGGGCCATGTAGCCGCTGTCCTCCAAAAGGGACAGGAAGAAAAACAGGGTGACGATGATGGGCAGGAAGCTGAGCACGCTGCCCACCCCGTTGAAGATGCCGTCAATAACAAGGGAGTGGAGCACCTCGTTGACGTGCAGGGCGGTCATGCCCGCGTCCACCGCGTTTGTCAGGGCGGTGATGCCCCAGTCCAGCACGGCGGAGAGGGCCGCGCCGATCACGTTGAAGGTAAGGAAGAAGACCAGGGCCATGATGCCGATGAAGCAGGGAATGGCGGTGTAGCGGCCGGTGAGGATCTTGTCCATCTGCACGCTGCGCAGGTGTTCCTTGCTCTCGTGGGGTTTGACCACCGTGCCGGCGCAGACCTTTTCAATGAAGGTGAACCGCATGTCCGCGATGGCGGCAGCCCGGTCCAGGCCGCGCTCGTCCTCCATCTGGCGGATGATGGATTCCAGCATCTGCTTTTCGTTGTCGGTGAGTTTCAGCTGGTCCAGGATCAGCTGGTCGCCCTCGGCGATCTTGGTGGCGGCGAACCGCAGGGGGATGCCTTCGGCCTGGGCGTGGTCCTCGATGAGGTGCATGATGCTGTGCAGGCAGCGGTGCACCGCGCCGCCGTGGTCGTTCACGTCACAGAAGTCCTGGCGGCCGGGGCGTTCCTGGTACTTGGTCACATGCAGCGCGTGGGAGACCAGCTCGTCGATGCCCTCGTTCTTGGCGGCGGAGATGGGCACCACCGGGATGCCCAGGGCGGATTCCATCTCGTTGACCCGGATGGAGCCGCCGTTCTCCCGCACCTCGTCCATCATGTTCAGGGCCAGCACCATGGGGATGTCCAGTTCCATGAGCTGCATGGTCAGGTAGAGGTTGCGCTCGATGTTGGTAGCATCCACGATGTTGATGATGCCCCGGGGATGCTCATTGAGCAGGAAGTTCCGGGTGACGATCTCCTCGCTGGAATAGGGGGACATGGAGTAGATGCCCGGCAGGTCGGTGACGCTGGTGTTGGCACGGCCGCGGATGGGGCCGTCCTTGCGGTCCACCGTGACGCCGGGGAAGTTGCCCACATGCTGGTTGGAACCGGTGAGCTGGTTGAACAGGGTGGTCTTGCCGCAGTTCTGGTTGCCCGCCAGGGCAAAGGTGAGCACCGTGCCTTCCGGCAGGGGGTTCTCGTCCGCCTTGCTGTGGTATTTGCCGCTCTCGCCCAGGCCGGGGTGGGGCAGCGGCACACCCCGGCGGCGCACCGCCGCGGCGGCCTTTTCGGCGTCGGCCACGTCCTTGATCTCGATCTTTTCGGCGTCGGCCAGCCGCAGGGTCAGCTCATAGCTGTTGATGCGCACCTCCACAGGGTCCCCCATGGGCGCAAACTTCACCATGCTGACCCGGGCCCCGGGGATCAGGCCCATGTCCAGCAGATGCTGGCGCAAAGCACCCTCCCCGCCCACCGTCACGATGGTGGCGGCTTTGCCGATCGCAAGTTCCTTCAATGTCATTGTTTCTCTTTGCCTCCTGGCTTCTTTCCCACAAATCCGCAGAATACGGAATTTCTCTTATAATCCAGTTTATTGTAGCACAAAGCCCCTGTTCCTACAATACGGGGCCAAGCAAAAAGCCGCACCCCGCAGGGTGCGGCCAAAGGTTCTTTACTCGGTTTTTGCCGCCGGGGTCTGGGGCGCGGCGGCGGGGGCTGCCTGGGCAGCCGGGGCGGCGGGCTTGGCTGCCGGACGGGGTGCCGGTTTGGGCAGCGGGGTGGTGCGGGTGTAGGTGTCGCTGTGGCGGGTGGTGTCCGGGGTGGTGTAGCCCGGAGCCATCTTCAGGCACTTTTTGGGGCAGACGTTGACGCAGTTGCCGCACTGGACACAGTCGAACCGCTGGATGGTCCAGGTGCCGGCGGCCCGGTCCACCGTCAGGGCCCCGGGCGGGCAGCTGCGGGCACACATGCCGCAGCTGATGCAGGATTCAATGTCGATCTCGATATGCCCGCGCATCCGCTCCGGGTACTGGGCCGGGGCAAAGGGATAACTGGTGGTCACCGGTTTGCGGAAGAGGTTGCGCAGCGCCGTGCCCGCAAAGGGCATAAGTTTCAATGAACTCATCTTGGTCTCACCTCTCGGTACAGCTGATGCAGGGGTCAATGGTCAGGATCAGCAGGGGCACATCCGCCAGCTGGCAGCCCTTGAGCATGTTCAGCATGGGCGGAATGTTGCTGGTGGTGGGGGTGCGCAGGCGGAACCGGTCGATGAACTTGGTGCCGTTGGCCTTGACGTAGTAGATGGCCTCGCCCCGGGGCTGCTCGATGCGGGTGAAGTACTCGCCCTTGGGGAAGCCCTTCACCGGCACGGCGATGGGGCCGGCAGGGATCCTGGCCGCCGCCTGCCGGATGAGGTCGAAGGACTGGCTGATCTCCCTGATGCGCACCTCGCACCGGGCGTAGGAGTCGCCATCGTTGGAGGTGATGGGTTCCAGGTCCAGCTCATCGTAGGCGGCGTACCCCAGCTTGCGGGCGTCGTAGGCGATGCCGCTGGCCCGCAGCATGGGTCCCACCGCCCCCATGAGGGTGGCCTGTTCGGGGGTCAGCACCCCCAGGCCCCGCAGGCGGGAGCCGGTGGTGTAGTCCCGCAGGAAGGCGTCCGCGATGGGCTTGAGCTCTTTTTCCATCTCGTTGCAGGTGTCCACGATGTTCTTGAGCATGGTCTCGTCCATGTCCTTGAGCACCCCGCCGATGCAGTTCACCGAGAAGATGACCCGGCCGCCGGTGGTGGCGTCGAACATATCCAGGATCTTTTCCCGCAGTTTCCAGCTTTCCATGAACAGGCTCTCAAAGCCCATGGCGTCGGCCAGCAGGCCCAGCCACAAAAGATGGGAGTGCACCCGGCTCATCTCCATCCAGATGGTGCGCAGATACCGCGCCCGGGGAGGCACTTCCACGTTCATGATCTGTTCCAGGGTCTGGCAGTAGCCCAGCCCGTGGCCGAAGCTGCAGATGCCGCAGACCCGCTCCGCAATGTAGACGTATTCCTTGAAATCCTTGGTCTCCACCAGTTTTTCCAGTCCACGGTGGACAAAGCCGATGCTGGGCACCGCGTCCACCACCACCTCATCCTCCAGGACCAGGTCCAGATGGATGGGTTCGGGCAGGACGGGGTGCTGGGGACCGAAAGGCACAATGCTTCGTTTTGCCATAGTCTTACCCCTTTTCCTTGAACGGCGTGGGCCGCGCGATGCGGTACAGCTTGTCGTGATAATCGCCCTGGATGCTCTCCACCTTCACCCCGAAGAGCTCCGCGGCCTCGTTTTCCTGCAGGAAGGCCCCGGGGTACACCTGGGTGATGCTGGGCACCGATTCCTCGGTGGCCACGGTCAGGCGCAGGGTGCGCATATCATACCCCTTGGCGAAGGAGTAGCTCAGTTCATAGCCGTCGGGCAGGCGCGCGGCGCAGATCTGCACCACCCGCCAGCCGTCCATCTTGAAGCGGATCACCTGGGGCATGAACCGGGCCATGGTGATGGGCTCGATCGTGTTGGCAGCTTCCATTGTCAGCCCTCCTCCTTGTTTTCGTGATAGTTCCTGCGCTTTTCTTCCAGAATTTCCAGCGCTTTCACCACGCCGTCAATGATGGCCTGGGGCCGCGCGGCGCAGCCGGGTACATACACATCCACCGGGATCACCGTGTCGATGCCGCCCTTGATGTTGTAGCAGTCCTTGAACACCCCGCCGGTGCAGGCACAGATACCCACGGCCACCACCACCTTGGGGTTGGGCATCTGCTCATACAGCTGCTTGACCACGCTTTCGCACTGGGCGTTGACGCCGCCGGTGATGAGCAGGATATCCGCCTGGAAGGGGTCGCCGGTGTTGATGATGCCGAAACGTTCAATATCGTATTTGGGTGTGGTGCAGGCCAGCACCTCAATGTCGCACCCGTTGCAGCTGCTGGCGTCGTAATGCAGCAGCCAGGGGGACTTTGCCAGTTTTTTCATTTTGTATTGCCCCCTTTTTCAGCGTACCAGCATGAGGATCAAGCCGTTGAGCCCGCCGGTGAGCAGGGTGACCACCCAGCAGCCGTCCAGCAGGGTGCGCCACTTGACCCGGGCGGAAACGTTGTCCCACAGGATTTCCAGCAGGAACACCACCAGGCAGGCCACAATGGCGATGGGCCAGCTCCACCAGTGTTCGTTGAGGAAGAAGAGCGCCACGATGCCCAGCATGAGCACCATCTCGTAGTATTCCGCAATGTTCATCACGGCCAGGGTGGGGCCGGCCATCTCGGTGGTGATGCCCTTGACCATCTCCTGGTGGGCATGGTGGCTGGTGGACAGATCAAAGGGCGACTTGCGCAGCTTGATGGCGGTGATGAACATGAAGCCCAGCAAGAAACCGGGCATGACCAGCACCGCGCTATGGGGCATGCGGATGATGTTCCCCACATGGAAGCTGCCGGTGGCCAGATAGAAGCCCACGGCCATGAGCAGGGTCAGGGGTTCGTAGGCCATCATCTGGATCATCTCCCGTCCGGCACCCAGGGTGGCGAAGGGGGAAGAATCGCTGGAGGCCGCCATGACCAGGAACATATCGGCGGTGGACAGGATGAACAGGCACATGAGGATGTCCGCCCCCGCAAAGAGCATGGACCCCGCCACGGCCAGAAAGACCAGATAGCTCAGGTTGAGCAGCATCTGCACGCTGTTGACCGCGATCATCTGTTTGGAAAACAGCTTTTTGATATCGTAAAAGGGCTGCAGCATGGGCGGGCCCTGACGGCCCTGCATCCGGGCGCTGACGCGGCGGTCCAGCCCGTCCAGCAGGCCGCCCACCAGGGGCGCCAGCAGCAGATACCCCAAAACAGAAATGACCGGCATCATACCGCACCTCCTATGATCACACAGAGCATGACGATGAGCACCCCGGCAGAGATGATGACACCCGGCCGCATGAGGCGGCGGCGCCCGAACTCAAACCGCAGGTACCAGTTGCTCAGATACAGGTGTTCCGGTTCCCCGAAGCTGTTGGTGAAGTAGGTGTTGTCCCCTTCATTGATGCCGCCCATGTAGATGGGCACATAATGGCGATGGGTGGACCGGGTGAGCAGGAACATCAGGGAGGGCACGAACAGCACGCTGACCAGCATGATGGCCATGGTGGTGAGCACGCTCATGGACAGCACTTCATGGGCGGTGCCGTACAGTTCCTGGATGATGGGGGTGACCACCCGGGAGGACACCAGGGGGAACAGCAGGCACAGCCCCAGGGTGGCCGCCGCGTGGATGTACATGGACAGGTACTGGTCCGGGTGGGTGGCGTCGGTGACCTTCACCTTGGTGTGGTGCAAGGACACCAGCTTGCACAGCCACTTGGTCCAGTAGAGCATGGTGGTGGCGCTGCCGTAGGCCAAAAAGATGACCAGCAGGTAGTTTTCCGCATCCACGAAGGCTTTCAGGGCCACCCACTTGGAGATCAGCATGCCGAAGGGCGCCAGGTACATGCCCGCAATGCCGATGCCCATGATGTAGGTCAGCCGGGGCAGGCGGAGCAGCAGGCCGTGCATGTCCTCAATATCCCGGGAACCCAGGGAGTTTTCGATGGAGCCCACCGCCTGGAAGAGCATGGATTTGCTCACCGAGTGGAAGATCATCAGGAGCACCGCAGCCCAGATGGTCTCCTCGGCGCCGATGCCCGCGCAGGCCGCGATCAGGCCCAGGTTGGACACGGTGGAGAAGGCCAGCACCTTCTTGCCGTCGTTCTGGGCAATGGCCATCATGCTGGCCGCAATGAAGGTGAAGCCGCCGATGAAGGCCACCGTCATGCCGGTCATGTTGCCCGCCATGGCGGGGGCCAGCCGGATGAGCAGGTAGACGCCCGCCTTGACCATGGTGGCGCTGTGCAGCAGGGCGCTGGAGGGGGTGGGCGCCACCATGGCGCCCAGCAGCCAGCTGGAGAAGGGCAGCTGGGCGGACTTGGTCAGTCCGGCCATGGCCAGCAGCACCACCGGGATGGTGGCCTTGGCCGCCACCAGTTCACCCAGCTGCACCGTGTGCAGGGTGTGGGCCGCCACCACAATGGCGATGGCAAAGCCGAAGCCGCCCAGCAGGTTCATCCACAGGGCGCGGAAGCTGTTGTTGATGGCTTCCTCGGTGCGGGTGTAGCCGATGAGCAGGAAGGAGATGACCGAGGTGATCTCCCAGAAGAAGTACATCCAGACGAGGTTTTCGGACAGGACCAGGCCGATCATGGCCGCCAGGAAGAAGAACAGCATGGAGAAGAAGAACCCGCTGCGGTCCTGGTAGTCCTTGTGGTGCTGGTGGTAGGCCTGCATGTAGCCCACGGCGTAGATGCAGATGAGCCCGCCCACCAAAGCCACAATGAGGATCATCAGCATGGACAGGCAGTCCAGCTGGATGTGGGTGGGAGATTCCACCGGGCAGGTCAGTTCCGACCAGGCCATGAGCCCGGTCTGCCCCACCGAGAGCAGCACCACCGGGTACTTTTTGTATTTGATGCTCAGCACCACGATGAGGATCATGAGGGCGAACTCACCGGCCAGCATCAGGTGGTCGATAAGGGGCACCGACCCGCACAGGCTGACGATCCCGCCGCCGCCCTGCAGCCATGCCCCCAGCAAAAAGGCGGCCAGCACCATGAGAACGGCGGCGCCCCCGTACACCACGCGCCCCCGCACACGGGGGTCACGCAGGAGGGGGATCACCAGCGCCATCAGGGCAGGCCACCCGATCAAAATTGGAATGATTGCCATATTTTCAACCTCCTCGGGGAATATTCCCGGACAATCATACAGATTTTTTGACAAATTAGTATCATTATAGTCCTCTTGTTTCCGATTTACAAGTCCGTCTCTTTTGTGGATTTTTGTGCCGGATGGTGCTACAATGAGATGGTGCGGCGGTGGAACACCGCCCTTTTTGACAGTTTCTGTCCCTTTCGGAAACGGGGGTTTTGCCATGCACGAACTATCCATCACCCAGAGCATCCTGGACATCTCCCTGCAGGCCGCGGCCCAGCAGAACGCTTCCCATATTCGGGAAATTCGCCTGCGGATGGGGCCTTTTTCCGGGGTGGTGCCGGAGTGTGTGCAGATGTACCTGGACGTGCTGGCCAAAGGCACCCCCGCCGAAGGAGCCAAAATCAAGGTGACCACGGTGCCTTTGAAGGTGCTGTGCCGGGACTGCGGCCGGGAGGGTGAGATCGACCGCGCCCACATTGCCTGCCCTTACTGCGGCAGCCTGCGGCTGAAGCGGCTTTCGGGCAAGGAATTCATGGTGGAAAGTCTGGAGGTAGACTGAATATGGAGATCAAAGTGCTGCATCAGGTCATGGAATGGAACGAGGACGTGAGCGCCGAGGTGCGCCGCACCCTGAAAGACCACAAGGTTTGTCTGATCAACGTCATGGGCAGTCCGGGTGCCGGCAAGACCAGCCTGATCACCGCCCTGATTGCCAAACTGCGGGAAGAGTTTGCCATCGGGGTCATTGAGGGGGACATCACCGGGCAGATCGACGCCGAGAAGATCGCGGCGCTGAAGATCCCGGCGGTGCAGCTGAACACCGA
>CALXHN010000082.1 GCA_944388105.1 uncultured Gemmiger sp. | reverse complement strand
TGCTTGGCCACGCTCTTGTAGCCTTCGCGGTTGATCTCGCCGGCGTAGATGTCGGTGGCTTCGGCCTCGATGCCGAACACGTCCTTGGCGTCCTCCTCGTTGGAGATGCAGACGTCCACATACTGGCACAGGTCGGTCATGGCAGCGCGGGCTTCCTCACGGGTCCACAGCTTGCCGCGGTAGTTCAGGTCGCAGCTGATCTTGACGCCATGAGCCTTGGCAGCCTTGCAGGCTTCGCGGCAGATGTCCACGACATTGGGGCCCAGGGCCGGGGTGATGCCGGTGAAGTGGAACCAATCCACGCCCTCGAAGATGGAATCCCAGTCGAAATCGGCAGTGGTGGCTTCCTGGATAGCGGAATGGGCACGATCATAGATGCAGACGGAGCCGCGCTGAGAAGCGCCCTTCTCGTTGTAGTAGATGCCCACGCGATCGCCGCCGCGGACGATCTTGGTGGTGTCAACGCCGTAACGGCGCAGGCTGTTCACAGCGGCCTGACCAATGGCATGGGCGGGCAGCTTGGTGACGTAGATGGCATGGGCGCCATAGTTGGCCAGAGAGACCGCAACGTTGGCCTCGCCGCCGCCGAAGGTGAATTCCAGGTGATCAGCCTGCACAAAACGCTCGTAGTTGTACGGCTGCAGACGGACCATCAGTTCGCCAAAAGTAACGACATTCATGGGTATTTTCTCCTTTTATCAAAGACTTTTTCAGTTCGGGTACCGATTCAGGGGGTCCGGCTTATTTCTGGACCAGATGGATGGCAAAGCCGGCGACTTCGTCCGCCATGTAGATGGCAGTGGTCTTGCCGTTCTTGACGACCTTGGAATCCATATCGAACTTGACGCCACGCAGGCCCAGGTGATAGATGGCACGGTCCACGTTGTTGGTCTTGATGGCGATATGGCCATGGGTGCCGCGGCCCGGCTTCTTCATGATCTCGAATTCCTTGTTGCCCACAAAGATGCTGGAGTTGCCCGGCTTGACAGCCATGCTCAGCAGAGCGCCCAGGGTCTCGGCAGTCTTGGCGGCTTCGGTGTCGTCAGCGCAGTTGATGCCGATGTGGCCCAGTTCCAGACCCAGCATGACATCGACGGCTTCCTTGCACATGGCAGTGATCTCGTCCCAGGCGCCGGCCTTGATCTTGTCGCTCTTGCACATCCAGGTGCCGCCCACGGCAAAGATCTGGTCATTGGCCAGGTACTCGTTGACGTTCTTGGCGTTGATGCCGCCGGTGCACATCCACTTGGCAGTCTTCAGGGCGCCGCCGATGTTCTTCAGCATGTTGACGCCGCCGTTGGCTTCGGCCGGGAAGAACTTGATGGCCTCGCAGCCCAGGTTCATGGCCTGCTGCATCTCGCCGGGGGTGGAAGTACCGGGCATCATCAGGCCGCCCTTTTCCATGACGTGCTTGGTGACGTTGGGGTCAAAGCCCGGGGCAACGATGAAGGAGGCACCCGCGGCCATGGCGCGGTCAGCCTGATCCTCGGTCAGGACAGTGCCGGCGCCCAGCAGCATTTCAGGCACCTCGTCGTGGATCTTCTTGATGCACTCTTCGGCGCAGGCGGTGCGGAAAGTGACTTCCGCGGCCGGCAGACCGCCGGCCACCAGGGCCTTGCACAGAGGCACGGCCTCGTCCACACTGTTGAAAGCAATGACAGGGATAATACCGATTTCGTAAACGCGCTGCACTACCGGATTCATAGCACATTTCTCCTTCGTTATGAAATTTCCTGAGGTTTTACCGTATCAAATTTGCGTCCGGGGGGTTCCATATGTTGGAACGCCGTTCCGCAATTTGCTGATTTTTATTATACAAATTCCCCTTCCCCGCGTCAATCGGGCCAAATTGCCAGTGGTTCGCAGCTGCTTTTTGTGGTTTTTGCTTGCGTTCCATCATTCGGCATGCCTCTTGCGAAATCGGGTCGTTCCTGCTATACTTGGTTCCATATTGTGGAACAGGAGTCCTGCACTTTCGGATCGCAGGCTGTTCCCCTTCAAATTATGAACTTTTTGTAAATTTTGCATGCAGGAGGCACAGGATGCCGCAGACACCGGAAAAAGAAACCGACCGCGGGGGCGTACAGAGCGTTTCCCGCATTTTTGAACTCATCGAGGTACTGGCTGCCCACCCCGCCGGGGCAGGGCTGCAGAACCTGGCCACCGAGGCGCATCTGGCCAAAAGCACCGCACACCGGCTGCTGGGCAGTCTGGTCAGCCTGGGGTACGCGGTACAGGATGCCCAGACAGGCAAATACCGGCTGACCCTGAAAATGTTCGAGATCTCCTCCGGCATCGTCAACAGCATGGACATCATGAGCGTGGCCAAGCTGCATCTGGAGCGGCTGTCCCAGCGCACGGCGGAGGCGGTGCACCTGGTCATCCGGGACGGGGCGGACGTGGTCTACATTTATAAGACCGAGAGCGGCCCCATGCGGATGTCCAGCCGGGTGGGACTGCGCAGCCCGCTGTACTGCACCGGTGTGGGCAAGGCCATCCTGGCCACCCTGCCCGACGCGGAGGTGGAACAGATCTGGCATCACAGCCGCCTGCAGAAGCTGACCGGCCGCACTGTCACCGATCTGGACCAGCTGCGCAGCCAGCTGCAGACGGTGCGCAACTGCGGATACGCCATTGACGATGAAGAGAACGAACTGGGCATCCGCTGCGTGGCTCTGGCCATTCCCGGACCGGGCGGTCGGGCGGACAGCGCCTTTTCCATCAGCGGGCTGGCGCCGTACATGACCGCGGAGCGCATCCGGCGCATCAGCACCCTGGCTCTGGAGACCCGGACGGATATCCTGCACGACCTGGGGCTGGTAAGCAAAACCTGAGCGGTGGACAACCATGGCCCCGCGGGGTATAATGAAGCCGAATGGTCCGGCGCATGTCCGGGCCCCGTTTACCTATAATAATACATGACCGGAAAGGATCTGCCATGGACCTGATTTTCAGTGCATTTGCCACCCTGGACGGGTTCCGGGAAAACGCCGACGCCAACCGGGGCCGTCAGGTCTATTACCGCTGCATCGTGGTGGCGCTGGTCAGCGCCAAGCAGCAGAATCCGGACTGCGAGGTGGCCCTCATCACCAACGACCCGCTGCCCGCTCCTTTCGACCAACAACTGGCCCGGGCCGGTGTTACCATATATCAATGCCCTTTTGACCGTTTCCGGTTCGGGGCCGACCTGCCCTGGTCCCTGGCCTTTTATAAGCTTTGCGCCATGGACTGGGTACTGAACAACCTGACGTTTGACCGGTGTGCCATGCTGGACACCGACACCTATACCCAGTATCCCCTGACCGACCTGTGGCGGGAAGCGGAGGAAGCCGTTCTGCTGTACCAGGTCCCCCATCCGGCCAGCCAGCCCATGGCGGCGGCCATCAGCAGCTGCTGCGATGCCTTGTATCCCGAAAGCGCCCCCCATGTTCTGACCCATTTCGGCGGGGAGCTGGTGGCGGGCAGCGCCTCCCGGCTGCGGGGATTTCTGGCGCTGTGCCGGGAAATCTATGAGGAGATGCAGGCCCGGAATGTGCTGCCCCGGGATGGCGACGAGGTCATCCTGTGCATTGCGGCATGGCGGGCGCTGCGCAGCGGCGAACCGGTGCGGGCAGCCAATGCCTACATCTGGCGCTACTGGCTGGGCGCACGGCATTACTTTGTTTCCACCAATTATTGTCTGGTACCCATCTGCATCCTGCATTTACCCGGCAGCGGCAAGGACCGGCAGCTGAAACTGCTCTACCGCCGGTATGCCAGACGGGGCGCTTTTCCCGACCGCAAGGCGGTGTGGCGCCTGTGCGGGATGCCGGCAGCCCATCCGCCGCTCCTGCGTACCCTGTGGGTGCGGCTGCTGGCTGCCCTGCCGGACTGAGTTTATTTTCACGAATACCGAAAGGACCTTTTTCCTATGGCTGATCTGCCCAAGAATCCCCGCAGCCCGCTCTCGGTGGACCGGAGCAAGCTGCATCACGCACGGCGCAAGCGCCCTGCCGAGACCGACCAGCTGACCCCCATGATGCGGGCCATCAAGGCCGTGCACAGCGTCACCTCCTCCGGCTCCACCAACCCGGACGACCTGGAACGGCAGCGCGCCGGACAGGAACTGTTCGGCCGCCTGGTCAGCCCCACCCTGGGACTGCGCAACGATTATCTGGCCATCCGGGGCGGCCCCGTTCCGGTACCGGCAGAGTGGGTGAGCATTGAAGCCGGACACGACCGGCGCCATGTGGTGCTGTACTGCCACGGCGGCGGGTACACCTGCGGCCAGCTGGGCTATGCCCGGGTGCTGGCCAGCAAACTGGCCCTGGCCGCCGGGTGCGACGTGCTTTCCTTTGAGTACCGCCTTTCCCCCGAACACCCCTATCCCGCTGCCCTGACCGACGCCCTGGCGGTGTGGGATCATCTGGCCTATATGGGCTACGGTGCCCGGGACATCATTGTGGCGGGAGATTCCGCCGGGGGCAACCTGGCGCTGGAACTGGCCCTGCGGCTGAAGGAGCAGGGCCGCCGCCAGCCCCGGGCCCTGATCCTCATGAGCCCCTGGACCGACATGACCGCCTCCGGTGCCAGCCACACCGAGCGGGCGGCCCTGGACCCCATGCTGACCATGCAGTATATCGAATCGGTGCGCGCCGCTTACTGCAGCACCCGCACCGATTTTGAATCGCCCTGCTTCTCGCCCCTGTTTGCCGATCTGCGCGGCCTGCCCCCTACCCTGATCCAGGTGGGCACCAACGAGATCCTCTTCTCCGACTCCGAACAGCTGCACCGGAAGATGCAGGAGCAGAATGTGTTCAGCACACTGGAAGTGTACGAAGACTGCTGGCATGTGTTCCAGCAGATGCCCATCCGCAGCGCCGCCCAGGCCATGGACAGCGTGGGACGGTTTATCCAACGGCAGCTTTGACCGCAGAAAGGGGGCTTTGCCGTGCCGGAAAACTGGTATAAAGTCGATAACGTGGCCAAATTGTTCCTGGCCACCATGAATCGGCGCGATCCGCGGGTGTTCCGCATCAGCTGTACCCTGAACGAGGAGGTGGACCCGGAGGTCCTGACCCGGGCGCTGGAACGCACCGCCCGGGAATTGCCCAATTTTCAGGTCACCCTGCACCGGGGCCTGTTCTGGCATTACTTTGAGGCCACCGACAAACGGCCGGTGCCTGAACCGGAGACCAAGCAGCCCTGCGCGGCGCTGTACGGTCCGGACCAGAAAAACGCCCTGCTGTACCGGGTGACCTACTATGGCGCCCGCATCAGCGTGGAAATGCTTCATGCCCTGACCGATGGAAACGGCGGGCTGATGTTTCTGAAATGTCTGGTGCACAACTACCTGCAGCTGCAGCATCCCGATTCCCTGGCGGATGTGGCCCGGGACCAGGGTGCTTCGGCCGCAGACATGGAACAGAATTCCTATTCCAAATTCTACGCGGCCCGTCGGGCGTCCAAAGGTGCCCCGGACCCGGCCGCCAGACGCCGGGTCTGCCGGCTGCACGGGCGGCGGCTGCCCCTGGACCAGACCCAGTTCTTTGAAGGGCATCTGTCCGCCTCGCAGGTCCTGGCCAAGTCCCGGGCCCTGGGCGTGAGCCTGACCAGTTATCTGGCCGCGGCCCAGATGCTGGCCGCCTGGCGGGAGATGCCCTCCATGGAGCGGGGCCACGCCATGGCCGTGGGTCTGCCGGTGAATCTGCGCAACTATTTTCCCTCTGACACCGCCCGCAACTTTTTCAACACCGTGCGGGTGGCGCACATCTTTACCGGAGAGGAAACGCTGGACGAGCTGGCCAAAGAATTTGACGCCAAGCTGCGGGACGCCCTTTCGGATGACCGCATCAAGGCCCAGATGGACGGTTTTGAACGATTTGAACGCATTCCCGGTGTGCGGCCGGTCCCCCTCTTCTTCAAGAACTGGGTGGTGGGCCTGTGCAACTGGGTGGAAGCCCGCAAGGTGACCCTGACCATCTCCAACATGGGCCGGGTCACGGTGCCGCAGGCCCTGGGGCCGTACATTCACGGGTTCGCCGCTTATTGCAGCACCCCTTCCCTCTTCACCACCGTCTGCTCTTACGGGGATGATCTGGTGCTGGGCACCGCCTCGGCTTACCGCAGCACCAATGTGCTGAAAAACTTCTACCGCAGTCTGGCAGACGCCGGACTGTCCGTCACGCTGTACGCGAGCGAGGTGCAAAACCCATGAAAACCTGCCCTCATTGTCATATCCAGGTGGGCAGCGGTTCGTACTGCCCCCTGTGCCAGAGTCCTTTGCCCGGTGCCGATGAGCCGGACACCCCTTACTTCCCGCCCGCACCGCCGCCGGGACGGCGGCTGCCTCTCTTTTTCAAACTGGCCGCCTTCTTCCTGCTGGCCGGCGTGGTGGTCTGTGCCGCCATTGACTTTCTGCTGCAGGAGGAACTGCATCTGCATTGGAGTCTGGTGGTGGTGGCCTGTGTGGCAGCGGCGCTGCTTCTGCTGCGCGCCCTGATGATGGGCAGCCACAATGCCCCCAAACTGCTGTTCCAGATTCTGGTGGGGGCTTCCCTGCTGGTGTGGTTCTGTGACTGGTTCCTGGACTGGGGCAACGTGTCCATTGACCTGGTCATTCCCATCCTGTGCACCGCCACCCTGGTGCTGAATTTTCTGTTTGCTTTTATCAACCGGAAGTTTACCGAAAACGGTCTGATCTACCTTCTGCTGAACATCGGCGTGGGCGTGGTGCCCTACATCGTGCTGACCATCCGCCACACCCGTGCCGCCCTGCCCTGGGTCATCTGCCTGATTGTGAGTGTCATCACCTTTCTGGGGCTGGTCATCTTCAAGGGTCGGGCCCTGTGGTCTGAGTTTGCCAAGCGGCTGCATATGTAAGGATCCACACACAAAAACACCTCTCTTTCTCATTCGAAAGAGAGGTGTTTTTCATTCCTGCGTCAGAAGGTCACGCAGGGTGGGATTGCATACAAACAGAACCGCGGGGATCAGGGTGAGCACACCGCCTGCCAGGGATACCGGCATCACCCCGAATGCGTCTCCCAGCAGCCCGTACGCTACCATGGAAAAGGCAGTGGTCCCCACACAGGCCGCATTGAACAGGGCCAGGATCCGGCCATGGTAGGCCGGCTCGACGGCTTCCATCACCGCCGGATACATGAACGTATTGGCCACCATATTGCAGAAGGCAAATCCTGTGTACAGCACAGTACAGGCCCGGAACCCGGACGCCAGCATGGCCCCGATGTACAGCAGATTGTACCCCACATTGGCCAGAGCCAGTACATGCCAGCGACGGCGGCGCGGGAGCGGCACCAGGGCCATCAGGACGGTGGCCGCCAGCATGGCGGCGCTTTCCGCCCCCAGGAACAGGCCGTACTGGGGAATGTCCATGCCCTTATCCAGGCACCAGGCATACACAATGCCGGTAAACCCGCCGCAGGTCAGGTTGACCGCGGCTCCCGCCGCCATCATGCCGGTCAGGCCGGGATGCTGTTTCAGATAGGCAAATTCATCGGCGAAATCCCGGATAAAACTGCGATGTTCTGTCTTTTGCCCATGTGGGGTCTCCGGTACCTGGATGAACCATTCGGTGGCGGAGGAAAAAAGAAAGGTGGCCCCGTTGAACAGGATGATTCCCGGCACGCCGAAGATCACCACCAGAAATCCCCCCGCTGCGTTGCCGATCATCTGAATTGCCGACTGGGTGCTCTGCATCAGGGCAGAGGCCCGCATCAGGTTATTCTGCTCCACCAGTTGGGGCAGCAGGGCGTTCATGGCCGGATACAGCACCGCGCTGCACACCGAGCTGATGGCCGCCACCACCAGCACCTGCCAGACCTGCATCTTGCCTGCGAGAGCCAGCGCTCCCAAGAGCAGCATGGTCACACCGCAGACCGCATCACTGCCGGCAGCCAGGTTGCGGCGGTTGAACCGGTCGGCCAGCACCCCGCCCAGAGGCTGCAGCAGCATGTTGCCGAAATAGCTGATGGCGGTGGTCATGCTCATCCAGGCGGCGGAATCGGTTTTGTCGTACACCCAGATGCCGATGGCGATGGCATACAGTACGCTTCCGATTTTGGACTCAGCCATGCCCTGCCAGACCAGAAACAGATTCCGGTTGAACCGGCGGCGGGGTGCAGTGTCAGTGTTTGCCGTCATCTTCCTTTACCTCCCCTGCCCGGTAAGAAATCACGTCGAACCGGATCGGCGCCGTTCCCGGGCGCGGTTGGCTGTGCTTATGAAGGTAATCTCCCATCAGGTTCCGCAGTTCCAGCGCCTCCTGCCGGGTAAGATGGATGACGCCGTTGGTCTCCAACAGGCCCCAGGCATCGTCCCAGTCCTGGCTGGGGCTTTCCTGCCAGTCCTTCATCATCTTCAAGGCACCTTCCCGCACCTGTCGGGCATTTTCTTCCAGCAGAAGCCGGGTGGGGTCCCACAGACCGGTGTTGCACACATTCAGCGAGATGCACTTGTCGGTCATGCGGTAGTAGGTAGCCAGGATACCGTGGATCAGCTCCTGATGGTCCTTTTCCACCACCCCGATGGATTCCAGCTTGAGCATATGGTGTCGGGCCGAGCTGGGCGCGATGCCCAGTTCGTCAGCCAGCCGCTTGGAGGTCACCGGCTCCGCCAGGATCATCATCTTCTCCAGCATGCGCTGACGCAGCGGGTGCATGAAGATGGACACGTCCTTCTCATCGCTGAGAACCAGCATGTCATCCCGGAAGCGGGGTTTGCAGCCTTTCCCGCCTTCGGCTGGTGTTGCCGGTCCGTTTGCCCCCGCACCCGGTGCATCCGGGACAACCGGCTCCTGTGTCCGTTCTGTGCTGACTTTGGAATCGGTCTTGCAGGAAGTGTCCCTGTGTTGATTTGCCTTGTTCATTGGTATGCCCCCTTCATTACATAAATTATATCGTTACAAATATTGTAATGTCAAGAGGACGGCATCTGTTTTTCCAACCGGATTTCAAAAAAGACGGTCTCCACCGTGTGCAAAATAGCCCCATCACGCCTCATGCAGCGGCCTTTTTGGCCGTGGAAGTGCCCACCGTAAAACTTTTTCATTTTTTTTAGCAAAAACTATTGACAAACCTTAGTGCGTATGGTATATTGATTAAGCTATCTCGAAAGAGACGCAACAAAATATCGCGGGGTAGAGCAGATGGTAGCTCGTCGGGCTCATAACCCGGAGGTCGCAGGTTCAAGTCCTGTCCCCGCAA
>CALXHN010000081.1 GCA_944388105.1 uncultured Gemmiger sp. | reverse complement strand
ACCCAGGCGCCCGCCCCGGACACCCAGGGCAATGTGGTGACCGTCCACTCGGAGGAGGAACCGACGGCCACCCCGGCCCCCACGCCGGTCCTGCCCGCCCTGCCTGCGGCCACCCAGGCGCCTGCCGCCACCAAGGCCCCCGCAGCCACGGCCAGACCCACCGCCACGCCGGAGCCTTCCCCCACACCGGAACCCACCGTGACCCCGGCCCCCACGGCGGCGCCGGAAACTTCTGCCGAGCCCCAGGCCCCGCAGAACGACGCCGCCCCCAAACCGGCCCCCGGCACCAAGACGGTGCACCGCTGGCCCCTGGTGGCCCTGGGCGCCGGCCTGCTGGCCGCCGCCAGCATCATCGGTGCGGTGGTGCTGATCCCCCGCGGCCGGAAATACCGCTGAGTTTTCCACCGAATGCCCCCTATTTGTTGAAAAGCCGCCGCAGCGCTTGGCACGCTGCGGCGGTTTTTTGCTGCCCGGGTCTTGATTCTGCCGGAGGGCTGGCATATAATGGGGACGCGATTCATTGATATATCAATTAGTGATGCATCAACGGTCTGGTGCATCACCTGCAAGGGAGTGTGTCTATGTCCTATCCCATCCATACCCTACTCATCCGCACCGCCCACCGGCAGCAGAATGCCCTGCGCCCCGCCCTGGGAGAGCTGGGGCTTTCCACCGGGCAGCCCAAGGTGCTGCGGTGTCTGGCCGCCCAGGGGCCCTGTTCCCAGCGGGAGCTGGCCGACCGGTGCGATGTGGACCCCGCCGCCATCTGCCGCCTGCTGGACGGCATGGAGCGCGGGGGGCTGCTGGAGCGCCGCCCCAGCAAGGCCGACCGCCGCACCGGGGAGGTCCATCTGACCGAAAAGGGCCGCACCGCCCTGCAGGCCTGGGAGGAGCGCTGCCTTTCCTTCGAGAACCGGATGCTGGACGGCTTTTCGAAGCAGGAGAAGGCCCTGCTGCGGGATTTTCTGGAACGGGCCTACCGCAACGTGGGCGGCAGGCTGTGAACGGAGGGGTGCTTGTATGAAGGATCTGAAATATATCTTTGCCTATCTGCGCCCCTGCCGCCGCCAGGTAGCCGCCGCCGTGGGGCTGGTGTTCATCGAGTGCATCTTTGAGATGAGCATTCCCATGCTCATGACCGGCCTGGTGGACGTGGGGGTGGCCAACCGGGACGTGCCCTACATGCTGGGCCAGGGCGGCAAGATGGTGCTGTGCGCCCTGCTGGCCCTGGTCACCGGGCTGCTGTACGCCCGGTATGCCGCCCGGGCGGCCTACGGCTTCGGGGCCGAGCTGCGTCTGGCGGAGTACCGCAAGGTGCAGGAATTCGACTTTTCCAACCTGGACCGGTTTTCCACCTCCTCCCTGGTGACCCGCATGACCACCGATGTGACCGTCATGCAGAACGCCGTCACCAGCGGGCTGCGGCCGCTGGTGCGCAGCCCGGTCATGCTGTTCATGGGGGTGGGCATGTCCTTTCTGCTCAACCCCTCCCTGTCGGTGGTCTTCTTTGTGGCGGCCCCGGTGCTGGGCATCGCCATGGCCTTTCTGGTCACCCGCATCGGACCGCTGTATGTGCGCCAGCAGACCGCCGTGGACCATCTGAACGGCCGCATCCAGGAAAGCCTCACCGCCATCCGGGCCATCAAGGCCTTTGTGCGGGGCGAACACGAGGACGAAGCCTTTGACCGGGTGAACCGGGAACTGACCGGCGCCAGCGTGGACACCTTCCGCCACGCGGCGCTGAACCAGCCGGTGTTCCAGGTGGTCATGTACACGGCGGTGGTCTGCATCATGTGGTTCGGCGGCCGGTTCATCCTGGTGGGCAGCATGACGGTGGGCGAACTCACCGCCTTCCTGAGCTATGTGCTGCAGGTCATGAACTCGGTGATGATGATCTCCAACGTCTTTCTGCTGCTGACCCGGTCCCTGGCCAGCGCCCACCGCATCCGGGAGGTGCTGGAGGAGCGCCCCGCCCTGGACGAGCCGGAAGCGCCCCTGATGACCGTGCCCGACGGCCGCATCCAGTTCCGGGACGTGACCTTCCGCTACGCCGAGGGCACCGGCCGCCCCGCTTTGTCGGACATTGACCTGACCATCCCCGCCGGGGCCACGGTGGGCATCATCGGCGGCACGGGGTCGGCCAAGACCACCCTGGTGCAGCTGATCCCCCGCCTGTACGACGCCACCCAGGGCACCGTGCTGGTGGGCGGGCAGGACGTGCGCCGGTACGATCTGGCCGCCCTGCGGGACGCGGTGGGCATCGTGCTGCAGAAAAACCTGCTGTTCTCCGGCACCATCCGGGACAATCTGCGCTGGGGCAACCCCGACGCCGACGACGAAGCCCTGTGGACCGCCTGCCGGCAGGCCTGCGCCGATGAGTTCCTGGAGCGGATGCCCGCCGGACTGGACACCGACCTGGGCCAGGGGGGCGTGAACGTTTCGGGCGGGCAGAAGCAGCGGCTGTGCATCGCCCGCACCCTGCTCAAGCATCCCAAGGTGCTGATCTTTGACGACTCCACCAGCGCGGTGGACACCGCCACCGAGGCCCGCATCCGCAAGGCCCTGACCGCCCTGCCCGACGTGACCAAGATCATCATTGCCCAGCGCATCACCTCGGTGATGGAGGCGGACATGATCGTGATCCTGAAAGACGGCACCATCCACGCCGTGGGCACCCACCAGGACCTGCTGGCCCGGGACGAAATCTATCAGGAGATCTATGCATCCCAGATGAAAGGAGGGGACGGCCATGGCCAAGCCCTTTAACGGACGCCGCCCGCAGAACCTGCGGCGCACCTTGCAGCAGTTCGGCCGGTATCTGGGCCGGCACAAGGTGCTGCTGGTGCTGGTGGGCATCCTGGCGGCCATGAGCGCCGCCGCCAACCTGCTGGGCACCTACATGATCAAGCCCATCGTGAACCAGATCACTGACACCGGCAGCCTGTCCGGTCTGGTGGCGGGGGTAAGCATCGCCGCGGCCATCTACGCCGTGGGCGCCCTGTCCACCTTCGGCTACACCCAGATCATGGTGCAGGCCGCCCAGAAGGTCCTCAGCGACATCCGCCGGGACCTGTTCGCCCATCTGCAGACCCTGCCCCTGCCCTTCTTCGACGCCCAGCGCAAGGGCAACCTGATGAGCCTGTTCACCAACGACGTGGACACCCTCTCGGATGCGCTGAACAACAGCTTTGCCATGCTCATCCAGAGCTTTGTGCAGGTGGCGGGCACCCTGATCCTGCTCTTTGTGCTCAGCTGGCAGCTTTCCCTGCTGGTGATCGTGGGGTACGGGGCCATGTTCCTGTACATCCGGTACAGCACAAAACGCAGCCGCCAGTATTTCAGCCAGCAGCAGGCCAGCCTGGGCGAGCTGGACGCCTACATCGAGGAGATGGTCACCGGCCAGAAGGTGGTCAAGGTGTTCAACCACGAGCAGGCCAATCTGGACGGCTTCATCCGCCGCAATGAAAAACTGCGGGCCGCCGGCACCGGCGCCCAGACCTATGCGGGCACCATGGTCCCGGCGGTGGTCAGCATCGCCTACCTGAACTATGCGGTCATCACGGTGGTGGGCGGCATCCTGGTCATGCTGGGCCGCACCGACCTGGGCAGTCTGGCCAGCTATCTGGTGTTCGTGCGCCAGTCCAGCATGCCCATCAATCAGCTGACCCAGCAGAGCAACCTGCTGCTGGCCGCCATGGCCGGTGCGGAGCGCATCTTCAGCGCCATGAACGAAAAGCCGGAGATCGACGAAGGCACGGTGGAGCTGGTGGACCTGCGCCCCCAGGGCGGCAGCGGCTGGGCCTGGCGGGATTC
Source organism: uncultured Gemmiger sp. (assembly GCA_944388105.1). Lineage (GTDB taxonomy): Bacteria > Bacillota > Clostridia > Oscillospirales > Ruminococcaceae > Gemmiger. The sequence goes on along the minus strand of CALXHN010000081.1, from coordinate 5,399 downwards.
CGCCCACCCGGATGCGCCGCTGGTTCCCCTGCGGGGGGATGTGCGGTTTGAGGAGGTCAGCTTCGGGTATGAGCCGGGGCAGACCATCCTGGAAGACCTGAACCTGTACGCCAAGCCCGGGCAGAAGATCGCCTTTGTGGGCTCCACCGGCGCGGGCAAGACCACCATCACCAACCTGATCAACCGGTTCTATGAGGTGAACAAGGGCCGCATCACCTACGACGGCATCGACGTGCGCCGCATCCGCAAGGACGACCTGCGCCACAGCCTGGGCATGGTCTTGCAGGACACCCACCTGTTCACCGGCACGGTGGCGGACAACATCCGGTTCGGCAAGCTGGACGCCACCCAAGAGGAGATCGAGGCGGCGGCGAAGATCGCCAACGCCGACTCCTTCATCCGCCGCCTGCCCCACGGCTACGAGACCATGATCACCGGGGACGGGGCCAACCTGAGCCAGGGGCAGCGGCAGCTGCTGGCCATTGCCCGGGCCGCCGTGGCCGACCCGCCGGTGCTGATCCTGGACGAAGCCACCTCCTCCATCGACACCCGCACCGAGGCCCTGATCGAAAAGGGGATGGACCGGCTGATGGAGGGGCGCACCGTCTTTGTCATTGCCCACCGGCTGTCCACCGTGCGCAACGCCAACGCCATCATGGTGCTGGAACACGGGCGGATCGTGGAGCGGGGCAGCCACGAGGAGCTGCTGGCCCTGCACGGGGAATACTACCAGCTGTACAACGGCATGTTCGAGCTTTCCTGAGGTCAGCTCACGGTGCATCCCGGGAAATAGTATTCCAGGATTTTGCGCCAGTCCGCCCCGCCTTCGGCCATGGCTTTGGCGCCGTACTGGCTCAGGCCCACCCCGTGGCCGTAGCCCCGGGTGGTGATGACGAACTGTCCGTTCCTCCAGGCAATGGCAAAGCAGGCGCTGCGCAGGTCCAGAGCACTGCGCACCGCCGTACCCGCGCAGGACACGCCGCCGATCTCGATGCTCTGCACATAGCCGGCCTTATCCCACTGGCTGGCACCGATCCAATCTTCGGGGTCACCGTCCAGGGACAGTCCCAGGGAAGCCGCCGCTGCGGCGAACTGGGTATCGCTGTACTGGATGGTGACCTCGTATTCGTCACTGTACTTGTCCCAGGCCGAATCCACCCCGCACAGGTAGGACAGGGCTTCCCCCCATACCTGGCGGCTGTCCTCGGTGTGGCCGCTGCTGATGGCATGGTAGGCGGTCAGGGCGGGGGCTCCCTCATACAGCACCAGGGAATCCGCCGCCTGCTCGGCCAGTTTGGTGAGACGGGCCCAGTTTTCCGCAAAGTCCTCCCCCCACCGGGCGCGCAGGGCGGCCTCATCGGTCCAGCCGCTGGCCAGGGCGCTGTTCACCTGCAGCCAGCCGTCGGTGTCGCTGCCGCCGTGGTCCCGGCTGTACAGGGCATAGGTGTGGCTGGCCACCATCTGGGCAAGAAGAGCGTCATCCGGCCAGGTCAGGGGCATCTCGCTGGCGGCGGCTCCCGCCATGTAATCCACCGGACTTACCGACACCGTACCGCCCGCCGCGCCATCGTACAGCAGGACCGGTTCCCGGGCATCGGTGAGCAGGGGGTCCTCCGGGGCGGAGGTGGCAGCCGGTTCCGGCTGTGAGGGGGCGGCGGTCTCGGCGGTGGCGGACACCGCTGCCGGCACTGACGCCGGGGACCGGGGCAGCGCCAGACACAGGAAGGGGGCCGCGCCCGCCACTGCGGCCAGCACCGCCGCACACACGAAAGTCTGTTTCACAAGGGCACCTCCCGGCGGGGACAACTTGCATTTTGCGGCGCGGCAGGCTACAATAAGGAAACACAGCTGCGGCACCGGGCTTGTCCCGCCCGCTTGTTTCCAGTATATTCATCGGCCGGGGCGGATATGCCCCGCCGGGAAAGGCCGTCTTACATGACCCAAACCAACTCTTCCCCCCATCGTCTGCCGTTTTTCCTGATGCTGGGGTTTTGCCTGCTGGCGCTGGCCCTGCGCATAGCAGACCTGGCTTTCTGCACAGACCCGGCCACCGGATTTGTGACCGAAGGCCCGTTCTGGGCCCGCATTGCGGTGCCGGCGGCGGGGGTGGTGCTCAGCTATGCGGCGGCGGGCCGTGTCAACCGGCGGCCCCGGGCCCTGCTGGGGCCCTGCGCCGGCCTGGGCGTCTGCCTGCTGCTGCTCACCGCCGCGCTGGCATGCGGTGCCCTGCTGGGGGTGCCGGAACTGGCCGCCGCCTTTGACCCTCTGCTTCTCATCAGCACCGTGACCGCCCTGCTCTGCGCCCTGTGGTCCCTGCTGTGGGGGGTGCGCGCCTTCGGCCCGCTGGCCGACCCCACCCGCCGGCTGCCCGGCGCCCTCACCGCCCTGCCCGGGACCCTCTTTTTCCTGTGGCTGATGGTGGAACGCTTCGCCATCGCCCCTGCCTCGGTGATGCGGCTGGGCAGTACCCTGCGGGTGCTGAGCAGCGCCGCCGCCCTGCTCTTTCTGGCCATGGTGCTGCGGGTGTTCCTGACCCCGGGCCTGCCGGTGGGCCACGCGGTGTTTGCCGGGGGGATGATTGCCTTTCTGGTGTGCACCTGCCACGAACTGCCCCAGGCTGTCTTTGAGTTCTGGTGGGGCCGGTCCGGCCTTGCCGATCTGGCCACCGGCCTTGCCATGGGCCTTTGGGGCATCACCGGGCTGGTGTGCGCCTGGTATGCCGCCGGCGCGGGACTGCCCTTGCCCCCGGACCACAACTTCTACGCCAGAAAATAAGATTTTTGCCATGAAAAAAGCCCTGCCGCATCAGCGGCAGGGCATTTTTTGTTCACGGTTCCTGCGGGGCCCCCGGCCGGCAGACCGGCCCGAACCCGGCCGGGTCCCGGCGGTAGGCCTGTTCCCGTTCGGGGCTGTACCCGAAAACGGTCCCGGGCAGCACCGGCACAAGCTGGTCGATGAGCTCCCGTCCGTCCTCCGCGCTTTGCACAAAGATCTCGTGGCAGCGGCGTCCCGGCGGCTCGCTGCGGCTGTAGACCAGCAGCCGGTAAGCGGAGCCATGGCGGACCTGTCTGACCCGGCTGATATAGATCCAGGCCACATCCTCATGCTGCAGCATCCAGCTGCGGGGGCCTTCCAGGTTGATGAGCCATCCGTCCTCGGCGCTCAGCCCCCTCTCCCCCTTGCCCAGATGGACCACCGCGTCCAGGATGCGCACCTGTTCCTCCGGGTACGGGCGGTTCCGGCAGTAGTCGGTGATCTGCTGCAGGCGGGCGTCCCGCAGGGCCCGGGAAAGGTTCACCCCCGTCAGGGCAAAAAAGGCGATGGCCCCCAGCCCCAGCAGCAGGATGGTGCCGCCGTCCATCCCCCGGACCTTGCCCTGGACCAGCACCAGCGGCAGGAAATTGTCCAGTTCCTCCCCGGACAGCCCGTAAACCTGCTGCAGGTAATGGTAATACAGTTCCCGGGTCTCCTCATCCATGGGCCGGACCCCGCCCCGCACCGTGAGGCTGGACCCGTCCCAGAGGTAGGCTGCGGGGTTGCTGCGCCACAGCCCGGTCTGTTCCAGCACCCTGTCCCCCGCCGGGATCATCCGGGCGGGCACCTGCACCCCGATGAACGTCCGGCCGTCCGACAGCGGCACCAGATATTCCCGGGCGGTGACCGTCTCCCCGCCGATGGCGTCGGTGACCACCGTATCGGCGTACCAGTCCCAGATGGTGTCGATCTCCGCCGCCGCATAGGCGCCTTCCAGCTCCGACGGCGTCATGGCGTACAGGTCCCGCGGTCCCTGCACCAGCTGCCACAGTGCCGGCATCACCGCCGCCGCCAGCCCCAAAGCCGGCAGCAGGGTCAGCAGCAGGACCGGGATCCGGGCACACAGGATCCGCCGCCGCATGTATCTGAGCGTGTCCATGGGCTGATTCCTCCTTATGGTTTTCAGTGTAGCACGATGCTGCCCCTTTGCCCAGGGGATTCACACATAGATCTCATTGCGGCGGGGCGGCAGGCGCTTGACCTCGGCATGGGGCGCGGCGGCCTCCCGCCAGGCGGCGGGGCTGGTGCCGGTCTCCCGCCGGAAAACCCGGCACAGATAGTTGGCGCCGGAAAATCCGCACAGGCTGGCGATCATTTCCAGGTTGTACTCCCGGTCCAGCAGCAGGAGCTTGGCCGCCTCGATGCGGGTGTGGGTCAGGTATTTCCCGGGAGAAATGCCCATCTCCGCCGAAAACACCCGTACCAGGTGGCACTTGCTCACCCCCAGGGCCTGGGCCAGGTCCTCCACCCCATACAGGGCCATATAATTGTTGCGGATGCTCTCCACCGCCTCCGCCACCAGGGGCGACAGGCGGCGGGGCGGCTCATCGGCGTGGGCCAAGGCGCACAGCAGGGCGTAGGGCGCGGCGCCCACGGCCGGGTCCGGGGCGGCGCCGGCCTCCGGGGCGGGGGCGCTGCACAGGCGGGCCAGCTGTTCGGCGGCGGTGGGACAGGCGGCACTGTCCACAAAGCGGGGCGCGGCCAGCCCCTGCAGGAATTCGGTCACCGCCGACCCGTCCAGGCGCAGGCAGAGCAGGTGGCAGGGAGAGAGGGGCCACAGGGTGATGGTGCCGAACCCCAGCAGGATATCCCCCGAGCTGCCGGTGGTCTGCACGGCGCCGGGGCCTTCCAGGGTACAGCCGCCGCTGGAAAGGACCCCCGTCCACAGCCCCGCCCCGTCCAGCACCAGGGGGTCTTCCCCCTGCAGTTCCCGGGTCTCGCAGGGGCGGCAGCAGCGTGTCCAGTCAAATATCAATTTCTGGCCTCCTATATCAATAAAATGCTATTTCTTTTTCCATTCTAAGCTGATATCATAAGTTTGTCAAGAAAATCAGGCGCCGCAAGGCGTCAATAAAAAACCATTTGGAGGGTACCATCATGGCCAGTATCAGCTGCCGTCATATCTACAAGATCTATCCCGGCAATGTCACCGCCGTCAAGGATTTCAACCTGGAAATCGCTGACAAGGAGTTCATCGTCTTCGTCGGTCCTTCCGGCTGCGGCAAGTCCACCACCCTGCGTATGATCGCCGGTCTGGAAGAAATTTCCAAGGGCGAGATGTACATCGGCGAGCGCCTGATCAACGACGTTCCCCCGAAGGACCGCGACATCGCCATGGTGTTCCAGAACTACGCTCTGTACCCCCACATGACCGTGTACAAGAACATGGCTTTCGGTCTGGAACTGCGCAAGATGCCCAAGGACGAGATCGACAAGCGCGTGCGTGAAGCCGCCAAGATCCTGGAGATCGAACACCTGCTCGACCGTAAGCCGAAGGCTCTGTCCGGCGGTCAGCGTCAGCGTGTTGCCCTGGGCCGCGCCATGGTCCGTAACCCGGCGGTCTTCCTGCTGGACGAACCTCTGTC
>CALXHN010000080.1 GCA_944388105.1 uncultured Gemmiger sp. | reverse complement strand
AGGTCGCCCTTGCGCTGCGGGCCGTCCAGGATCATCTGGTCGCCGGTGTAAGCATGAACGGTGGTCATGATGCCGGAGACGATGGGATAGGTCTTGTTCAGGGTGTCGGCCATGGGAGCCAGGCAGTTGGTGGTGCAGGAAGCAGCGGAGATGACCTGATCGTCAGCGGTCAGGGTCTTCTCGTTGACAGAGTAGACGATGGTCTTCAGGTCGTTGCCGGCAGGAGCGGAGATAACGACCTTCTTGGCGCCGGCTTCGATGTGAGCCATGCTCTTGGCCTTGGAGGTGTAGAAACCGGTGCACTCCAGCACGACATCGATGCCCAGTTCGCCCCAGGGGCAATCCTTGGCGTCCTTGATGGCGTAGATGGTGATCTTCTTGCCGTCGACGACGATGTAATCCTCGCCGGCTTCGACGGTGTGCTTGTTCTCACCGATCTTGCCCAGGAAAGAGCCCTGAGCGGTGTCGTACTTCAGCAGGTGAGCCAGCATAGCGGGGCTGGTCAGGTCGTTGATGGCGACGACTTCGTAGCCCTCAGCCTCGAACATCTGACGGAAGGCCAGGCGGCCGATGCGGCCAAAACCATTGATAGCAACTTTAACAGCCATAGTAAAATCCTCCCAAGATTTTATTGATTCGGGACGGCTTGTCCGCCCCACCTTGATGCGGTGACATCACCGCGTTCCGGTATGCTTCTATTGTACTCGATTTGCACAAAAACTGCAAGTCTGTTGTTATTATTTTAACACCGAATTTGAAAAATCATGCTATTTGGTCAAAATCAGGAGGAATTTTTGCCTCTTTTTTCAGCGTTGTGTCCATTTCTGTTCCGCTTCCGGACCGGCATCCGGGGCTTCGGGGTGCCAAAAAACGGTGTGGCAGCATTTTCCGGGCGCACCGGGAAGATTTTCTGCATACAATAGCGCTGTTACTGCTTGCAGGGAAAGGAGGCCGCTACCATGGAACTGCCCAACCGGGAGATCCGGGCACGGCTGGCGGAGCAGGCCGCAGGACGGCGTCTGGGCGGTCTGGACCCGCTGCCTGTGCTCAGCGGGCTGCGGCTGCTGACCACCGCGGAACTGCTCTGCCGCGGCGCCCCGCCCCGCCGGCCCGCCGACGCGGGGGCGGTGCTGGACGCCCTGTGCACCGCCGTACAGGGAAGTGTCCGCCGCCGCAGCGGATGGCTGTATGCCATGGTACCGCCGGGGCGGGAACTGCCCGTGCCGGTGCACGGCAGGCTGCTGCAGGCGGCTGTGCTGTGCACGCTGCGGGGCGCCCTGCGCACCGGCGGCAGCCGTGCGGTGGTGCGCTGCCTGCCCCGGAAGGGCGGCATTCTGCTGTGTGTGCAGGGCGGAGCCGCCGCCCTGACCCCCGCCGATACCATCCCGCTGTGGAAGCGTCTGGCCGCCGAGGGCGGCGGGGCCGCGGTCTTCGGTGCGGGACCGGTGTTCACCGCCTCGGTCCGTCTGCCCCTGTGTCCGGGGCTCTGCGCCCCCAGTTCCGGGGCGGAGGAACTTTTGCGGGACCGGTATGCCCTGCCCTATATCTACCTGGGGGAATGGCTGGCCCACCCCTGGGCGTAAGGGTCAGATCCAGCGGCGATTCAGACGTTCCAGGGCCTTGCGGGCTTCCTCGCTGCCCTGGTCCGCCGCCATGCGATACAGGATCTTGGCCCGGATGTGGCTGCGGGGCTCGCCGCCCCAGCCTTTTTCCGCATACAGCCCCATCTTGTACCGGGCTTCCGGCTGTTCCTGGGCGGCCTGCCGGAACCATTGCAGGGCTGCCCGGGGATTCTTCTGGACGCCGAAGCCCCGTTCCATGCACAGGGCCAGACGATACATGGCCCGCGTATCCCCCTGGTCCGCCGCAATGCGGTAGCAGGCCACGGCTTCCGGGCCCTCCTCCTCCCGCTCATGGCACAACCCCAGACCGTACTGGGCCCCGGTCAGGTCCTGGGCGGCGGACTCCCGGAACCAGCGGTGCGCATCCGGAAGCGAGGGCTCGGTCCCCCGCCCTTCCAGAAAACACCAGCCCAGGCGTTCCTGCGCCGGCGCATATCCCTGTTCGGCCGCCATGGTATACCAATGCACCGCCTGGGCCGGGTCGGCCGGCACACCGATGCCCTCCTCATAGTTGAGGCCCAGATACCACTGCGCCCGCGCATCCCCCTTCCGGGCGGCCAGAAGATACCAGCGCACCGCTTCTTTGGGGTCGGCTTCCAGGCCGATGCCGTTTTCGTAACAGACCCCCAGATTGCACGCCCCCTGGCTGCTGCCCTGCATCGCCGCCGCCCGGTACAGGCGCGCCGCCCGCCGGGAGTCCTGCTCCACCCCCTCGCCATTCTCATAGAACCAGCCCAGTCTGCACTGCGCCGGCGCGTAATTCTTTTCCGCCGCGCAGTTGTACAGTTCCAGGGCCTTGGACACGCTTTTGGGCACGCCGATGCCGTTCTCATAGAGCCAGCCCAACAGGGTCATGCCCCGGGGGTTCCCCGCCTTGGCCGACTGGGAATAGAGCTTGGCTGCCCGAAAGGGTCTGCGGGGCAGAACGATGCCATCCTCGTAGTATTTTCCCAGTTCCGCCATCGCCCGGGGTTCCCCGCGCTCGGCAGCGGCCGCATACCAGCGCACCGCTTCTGCCTGGTTGGCCTCGGTGCCGATGCCTTTCTGGCAGCACCGCGCATAGTAATACTCCCCCACAGGGTCCGACAGATCGGCTGCACGCTGGTACCAGAACATGGCCGCACAGTCATTCTGTTCCGTCCCCTTGCCCATCTGGCACCGCAGCCCCATCAGGACCTGCGCTTCGGTATTGCCGCGCTCGGCGGCGGCGGTATACCACCGGGTGGCGGCGGTCTGGTCCTCCTGCAGACCGATGCCCTTGTCATAGCAGCGGCCCAGCGCAAGCTGCGCCCGGTCCAGCCCGCTGTCGGCCGCCTGGTGATAGTACCGGACCGCACGCTGCGGGTCTTTTTTCACGCCCAGGCCCTTTTCGTACAACTGGCCCAGAGCCAGACGGGCCGGCGCATATCCTGTTCCCGCCGCAAGCCGGTACAGCTGTACCGTCCGGCGGATGTCCTTTTCCACCCCGATGCCCTCGCGGTAGCACACCGCCAGACAGCACTGGGCCCGGGGTTCCTTTTTCAGTGCCGCCATGCCGTACCAGTAAGCGGCAGATTTCTGGTCCGCAGGCACCCCTTTGCCGAACTCATAACACCAGCCCAGATTGCACTGCGCCGGTGCAGACCCCTGCTGCGCCGCCTGCTTGTACAGAAACACCGCGTTTTCCCAGCTCTGGGGCCGTCCTTCCCCCTTTTCATAGCACAGCCCCAGCAGGAACCGCCCGTGGGCGCTGTCCTGCGCCGCCGCCTGCTCAAACAGGGCCGCCGCCTGTTCCGGGTCACGGGGACCGCCCTTGCCATACAGCATCCGGTGCCCCTGCTCGCACAGGCAGTCGGGGTCGCCCTTTTCGGCACCCCGGGCGCAGAAATCATAGGCCTGTTTCCAGTTTCCCGCCCGGTCCGCTTCCCGGCACAGGTACATCCAGCCCCGGGGGGTGATATCGGATTCCTCCACCGGGACAAATCCTTCGTTGCCGCACCGGGGGCAGACTTCCAGGTCCTCCCGCATGGTGACGAATTCACAATCCGGTGCTGTACATTGATAATATTGCATCCCTGAACCTCCCGGTACGCCTTTCGACATTCATTGTATCTTATCAGTATATTCCCTTTTCCCCCTTTTCACAAGGACAAAGCCGTTCTTGCCTGCTCTTTCGGGCGGGGCGGGCGGGTTTTTGTTTGGTTTTGGGCTTTCGCTGTCCTGCGGCAAAAAGTGCGGGGCAAGCAGGCTATACTTCCTGGCACAACCGCATAGGAGGAGGGGTTTTTATCATGCCGATTTTTACCAAAGACAAGGCCCGTGTGCCGGCCGCATCACCGTCCCCCGCCGGGGCGCAGGCCCCGGTCCGGGAGTCCGAAAGCCCGCCAGCGCTGCAGGCCGCACCGGAAAGCCGGTTTCTTTCGGGCGCGCTGCTGTGGCGGCTGGGGACGCTGGGCGCCGGATGCCTGCTGGGGGCCGGCCAGCTCTATGGCACCGCCCCCCTGGGGCTGGCACTGACGGTGGGGTGCCCGCCCGGGTTCGCCCTGCCGGCCATGGTGGGGGCGCTGGCCGGGTCCCTGGCCTTTCAGCCCTTCACCCTGGGGCTGAAACTGGCCGGAGCCCTGGTGGCCGCCGTCACCGGCCGGTGCGTGGCCGCCCAGCTGGGAAAGAAACAATACATATGGGGCTCTGCCGCCGGCTGTGCCGCCCTGCTGACAGAGCAGCTGACCGTGAGCGCCGTGGGCCCCTCCGCCCCGGGAGACACGGTCCAGGTCCTGGCCACCGCCCTGCTGGCGGCCGGGTTCGGGGCGGCCATCCATGCCCTGCCCCACAGCAAGCCCCGGGGGCTGTGCCTCTGGCTGGCCATGGCGGCGGTCTGCGCGCAGAGGCTGACCCCCCTGCTGGGAGGCGGCTTTGCCCCCGGGCTGATGCTGGCCGCCGGGGCGGGGCTGTGTACCGCTTTTGCGGGCAGCCTGGAACAGAGCGCCGTGCTGGCCGTGGCCATGGCGGCGGCGGTGACGGCGGCGTCCCCCACCCTGAGTTACGCGGCCCTGGCGGTGGCCCTGGGAACCCTGGGCGCTGCGGTGCTGGCCACCGGGGAACGCTGGCGCTGCGCCGGCATCTTTGCCCTGGGATGCGGGGTGGGCGCCCTGGCCGCCCCCACCCCTGCCGGGGCGCTGTGGCTGTGTGTTTCGGCCGGTGCGGGCATGCTTGGATTTCTGGCCTGCCCGCCCAGTCTGCTGCGGGGGATCTTTCCGCCCCCGGCACCGCCGGTGGTAAGCCAGACCCTGGGCAGTGCCGCCCGTCGGCTGGCCGGGGTGGCCGACAGCCTTTCGGACATTGCGGACACGGTGAACGAGGTCTGTGAACGGCAGCTGCCCCCCAAGGGGGAGACCTACGACTTTGTGGTGGAATACACCGCCCGCCATGTCTGCCAGCAGTGTGAGCGCCGGTCCAGCTGCTGGATCCGGGGGTATTCCACCGCGGTGGACGGGCTGTACAAGCTGCGGGGTGCATTGGACGCCCGGGGGCGTGTGGAATTGGAAGACCTGCCCGGGCAGCTGAGTGTCTGCATCCATCCCAGCGACCTGTGCAGCGCCGTGACCCACGGTTACCGCCTGTGGGTCAGCCGGCGCCAGACCCGGGCCCGGGCCAGTCTGCTGCGGGGGGCTCTGACCGAGCAGTACAGCGCCATGGCCTCCGCCCTGGCCCAGATGGCCTCCCGCCTGGGTCAGGCGGGACTGCCCGATCCCCGCCGGGAGGCCAAGGTGGCCAATCTGTTTTCCACCCTGGGGCTGGAGCCCCTGGAATGCAGTGCCACCAGCGATGTGGCCGGCCGCATCAGCGTGAATGTGACCATCCCCCGCATGAAATTCACCGATGTGGAGCTGCAGGCCCTGGCCCGGGAGGTGGGACGTATCTGCCGCCGGGACTTTGACCTGCCCGATCTGGCCCAGTGCCGCACGGTGAGCATGCTGCGGTTCGGGGAACGGCCGCTGTTCACGCCGGCCTTCGGGCTGGCCAGCCGGCCCGCGCCGCCGGAAACGGTGAGCGGGGATGCCTGTGACCAGTTCTGCGACCGGGCAGGTCGGGCCCAGATGCTTTTGTGCGACGGCATGGGTACCGGCAAGGCCGCCGCGGTGGATGGCCGGATGGCCGCCAAGCTCACCGCCCAGCTGCTGCGGGCGGGATTTGCCGCCGAGAGCGCAGCCCGCCTGGTGAACGTGGCCCTGGGCATGAAGTGTGCCGACCAGGAATCCGGCGCCACCCTGGACCTGCTGACGGTGGACCTGTACACCGGACGGGCCGGTCTGTTCAAAGCCGGCGCAGCGCCCAGCTTTCTGGTGCGGGACGGAGTGGCCCGGGTGCTGGAAGCGCCCAGCCTGCCCATGGGGGTGAGCGATTCGGTGGTGGGACGGTCCACCGCCCTGAGTCTGGCCGAGGGAGACATGGTGGTGCTGGTATCCGACGGGGCCCTGTGCGACGGCAGCGACTGGCTGGTGGAGCAGCTGCAGCTGTGCGCCCGACTGGACCATGACCCCGACCAGGTGGCCAAAGCGGTGGCCGACAGCGCCGTGCGCCGGTCCGGGGCCAGACAGGACGACATCACGGTGGCGGTGCTGCGGCTGGACCGTTGAAAGCCGCCTGAGACAAACCACGTTCCAACGCCAAACCGCTCCCACTCTTTGTTTTTATTTACAAAATTTTTATAACTTTGCCAAAAAAACTGTTTAATTTTCTCCAAACATGTGGTAAAGTAGAATCATTCGGGGAACGGGCGCGGCCCGCGGCCCCCATCACATAACGCCGAACGGTCGGAATCTGAGTTGCTGCGTGGGACCGGGCCCGGCGCGAAAAGAGGTTTGAATACGATGGAATACGCCAGCAAGGACATCCGCAACATTCTGGTGGCCGGCCATGCCGGCTGCGGCAAGACCACTTTGGTGGAAGCACTTCTGTATATGAGCGGCGCGACCGAGCGCATGGGCCGTGTGGAAGACGGCACCACCGCCAGCGACTTTGACCCCGAGGAAGCCAAGCGCAAGGCCTCGCTGAATTCCAGCGTGGTGCCGGTGGAGATCGACGGGACCAAGTACAACCTGATCGACGTGCCCGGACTGTTTGACTTTGAATCCGGTGCCTGTGAGGGCATCCGTGCCGCCGAAAGCGTGCTGATCTGTGTGTCCGGCCGTTCCGGCGTCACCGTCGGTGCCGAGAAGGCCTATGCCCTGGCGCTGAAAAACAACAAGGCCCGCATGGTCTTTGTGACCAAGGCCGACCTGGAAAATGCCGATTACTTCAAGATCCTGGAACAGCTGAAGATCAAATTCGGCCCCTCCATCTGCCCCTGCGTGGTGCCCGCCCGTCTGGACGACGGCACCATCGTCTACATCAACCTGTTCAGCCAGAAAGCCTTCAAGTATGAGGGCGGCAAGCAGGTCCAGGTGGACCTGCCGGACATCGGCCACCGGTTCGAGGGCCTGATCCAGGCCATGAACGAGGCCATCGCCGAGACCGACGAAGCCCTGATGGAAAAGTTCTTTGAGGGCGAGGAGTTCACCACCGAGGAGATCGTTTCCGGCATGGCCGCCGGCGTGCGTACCGGCCAGATCACCCCCGTGTTCTGCGGCAGCGCCGTGAACATGCAGGCCATGGACATGCTGGTGTACAACCTGAAGGAACTGTTGCCCTCCGCCGACGCCGCCGCCCAGGTGGCCGAGGACAAGGACGGCAACCCGGTGGAGATCACGGTGGATGAATCCGCCCCTACCTGCGCCTACGTCTTCAAGACGGTGGCCGACCCCTTCGTGGGCAAGCTGAGCTTCATCAAGGTGCTGGCCGGCAAGCTGAGCGCCACCTCCAACGTCATCAACGCCCGCACCGGACAGCCCGAGCGCCTGGGCAAGACCATGACCGTCTGCGGCAAACGCCAGAGCGACACCCCGGCCATTGCGGCCGGCGACATCGGCGCCGTGGCCAAGCTGACCACCGCCAAGACCGGCGACACCCTGTGCGATCCCGCCCGGGTGGTGAGCCTGCCCGCCCCCGACTATCCCACCGCCTGCTACCGCATGGCCGTCAAGGTGGCCAAGAAGGGCGACGAGGGCAAGGTTTCGGGCGCGCTGAACCGCCTGATGGAAGAAGATCCCTCCATCACCTTCACGGTAGACCCCGAGACCAAGCAGCAGATCATTGCCGGCCTGGGCACCCAGCATCTGGAAGTGGCCGTGGCCAAGCTGAAGAACAAGTTCGGCGTGGAGATCACCCTGGAAGTGCCCCGGGTGCCCTATCGTGAATCCATCCGCAAGACCTGCAAGGCCCAGGGCCGCCACAAGAAGCAGACCGGCGGCCACGGCCAGTTCGGCGACGTGTGGATCCAGTTCGAGCCCTGCGAAGGGGACGACATCCAGTTTGAGGAGAAGGTGTTCGGCGGCAGCGTGCCCAAGAACTTCTTCCCCGCGGTGGAAAAGGGCGTGCGTCAGGCCGCTGCCCACGGCGTGCTGGCCGGATACCCCATGGTGGGCATGAAGGCCACCCTGCTGGACGGCAGCTACCATCCCGTGGACTCCAGCGAAATGGCCTTCATCATGGCCGCCAAGCTGGCGTACAAGGCCGCCATCCCCGAAGCCAGCCCGGTGCTGCTGGAACCCATCGGCACCCTGCAGGTCCATGTCCCGGCGGAGAACACCGGCGACATCATGGGCGAAGTGACCAAGCGCCGCGGCCGCGTGCTGGGCATGAACCCGGACGAGGAAGGCGGCCAGGTGGTAGACGCCGAAGTGCCCATGGCCGAGATGCAGGACTTTACCACCTTCCTGCGGCAGCTGACCCAGGGCCGCGGCCACTACACCTTCACCTTCGTCCGCTATGAGACCCTGCCCCAGATGCTGGAAGGCAAGGTCATCGAGCAGGCCAAGGCGCTGGGCAACATGGCAGACGACGACGCCTGATGGTTCCGATTTTTCCTGATACTCCTTTGCTGAAATAAAGCACCGCCCCCGGTCCTGTACAGGACCGGGGGCGGTGTGTTTTGTTACTGTTTAGCGCAGCAGCGCCGCAGAATTTCCTGTTACCGAATCATCAGCGACAATTCGATTTCCTCCCCATCCTCTGCGCCTGTTTCTGCAAAGCCCTTGCTTTTGTACAAGTTCAGCGCCCGACTGTTCTTTTTGTTACAAGTCAAAGTCACTCGATCGGAAACGCCGAAAGGCTTGTTTTTGATATACGCAAGCACCTTGTCCAGTGCGGACTTTCCATACCCTTTTCCTTGTTCCGCCTGCTCAATCATCATGTGCCATATATCATATTCCGGGATGTCATAATCGTAAATCACCATGACATACCCAACCATCCTGTCGCCTTCATAGATTCCGAACGGCTGGCACTGCTCCCTGTACACATACGCCTGTGCAAGGCTGCGAACAGGGTGTGAAACAAAGCGTTCCTGCTCCGGTGCAAGTTTCAGGGAAAATGCATCCATAAAGTTATCCTCTGTAATTGCTTTAAGATGAATCATAAAATCCTCCATAGATCAGACCAACTTACTCGATTAGCGGTTTTTGTCTGGATATCCAGGAAGAACCAAAGCGCACACCAAAAGCAAATAAAAAAGCCGTGGCTGACAAACCACGGCACAAGAAATCCCATGAAAAACTTATAGTGCAACCGAGGTCCTCCAAAGATATTCAGCTGTCCCATTGATTTTGCTGTTTTTCATAATGAAGCACCTCGCTTTCTATCAAATTTTATATCATCATAAACCCTATCACTGACAATGTCAATAACAAGTTTATGAT
>CALXHN010000079.1 GCA_944388105.1 uncultured Gemmiger sp. | reverse complement strand
TCTTCGGCGCCGATTGACAGAGCCGGAAAAAAATGCTAAAATAATTGAGTTAATTACTGGTAGTCGTAGTGAAGAAAAGTAGCGAGTGATGAAAGGTTGCCCGCTGCTTTTCTTTTTTTATGCCAAAAAAATTCATGATTCACCGCAAGAAAAGGAGAAAACAATGCCCCAGACCAGACTGCAGAACATCGTGTACACCATCATTATGGCCATCATCATGGTATACGGCATGATCGTATACAACGTGGCCCTGAGCACCGGCGGCGTGTCCAACGCCACCTTCTTCATGGCCCTCCATGAGCTGCCCATCATGGCACCCATCGCCATGATCCTGGAATACTTCATCGTGGAAAAGCTGGCCACCAAGCTGGCCTTCACGGTGGTGCGTCCCACCGACCGGCCCCAGATCATCACCTACGCCATCTCCACCATGATCGTCTGCATCATGTGCCCCACCATGAGCCTGATCGCCACCCTGCTGTTCAAGGAGCCCAGCTTCGGCACCTGGGTGCAGACCTGGGGGCTGAACATGCCCACCGCCCTGATCTGGCAGCTGCTGTTCGCCGGTCCCCTGACCCGGCTGATCTTCCGCGCCATCTTCCGCAAGCAGCTGGCCGAATCCGCCGCCAAGCACTGAGGGAAAGCCAAACAAAAAGTCCCGTACCGCCACGGTACGGGGCTTTTGTTTGTCAGTGGGAGTTACAGGGTCTCCAGTTCCCCGTTCAGGCGCAGGGTCTGGCCTGCGGCCAGTTCCACGGTGCGGGTCTTGTCCCGGCAGCACAGGGTCAGATGCAGGGGGGAATCCGCCGTGAGCACGGCCTGCTGCAGGGTTCCGGCCTGCCAGGTCATGGACAGCCCCGCGTTGCCCCGCAGGCGCAGACCATCCACCCGGCCGTCCGCCCAGGCGGCGGGCAGGGCGGGCAGCAGCACTGCCTTGTCCTCGGCGCTGTAGACCAGCATCTCGGCCATGGCGGCGGTGGCACCGAAGTTGCCGTCGATCTGGAATGTGGCGCCGTCCCGCCGGGGATGGCTGTCCATCAGGTTGGGGAAGGTGGAGTTCTTCAGCAGCACCTGCAGGTTCTCGTGGGCCTTTTCCCCGTCCCGCAGGCGGGCCCACAGCCCGATGATCCAGGCGCGGCTCCAGCCGGTGTGCCCGCCGCCGTAGGAAAGGCGGGTCTCCAGGGTCTTGCGGGCGGCGGCAAAGGTGTCCGGGGTATCGGGGGTGATCTCCTGCCCGGGGTACAGCCCATACAGGTGGGAGATGTGCCGGTGGCCGGGTTCCGCCTCGTCCCAGGGGCGGCGCCATTCCAGCAGGCGGCCGTCCGGGCCGATCTGGGTGGGACGCAGCCGGTCACGCAGGCCGGCGATCTGCCGGGTCAGGTCATTGTCCCGGCCCAGGGTCCGGCTGGCCTTGAGGAACCCGTCAAAGAGGTCCCGCAGGATCTGGTTGTCCATGGTGGGACCGATGCACATGCAGCCGTGGGTGCCGTCGGGCAGGATGTAGGTGTTTTCCGGGGAGACGGAGGGGTTGGTCACCGCGTACCCTTCCTCGTCAGTCTCCAGGAAGTCCGCAAAGAACCGGGCGGAATCTTCCAGAATGAAATAATACCGTTCCAGCATGGCCCGGTCCCGGGTATAGGCATAATGCCGCCAGATGTGGGTGCAGGCCCAGGCGGCCCCCATGACCCAGTAGGAGGCGGGGATGTACTGGTCCTGGGGCGCGGCGTCGGCGTACAGATCGGTGTTGTGGTGGGCCACAAAGCCCCGGCAGCCGTACATTTCCCGGGCCATGCGGCGGCCGGTGTCGTCGGCGTCCAACCGGGCCAGCAGGTCAAACAGAGGCTGCTCACAGGGGCCCAGGCCGCAGGGGCCCGCCGGCCAGTAGTTCATTTCGATGTTGATGTTGATGGTGAACCGGGCGCCCCAGGGCGGGGTCAGCTCCTCGTTCCAGATGCCCTGCAGGTTGGCGGGCAGGCTGCCCGGTCGGCTGGAACACAGCAGCAGATACCGCCCGTAGGCAAAGTACAGCGCTTCCAGCCCGGGGTCGCAGGCCCCGTCGGCACAGGCCTGCCGGCGTTCGTCGGTGGGGATGGCGTCCCGGCTGCCGTCCCCCAGGTGCAGGTGCATGGTATCGTAGAATTTCCGGTAGTCGGCGATGTGGTCGGCCTCCACTTTCCCGAAGCCCTTTTCCCGCACACCGGCCAGGGTCCCGGCGCAGGCAGCCCGGGGGTCCGGGGTGCGGAAACCGGTGGCGGCGGTGAGGTAGAGCACCGCTGTGGCGGCGTCCTCCACCGTCAGGAACTCTCCGGTCACCCCCACCCGGCCGTCACATTCGGCGGCGGTGAGCATGGCACAGTAGGTCACGGCACCGTTGCCGGTGCTGCCCTCCATCCAGATGGCGGCCTTGTCCCGGCCCACCTTGTCCAGCCCCGCCGGACGGGTGAGGCGGCAGCGGAAATGCAGCCGGCCCTCCCCTTCGGCTTTCAGCCGCAGGGCGATGACGTTGTCCGGCGCACTGCAGAAGATCTCCCGGGTATAGGCGGTGCCGCCGCTGACAAAGGACACCGTCTGCACGCCCCGGTCCAGGTCCAGGGCGCGGCGATACTGTTCCACCGGTTCTTCCAGGTCCGCAAAGTCCAGGAACCAGTCCCCCAGGGTCTGGTAGGCCCGGGCATTCTCCGGCGTGCCGGACAGGGCCTGCAGGGCCAGCTGTTCCGCCTGGTGCACATGGCCTTCCCGCAGCAGCCGGCGCACCTGGGGCAGCGCGGCCTTGCTGTCCGGGTTCAGGCGATCCATGGGCGGACCGCTCCAGACGCTCTCCTCGTTCAGCTGCACCCGCTCTTCCGTCGGATGCCCAAACACCATACAGCCCAGACGCCCGTTGCCGCAGGGCAGGGCTTCCTCCCAGACCCGGGCAGGCTGGCGGTACCAAAGTTCCATATGCTTCCTCCTTGGGTGGAATTTTCACAAAAAACCGGTCGGGCCTCCTGTCCTGCCCGACCGGTTCTGTCCCTTTGATTCGAGTATAAGCCGTCGCACAGCCCTTGTCAACGAGGCCTGCAACATTTTTTTGCAGGGCAAGAAGAGCAGCTGTCCTCAGCGTTCCAGGATGAGTTCCACCGCCTTTTCCAGCAGTTCGTCCCGGCCTGCGGCGATACCCTCCACGGTGGGATAGCAAAGCACATCCGGCTGCAATCCCACCCGCTGGGTCTCCTCCCCTTCGGGGGTCAGCACCCCAATGGTGGTGAACCGGGTGCGGCATCCGCCGGGAAGGCTGATGTACAGGGCGTCGCCGTCCGCCCCCACCGAGGGACTGCCCACCACCACCGCTCCGGGGGCCTGCCGCAGGGACATGATGGTGAACTCCGCCTGACTCTGGCTGGTCTCATCCATGAGCAGCACCACCTTGCCGGTGTACAGGGGATAGGGTTCCGTGCTGTCGGACAAGCCCAGCTGGGCCATGCTCCCCGCTCCGCTGCTGAAGGTCATCCGGGAAAAACGCCCCGGGTCGGCCAGACTGGGGATTTCCAGAACGGCAAACGCTGTGGGGGCGGGGTTCAGGTATTCGGCCAGCAGGAAGCGGATGTCCACCGACGGATACTGCCGCAGGTCCACCACCAGGCCGTCGGTGTGGGCAAAGGTGTCCATCAGCTGTTCCAGATCCCCCTCCTGCAGGGTGCCGGGGGCAATGTAGCCGATGCGCCCATCCTCTATCAGGGCGCTTTCCCTGTCTGCGGGGCCGCCGTAATAGCTTTCCCGGTTGGGCACCTCCACCGTCATTTCCTCCCCGTCCCGCCGCAGGGTGACCCGGGAGGTCTCCCCCGCCGCGCTCATCAGGGGGTAGAACAGGGCGTTGACGAACTTGTCCGGTTCCGGCAGGGGGAAATACGCACTGAGTTCGGCAATGCGGTCGGCCATGGTCATCCCGTCCACCGCCAGCAGCACATCCCCGGGCTGCAGGGCGGTGCAGTCCGCAGGCACTGCTTTCACCACCACTTCCCCGTCGATGGAAAGGAAGGTGCAGGGCAGGCAATAGCTGCCGTAAAAGCGCAGGAGGCTCAGGTTGGGGGTCTCCAGCATCACATGGTTGTCGCCGGTCTGGGCGGTGAGGCGGCCCAGCGCCCGCTCATAGCCGGTCCTGTCCTGTGCCGCCAGCATGTCGCCGATGGCGCTGCGCAGGGCCTGGTCCCAGTCCATGCGGGTGATGTCCACGTTGGGGGAGAAATACTCGAAGGCATTCCAGAACCGGAAGGCCCCCAGCAGCCGCAGGCCGTCGTCGGTGCCGTCAAAGTCCGGCCAGGGATCTTCGTTGGAGAAATCCACCCGGCCGTCTTGCTGGGCGGTATAGGCGTAGGTCCAGTCCCCCGCGTGGGTGTGGGACAGGTTTTCCAGCCAGGTGCACAGCTCCTCGCCCAGAAAATCCCGGTCGGAGATCCAGCTCATATCGTTTTGGGTGCCCGGGGCACTGGCCAGCATCTCCAGTTCCGGTCGGGCCGCCTCGGCGGTGGCCTGCTCAAAGGGGAACCGGTTCAGCCAGTCCAGCAGAACGGCGTTGACCGCCTCCTCGCTTTCCGCCTGCACCACCAAGGGCAGTACCCGGAAAAGTTCCGCGTCCCAGTTGATCTGCCCCGCAATGACCGAGGGGTGGCGGTATTTCACATACCCCCACACCTTGGCCAGCTTGTACAGGGAGTCTTTCTGGAAGTCGGTGGCGTCATCCAGCACAAAGCCGGACCCGTGTTCAAATTCCCGGTCCAGGTCCCGGGGCAGCATCCCGGCGTTGGGGTCGCCTCCCTTCACCGCCAGCACCCCGATGCAGACAGCCAGCAGCACTCCGCACAGAATCAGCCAGAGATACTTGCGGATGGTCTTTTTCATGGTCGGTCCCTCCTTGGCAGGGAATGGTATACGCCGGAGCGCCTGTTCCGGCTTTCCTTTTCCGGAATTCTCCCGCAATTTCAGTGTATTCTCTTTTCCGGGCACAGGCAATGGGCAGTCTGCATAACCGTGTGGAAAGCTTCTTATGCAGGCTGCCGGCCCTTGTGAAATTCCGGGATATTTCCTATAATGGAAGGAAACACGGCCCCGCCGTGGATCCATCCAGAAAAGGAGGCAGCAACCGTGACCGGGATCTGTCGGGCAATCTTCAAGGCTATCCATGAGGGAAAATGGCTGCAGGTGGAATACAGGAACCAGAGCGGCCAGACCACCCGGTACTGGCTGGCCATCAAAGGGCTGAACCCCCGCACCGGCCAGATGACGGTGGACGGGCTGCATCTGGGCCGGCACACGGTGCAGGAACTGCTGGTGCGCATTGAGGGGATCCTGTCGGCCGAGGTGATCGAGGGGTCCTGGTGTCCGGTGAACGAAACCCTGGTAAAGGATATCCTGAAACATCCCCACCGGTATGAGGCCTGGTTCGGCAACGCCGCCAATCTGCGGGTGCTGAACTATCTGGCGCTGTGCAACAAGCTGGACAACACCCCCTATCAGACCGACTACGCCCTGATCCGGTATCTGGACGGGGACAGGCTGGCCACCGGGGACATGGCCCTGACCGATGCGCAGTTTGCCGCCATTGTCCGGCAGTTTCAGCACCGGCCGGAGGGCCCGAAGGACGGCAAGCCCATGCAGCTGCGCCAGCTGGCCATGAATCTGCTCAGCGTGGACACACCCCAGGGGTTGTATGTGCTGGCGTACCGGCCGCTGCTGCTGGACGTGGCCAACCGCCGGCTGCGGGCCGCCGAGGACGCCGTCATCTGCCGGGAGTTCACCATCGACGGGGCCAAGATCAGCGCCCACAGCTTTCTGGACGCGGACGACTATGCCCTGCTGGAAGATTTCGACCGCAACGCCGAGGCCATCAAGGACCGCATCACCTGCACCAGCCGTAACCGCTGCCGGGTCAATGACATGCCCTATCTGCTGGCCATCGGGCGGGATTGTCTGGTGGACCTGGAACAGGAATACAAGGGCATCACCGATCTGTTCGAAAATGCCGACGGCACCGGCCCCACCCCGCCCATCCGGGCCTTTTTCGGCCAGATGACCGTCCGGCCGCGCCGGCACAAGTCCTTTCCCCTGGCACTGCTCAACAACCAGGCTAATCTGGACCAGCTGCTGGCCATCAACAACGCCATGCGCTATCCCCTGGCCTATGTGCAGGGCCCGCCGGGTACCGGCAAAACCAGCACCATCGTGAACACCATGACCACCGCCTTTTTCAATGAGCGCACCGTGCTGTTTGCCTCCTACAACAACCACCCCATTGACGGTGTGGTGGAAAAGCTGCGGAATCTGACCTACCGGGGCCAGAAGATTCCCTTTCCCCTGGTACGGCTGGGCAACCGCGGCTGTGTGGGGAAGGCCCTGGATGACATCCGGCAGATGTATGAGGCCTGCCGGAACCTGACCATCTACGAAAAGACGCTGGACCGCAACCATGCCCGCCGGGCCGAGCAGGCCCGACGCCTGACCGAACTGCTGGAACGGTACGAGGAGATCCTGGACCTGCAGGAACGGAAGGAGACCATCCGCCGCCTGCTGGAAGCCCGCAGCCACCTGAATTTCCAGTATGAGCTGCAGGCCGGACAGCTGCCCCAGGTGGAGGCGAAGCTCAAAAGCCGGGGGACCGTGACCACCGGGGACGCCCTGGCCCTGCTGGACCAGGACACCGAAGGTTTTCTCAAATATCTGTACTACACCTCCGCCCGGTACATCCGCCGGCTGGGGGAGCCGAAGAACAAGGATTTGCTGGACATTGTGTACAGTGAGGCGGACGGGAAGGAACGGATCAACGCTTTCAACCAGTACCTGTCCAAAACCGAAAATCTGAAAAAGTTCCTGCGCATCTTTCCTTTTGTGGCCACCACCTGTATTTCCGCCCAGCGCCTGGGCGCCCCGGAACCGGTGTTCGACATGGTCATCATGGACGAAGCCAGCCAGTGCAACACCGCTGTGTCCCTGGTGCCCATCCTGCGGGGAGAATCCCTCATGCTGGTGGGTGACCCCCAGCAGCTGCAGCCGGTGATCCTGCTGGACCCCCATGA
This sequence comes from uncultured Gemmiger sp., assembly GCA_944388105.1. Lineage (GTDB taxonomy): Bacteria > Bacillota > Clostridia > Oscillospirales > Ruminococcaceae > Gemmiger. The sequence continues at coordinate 2,382 of CALXHN010000079.1, read as the reverse complement.
CAACGCCCTGCTGCGCCGCCGCTACCATGTGAGCGAGGAATACGACTACATCCAGAATTCCATCTACAAGTGTTTTCTGGCCTGTGACGCCGTCAGCGACGAGGTCCTGCTGCGCTACCACTACCGCTGCGATCCCAAGATCATCGGGTTCAACAACCGGAAATACTACAACGGCAAGCTGGAAATTGCCAGCCGGGGAGAGAATTCCCAGCCGCTGGTCTACCTGGACATTCCCGAGGACACCACCCGCGAAAAGAACACCGCTCCCGCCGAGGTGGCGGTCATCGACCAGTATCTGGCCGAACATCCCGGCGTTTCGGTGGGCATCATCACCCCCTTTGTGCGGCAGCGCGACCTGATCGAAGAGATGCTGAAGGAACGCAGCTACGAAAACGTCAGCTGCGGCACCGTGCATGTCTTTCAGGGCGACGAAAAGGACGTGGTGCTGTTTTCCCTGGCGCTCACCGACAAGACCGGCCCCAAAACCTACCAGTGGCTGAAAAACAACAAGGAGCTCATCAATGTGGCCACCTCCCGGGCCCGGGAACAGCTGATCCTGCTGTGCAGCTCCCAGGCCCTGGAACGCCTGCACACCGGCCAGACCGATGACGACCTGTACGACCTGTACCGGTATGTGCAGACCTGCGGCGTGTCGGAGGTGGTGCCCAAACCGGCGGCGTCCCGGGCATTGGGCATCAAACCCTACAGCGCCCGGACCGAGGATGCGTTTCTGGAAAATCTGAATCACGCCCTGGACAACGTCTTCATGGCGGGCAGCCGCTGCGTGGTGCGCCGGGAAGTACCCATTGCCCAGGTATTTGAGAACAATCCCGGCGCCATCGACCTGTTCTGCACCGACCAGTTCGACTTTGTGGTGTACCAGCGGGAAGGCCGCCGCCTGGACCCCATTCTGGCCATTGAACTGGATGGACAGGCACACCGGGAAGACCCGGTGGTGCAGGAGCGGGACCGCAAGAAAGCGCAGATCTGCCGGGAACAGGGATTTGAGCTGATCCGGGTGGACAACACCTACGCCCGCCGTTACCACTACATCAAGGAGATCCTGATCCAGTACTTCAACCGTCGGTGAGGATCTTTCCTCCGGAAACCGTACCGCAAAATCTGGAAACATTTTTCCCGTTGCACTTTGTCGGGATTCTGTGCTACCCTTATAAAAGGATTTATTGCAAGGGAGTGCTTATCCATGAATGTGCTGATCAGTTCCATGGAGTATGACTTTCATACCCTGGTCAAGGTGGCCGAAATGGCAGGTCTGGCCGGGGTGGTTGGATTCCACACCGCAGGGGACGACTATCTTCTCACCTTTCCCGATGTAGAAAACGCGGACAAGATGGTGGAAGACTACAAAGCCCGTCTGCGGGATCTGGAAAACAACATCTGGTCCCATTGAGGGGTTCAGAATCCAGTCAGCAATGACGTTCTTTTTGGGTTATCGCAATAAAAAGCAGCTCTACACACGGTGTAAAGCTGCTTTTTTCTTTGCCGGAAAGGATAAAGTCACAGAATTCCATAAGACTTTTTTGTGTGCGTCATCAGTGGGAGCGTTAAGAAACCGTTCCTGCGGAACGTTTTTAGTGACCAGTCCCCGCGAGCTGAACGCGAGCCGCAGGTGATGCGTGAAGCCGCCCCGCAGGGGATGGCGCAGCCCCCTTTCTGACCAATCAGGCACCCACAGAGACCCGCGCTCTAAAAACGGTCCACTGGACCGTTTTTGCTCGCCGGAGCAAGCGGCGGGCCCGAGCTGTTCTCGTCCCCGATGGCGCACCGGGTACTGCTTTCCCGAAGGCTGAACAAATAAAAAAGCCCTGCTTTCCAGCAAGGCTTCTTTTTGGAACATCGCAACACTATAGATGCCACGGCCTTCGCCCGTTCGCAAGCGTCCTGCCTATTATTTTTTACTCCATAGGAGATAGTTCTCCGCTATGAGCCTCCAGAGCTTCGATGTGGTGATCCTGTATCAAGATTTCCATCTGGCTGATGGCGATGGCATTGAGCTTTGCCAGCCGCTCGGCCTGACTCCTAAACGCATCGAATTCGACACGGTTAAAAGACGGGTTGTATAGAGATTCCCAAACACCCAGGAACTCAATCGTATTCCGGTTCCGCAGCCAGTTTTGGATAATGTAGCGAGGATTGTCGCTGTCCTTCAGCTTGGCGATGTCAGTCAAGCTGATAAAGTCATCTCGCTCGGAATTCCATTGTACACTAATTTCCGCTCCCTTGACAACCAGCTTGTCCGCTCGTCCGAACCTCTTTGCTGATTATTTTTTGGAGCAATCCCCGACAACCTTCCTCCACATCCCGCCAGGTCGTGTCGAAATCGTCGGTGTACCACGGATCGGCTACCTCGCCGGGGCGGTC
>CALXHN010000078.1 GCA_944388105.1 uncultured Gemmiger sp. | reverse complement strand
CGTTCCACCAGGTAGGCCAACAGGGAAGGGCTGCCCCGCCGCGCCGCATAATGCAGCACACCGGCCCCATCCCGGTCACGAACGGCCACTTTGGTCACGGTATCTTCCACCAGATACCGGATCAGGGGTTCGCTGCCGGTTTCCATGGCGCGGAGCACCACCGGAACGCCCTGGTCATCCGACGCATTCATAACGGCGGGATGGGCTGCCAGCCATTCCCGGGCCAGTTCCGGCCGGCCGGTTTCCAGACGTTCCACATACTGTTGTACTTCCATCGCAGGCTCCTTTCAGATTCCGAACCGGGCGCCGTCGAACCGGGCGCTGCCGGAGGTAGGACGGTTGAGGTGATTGCGTGCAAACAGGCCGGGCCGTGCCCCCGACCAGGTGGATTTGTCCGCCGGGCAGGCAGGACCGATCACGGTGGGGGTGGTCCCGGGGATGGCCCAGGCATAGCGCACCATACCATCGGGGTCAAACCGCAGTTCCAGGGATACGGTGTTGCCCCGGAAAGGCTGTTCCGCCGCCACCTGCTCCACCGCCACTCCCTGGGCGGTCCGCTCGGTCACAAGACCCCGGGTCAAAACCAGTCGGTATTCTCCCCCCGTGCGGCGCAGGGAAAGAGCGGAATAGCGGTGCCCCATCACCGTCAGTCCGGCCTCATCCCCATCCTCCCCGTCTTCCAGGGTCAGGGTGGTGCGCATGGTGTATTGCTTTGCAGGCGCGATCTGGGTCAGAACATTGGGCATATACCACAACAGGCTTTCTCCCCGGGCACAGGGCGGCATAAAGAGCCGCAGCCCGTTCTCCACCCGGTACCATTCCTGCCGGGGATTCCCCTGCCACTGCCAGCACAGCGCCAGGTCGGGGCCCTCAAAGCCGTCATCCGGCTGAAGCGGATGCTGCGGCAGGGCAGCGGGCAGAGGCAAAGGCCAGCTGTCCACCGGTTCCCCGATGCCGTCCCCGTCCCGATCACGGCCCATGACCGGCCAGCCGTCCACCCAGCACATGGGCTGCAGGTGAAGGATACGCCCGTGGACACCGGCATCCTGGAAATGGAAGAACCAGTCTGCGCCTTCCGGGGTCGTGACCCATGCGCCCTGATGGGGTCCGTTGACCGTGCTCAGCCCCTGGTGGAGCACTACCTTGGCCTCATAGGGACCAAGCGGGCTGCGGCTGCGCAGGACTGTCTGCCAGCCGGTGGCCACCCCGCCCGCCGGGACAAAGATATAATAGTATCCTTCCCGCTTGTACATTTTGGGGCCTTCCATGGTGGGATGCAGCTGGGGATTGCAGTAGACCTGAACGCCGTCATCCAGCAGGCGGGAAGCATCGGGCGACATGCGGCAGACATCGATACGGTGCTTGATGCCGCAGCGGCTGTTGGCAAAGGCGTGGGCCATATAGGCGTTCCCGTCCTCATCCCAGAAGGGGCAAGGGTCGATCCAGCCCACCGTTTCGCGGATGCAGTGGGGTTCGCTCCACGGGCCGCGGGGGTCGGTGGCGGTGACCACAAAGATTCCCTCGTCAGGCAGCGGAATAAAGACGTAGAACCGCCCTTCATGGTACCGGATGGACGGTGCCCAGCTACCGCAGCCGTGAGCAGGCAGGTCATACCGGGCGAAGGGCAGACGGGGCAGGCACCAGCTGAGCTGTTCCCAGTGGATCAGGTCCCGGGAATGGAGCAGCGGCACACCGGGCAGGTAGGTAAAGCTGGAGGAGACCAGGTAATAGTCCTCCCCCACGCGGATCACATCCGGGTCGGAGTAGTCCATCTCCAGCACGGGATTTTCATAGCAGTCTTTGTTCACACAGTTGTACAGCATGGCTTTCTCCTTTTATTCGGGCAGTTTTCCCGTCACGGTTTGGTCAGCGTCAAAAGCGGGACCGCGGTGTCCGATCACGGTGACACCCTCCACCAGCAGTTCCCGGGCATTGCGCAGCATGAATCCTGCGCCGCTCACCGTTTCCAAGCCGCCCATCATGGCCGGCACCCCCGGTTCCGCACCGGGTTCCATCTCAATGCGGCAGTCCCGGATGGACAGCCCCCGCACCGGGCTTTCCGCCAGCCCCCAGCAGAAACCGGCCGCAGCCCGCACCCCGGTGGCAGTGACCCCGCTGATGCTGATATTGCCGAAGAAGGGCGTGCCGCCGTCCACCGGATAGGGGGTCTTTTCCCATACCCAACGGTCTTCTTCCCTGGTACCGCAGCAGTAATACATGTTGAAGACAAAGGGGCAGAGCACGCCGTCCATGACCAGATTGGAGAAGCGGAGATTTTCCACCCGACCGCCCCGGCGGCGCCGGGTCTTGATGCGGATCCCCCGGTCAGTGCCTGTAAAGACACAGTTTGTCACAGTCACATTGCGTACACCGCCGCTCATCTCGCTGCCGATGACAATGCCCCCATGGCCATGGACCAGGCAGCAATCCGCAATGACGATATTCTCGCAGGGGGCAGGGGCGGGGGTATCCTCGGTACCGGATTTAAGGGTGATGCAGTCATCCCCCACATCCACCCGGCAGCCCAGGATACGCACATCCCGGCTGCTTTCCGGATTGATGCCGTCCGTGTTGGGGGAATCGTAGGGATTGCTGATGGAGATGTCCCGAATGATCACATCCGCACAGCGAAGCGGATGGACCGTCCAAGCAGGGCTGTTCTGCAAGTGTACGCCCTGGATGCGCAGCCTTGTGCAGTCCTCAAAATGCAGCAGGTAGGGCCGTCCATGCTGTAGGGTCCCGGCCCGGTGCGCAGCCCACCAGCCGGCACCGCCGCCGTCAATAACACCCTGCCCGGTTACGGCCACATCCTGCGCCCCGAATGCGGAAAGGCAGGGCTGGGGGCGGCGGGTGATCCGCCCTTCATACTGGCATTCCTGCAGCGGAAAGGCTTCCGGCTCCGCCACAAAGGCGATGACCGCCCCCGGTTCCAGCCGCAGTTCCGTGTGGGAGAACAGGCGTACAGGACCGGTTTCATAGCGGCCTGCGGGCACCCGAAGCACACCGCCCTCCGGACGCAGGGCTTCCAGCGCAGCGGCAAAGGCTTGGGTCCAGTGCGCCCCTTTTTCGGGGGCAAACTGTGTCAGATCAATGGTCATGGTTTCTCCTTTCACCAGGCGGGGCCCGGCAGACAAAATGAAAGAGGGGAACGGGAAAGCTCCCGCTCCCCTCCTTCGTTATCACACAGAGGACAGAGAATGGTTGGTGATCAGCTGTTGGCGTTCATTTCCTCCAGCGCGGTGGACACACCGAGAGCTTCCGCCTGGGCCTTGTATTCGGCCACACCTTCCTCAGGAGACATCTGGCCCATCATGACGCGGGCAAAGACGTTGAGACGGGTGGTGGTCAGATCCGAATTGATCATGGTACGGGTCTCGGACACCGGGAAGACATACAGCGGCTGGGCATAGGCGTCAACCACAGCCAGAGACTCGGTGATGGCAGGTTCAAGGTCCATGTTCTTGTCGGTGACGGTGAGGGGGTTGGTGCTCATCCAGGGAGTGATCCAGGCCTTGCGGAAGGTTTCTTCAGGGTTGGAGAGGCTGGGCTGAGGAACCAGCTTGTCGCCGTCCTGGGCCCAGTGGACGCCTTCCACACCGCTCTGGAAGAGGACCTGGCCTTCGGCGCCGTCATGGGCATACTCGATGAAATACTTGAAGATGGAAGCGATCTCTTCTTCGCTGAGCTTGGAGGAGATGACCTGAACGGAGGGAGCGCTGTACAGGTAGGTGGCACCCTCGATGGGGGGAATGGCCACGACTTCGGCTTCGGGGACATTCTGCTTGACGCGGCTGGTCAGGGTCTCACCCCAGTTGCCGCCCCAGTAGGCGAAGACGCCCACACCGCCGGAATACCATTCGTCACGGCAGGCACTGGTGGTGTTGGTGACCACTTCGGTGTCGATGAGGCCGGCGGCATACGCATCCTGCACACGCTGCAGGGCTTCCACCATGTTGTCCTGTGCCATTCCGTCAACCCAGACGCCGTCCACCTTGGTGTAATCCAGGGTGGCGCCCTGGAAGAACTCAGCCATATTCTGGGCAATGTTCACATTCTCCATGGCGGGAGCGGTGTAGGGAACGGTGCATTCGGGGATCTCGTTCTTGAAGCGGGTCAGCATCTCGATGAATTCATCGTAGGTGGTAGGAACATCCATGCCCAGGCGATCCAGCCAATCCTTACGGACGTAAGTCACGCAGGCGGAGGGAACTTCGCGGGGAACGCCGTAGATGCGGCCGTTGAGGGTCAGGGAATCCCACAGCGCGGGGTCGATCTTATCGTACAGGCCGCTCTCCTTCACCAGATCGGTGAGGTCTGCGATGGCCCCCTGCGCAGCGTAGGTGCCCAGATGAGCACCGTCCAGGTCAAAGGTGTCGGGGACAGTGTCGGAAGCATAGGCCACTTCCAGCTTGGTGTAGTATTCGTTGTTGTCGATGATCTGCAGGTCCATGCCGATGCCGGTCTTTTTCTCAAATTCCTCGACCCACAGGTCGGTGCCTTCTTCCAGCTTCATGCCGTCGTGGACCCACCAGGTAATGGATTCCGGCTTGGCGGCATTTTCATAGGCATTGCCGGCAGTCTCGGCGGAAGCCGAGGCAGAGCCGGTGGAACCCGCGGCACCTTCGGACGAGGTGGTGCCGGAAGCGCCGCAGCCCGCCAGCAGGGTGGCAAAGCTGGCCGCTGCCAGCAGCATTGCGATTTGTTTTTTCATCGTTGGTTTTCCTCCTTCTATGGGGTCGATTAGTTCTATTGTACACGGCGTTTGCGCTGCGCCGCAATACCAAACAGAGGGTTATCCCTTGACGGCACCCAGGGTCACGCCCTTGGTGAAGTATTTCTGGACGAAGGGATAGATCAGCAGGAACGGCACCACAACCACAACCACGGTGGCGGATTTGAGCATTTCCTGTGAAAGGGTGATGGATGTACCTGACAAACCGTCCTCCAGGATGAGGGAACGAACCTTCACCTGGAAGCTCTGCCATTCGGGGTCGGTGATATAGAGAATGAAGTGCATGTATTCATTCCACAGACCCACGGCGATGAACAGGCCCACCGAAGCCAGTGCCGGCTTGGACAGGGGAAGCATGATCCGCCAGAACGCGCCGAAGGGCGAGCAACCGTCAATGGCAGCGGAGTCAAAGAGTTCCCCGGGGATGGAGGCAAAGAAGCTCTTCATCAGGATGGTGTTGTAAGCGCCTACGCTGCAGGGCACGATGACGGCCAGCATATTATTCATCAGGCCCAGGTTCTTGATGGTCAGGTAGGTGGGGATCAGGCCGCCGTTGAACAGCATGGTAGCAAGAACCAGCTTGCCCATGAGCCGGTGGCCGGGCATATCTTTCTGGATCAGCACATAGGCGCCCATGGTGGTGACCAGCAGACCGAAGATGGTGCCCACCACCGTGGTGTAGATGGAAACCAGGAAAGGCTGGTACAGGGTGGAGTTGCGCACGATCATCTCATAGGCGCTGAAATCCACCACCCGGGGAATCAGGCGGACACCATAGCTGGTGGGGTCCACCGAATCCACCAGAACCTTGATCAGGGGCAGCACCATCATGCACATGAGCGCGCCCAGCAGGGCAAAGTCAAACATCAGGAAAAGAGTCCGGCCCCGGTAGCCTTTGGCAAAAGAGAACCGCTCCTTGGAATTGAGACCCATTTACAATACCTCCTCGCCGGTGATCTTTTTACTGAGTTTGTTGGCAACGGTGACCAGCACCACCGAGATAACCGATTTGAACAGACCGGCTGCCGTGGAAAGACCGTACTGGGAACCGGAAATACCCATGCGGTAGACATAGGTTTCCAACACATCCGAAACATTGATGACCATGGCGTTCTGCAGCACCCACACAGGATCGAAGAGGTTCAGGACCTTGGCCAGGTTCAGGATGAACACCGTCACGATGGTGCCGGAGATGGAAGGCAGGGTCAGATGGATCACGCGCTGGAGCCGGGTGGCGCCGTCAATGATGGCCGCCTCGTGCTGTTCCATATCCACCGTAGAGAGGGCGGCCATATAGATGATGGTGCCCCAGCCGATCTCCTTCCAGCAGGAGATGACGTAGAACACCGGACGCCACCAGTTTTCGTCAGCCAGGAAATAAATGGGCGTACCGCCGAACAGCTCGATCACACCGTTGATCAGGCCGTTTTTGGGGGAAAGGAACATGGTGAAGATGGACGCCACCACGACCCAGGACATGAAGTGCGGGATATACAGAATGGTCTGGGAAAGTTTTTTGAACCACTTGCAACGGATCTCATCCAGCATCAGGGCCAGCAGGATGCTGCACGCCATGCTGAAGATCAGTTTCAAGGTGCTGATCTGCAGGGTGTTGAAGAATGCCTGCCAGAATCCGGCCTGGCTGAAGAGTTTTTTGAAGTTGGCCAGTCCCACGAAAGATGGGTCCTTGAAGGGGGTGTAATCGGTGAAGGCATACAGCACGCCGACCATCGGCAGATAGGAAAAAACGACCAGGCAGATCAGCAGAGGCAGAAACATAACATAGAAGGCGCGGTACTTTTTGACCTTTTGCCAGGTGGAAAGACCGATGCGCTCTTCCGTTGCTGCTCTTGCCTTTATCAGGGTTGGCATAGGGAAAGGCTCCTTTCTTCATTTCGTCAGGCGGCTGGGTTGAGGTGCCGGCCTTCGCTGTTCCCACCATACCACGGCCCGGACCGGCAAAAAAGGGGCGGCTGCCCGCATGATGCCATCTGTTCCATGCCAAAAAAAGGGAACCGTTGTCCCTGTGGAAAAACGGTTCCCTGCATTCTATGTTGTATCGTTCTTTTCTTTCAGCGACGGTATTCGCTGGGGCTGACGCCCATCACCCGCTTGAAGGCACGGCGGAAAGACTGGATGCTGTTATACCCCACCATGCGGGAAACATCGGTGACCTTGGTACCGTCCTCCAGCAGGACTCGCGCCGCCTTGACGCGGAGCTGTTCCAGATATTCGGCAAAGTTGATGCCGGTCTCTTTTTTGAATATGGAAGACAGATACCCTTCTGAAAGGCCGAATTCCGCACTGACCATTGCCAGGCAGAGGTTGGGGTCCCGGTAATGCGTCTGGATATACCCTTCAATGGCCCGGACATTCTCACTGCGCCGGGCGCTCTTTTGCCGGGCCGTGTCCTCACACAGCGCATGACACAGACTGTTGAGGGCTTCAAAATAGGGTTCGCAGTCACCGTGGAAGGCAAAGGCCAGCCGGTTCAGTTCGGTCAGTTCGGGACTTTCCTCTGCTGCCACCTCCATGCGGGCAGCCAGGATCTCCACAATGCGCCGGCTGAAGCGCTGGAACTGGATTCGCCCCAGGTTGCGTCGGACAAAGTTTTCCTGCTGCAGAAGCCCCAGCACAGTTTCCACAGCGGCACCGTCCCCGGACCGCAGCCCCTGTACCAGGCGATCTTCCACAATATAGGGCAGATAGTACAGGTCATCCACCTTGCGGGCACAGCTGTACACCACAACCGGGTCGCTGCCGTCGTTTTCACGCAGGGCAGCGCTGGCTTCCTCACTGTTTTTCCAGAAATCCATCAGGTCGGTGCAAGGCGTACTGACGCCCCAGCAGGCTTCCACCTGATAATTGCGATGGAGCCATTCCACCACATCCCGCAGGATCTGCAAAAGGGGTTCCTGGTTTTTGATATCAAAGATATACAGTGTGATCAGTGTACTGCGCTTGTACGACCAGACCTCCCGGGCGCACCGGGCGTCGATTTCGGCGCTGACCGCCTGCTGCAGGATCCGGGCCTCCTCCACCGTCTGCCCGTCGATTGCGTCAATATCGATCTGGGGGTGCAGCCGCATCACCGCCGCGCAGTAAGTGCCGCCGGTGAGGGAAAGCCCCGCCCTGCCGGCCATATACTCCATCTCACTTCGAGAAACAAAGTCGGATTTGAGAAGATCGTGGAAAAACGCCTTGCGCAGTGCCGGTTTTGCCTGTTCTTTCTGAAGCTGAAGGTTTTTGTTGTCCTCCAGAAGGCGGCGCACCGCGTCACCGATATGGTCCAGGTCCGCGCTCAGCCCTTCCTCCGTTCTGCGCAGAGCCCGGGCCATCGCGTTCACCGGACGGCCGCTGCGCAGGGAGAAGTACAGAGAGATCAGGCATCCCAGTATGCCCGCCAGAAGGGTCAGCCCCAAAGTCTGGACGGACAATGCCGTCAGTTTTCGCATGGCCTCCTGTTCAGGAAGCACCAGGACCATCCACAGCCCCAGCCGTTCATCGGCTTTGACGGTCCAGATCAGGTTGCTGCCTTCCTGCCGGGCTTCGGCCTTCTCCAGCCAGTGGCTTACCGGCGTGGTTTCTGTCAGCCCCAGCCGATCTTCGCTGTACACCAGCTGTCCGTTTTCGTCGCAGACCAGCAGGGTATAGTCCTTGTACTCTTCCAAAAAGGAAAACTGCTGCCGTATTTCATCGTGACCGATCCGAAAGTACAAGGCTCCCAGATATTGCCCCTGAAACGGCAGTGTGCAGGGGAAGATGTAGTACAGGTCCCCCGATTCATTGCCCCAGAAGCGGGGGTAGGGATCGGTGCAGGTGCTGAGCGTCTGCCACTGGGCATCATCGATATTCCAGCTGTCCAGATACTGGCGGAACACCCCCGGCCGATAAACACTGCCCCGGTACAGGACTCTGTCCAGATTCTGAAAATACAAAAAACTGCTCTGGTCCAGGGCTTCTTCGTGATACAGAAGATATTCGGTATAATCCTTGACCGCCCGCTGGGCCAGGAAGGCATAATTACTGTCTTGGGGGGAACTGCTTCCCAGTTCCCGGATGCTGTCGGTGTTGATGACCTGCAGCCCGATGATGCGCAGGGTGACCAGCCGGTTGGTCACCGCATCCACCGCCTGTTCCATGGCAAAGCCGCTGCTTTCCAGAATATCCTGCCGGACAATATCCAACGCACTGTGGAATCCGCTGGCACAAATGATCATGACAATCCCCAGCGTCAGCAGATGTGCCAGAAGGAACCGGATTACCGAATTTTCCCGCAGTGCATGGCGCAGCCGCCCCGGAATGAAAGCCCCGGGGGAACCTGTTGCTTTTCTCGGCCGGAATGCCAACACGATCCTCTCCTTTTCTGCTGATTGCCCAAAACTGTGCATTTCAGTATAACATAAAGCCTATTTCCCCGCCACCGTTTCACGGCAGTTCCCAGGGAACATTTCTTCACCCGGCAGGGAACACTTCTTCACATTATTCGTTTTTACGTTCTTTTTTTAACAAGGAACCTTTTTGCGTTCCGGTCAGCGGACACTTGCCCGCCCCCTTTGCATCAGGGTATAATAAAACCGTTCACAGTCAAGGCAGCCTCTGCCGAAAGGAGTTCCTCCCATGCAAAACCAGCCGCAAGCCATCTGGTGGATCGGGGATTCCACCGTACAGCACAACCGGATCGACACCTGGCCCCAGTGTGGAATGGGGCAGGTCCTGGAATTGTATCTGCGCCCCGGCATCCCGGTGCACAACCATGCCCGCAACGGCCGCAGCACCAAAAGTTTCCGGGAGGAAGGACTCTTTGCCCCGGTGGAAGCAGGACTGCGTCCCGGGGATCTACTGCTGATCCAGTTTGGCCACAACGACGAAAAGAAGGAAGATCCCAGCCGGTTCACCTCCCCCGAAACCTACGCCGCCAACCTTCTGGCCTATGCCCGCACCGCCCTGGACCGGGGCGCCCTGCCGGTGCTCATCACCCCGCTGGTCCGACGCCGCTTCCAAGATGGTCGGTTGCTGCCCACCCATGGTCCCTGGCCGGATGCAGCCCGCCGTCTGGCAGAACGGGAACATCTGCCCCTCATCGACCTGAC
>CALXHN010000077.1 GCA_944388105.1 uncultured Gemmiger sp. | reverse complement strand
GCGCTGGAAGCCGCTTGTTTTCCCCCGGCTGAAGCCGCCACAAGGCAATCGCTGGAAGCGCGCCTGCGTGTTTTTGCATCCCATTTTCTGCTTCTGACCGATGGCGAGTCACTGGTCGGGTTTATCAACGGTATGGTCACTGACCTGCCGGATCTGGAGGACCGGATGTACGAGCAGGCGGACCTGCATAATGAGCAGGGAGCGTGGCAGATGATTTTCGGACTGGATGTGCGCGAGCAGGACCGCTGCCGCGGGTATGGGGCACAATTGGTGAAAGCCATGACTGAGCATGCACGCAGCCAGGGCCGGCGAGGCCTGGTGCTGACCTGTAAGGAACATCGCCTGCATTATTACGGAAACCTGGGATTCGCCGATGAAGGATTCTGCGGTTCGCTACATGGTGGAGTCCGTTGGCATCAGATGCGCCTTACTTTCTGAGAGGAGATACCGAGATGAAACTGATGATTGCGTCCGACATCCATGGCTCCGCGCTGTACTGCCGTCAGCTCCTGGAGGCAATGGACCGGGAACAACCGGATCGTCTGCTGCTGTTGGGGGATATCCTCTATCATGGACCGCGCAACGATCTGCCACAAGGCTATGAGCCCAAAGCTGTGGCAGCGATGCTCAATGCCCGTAAACAGGACCTGGTCTGTGTCCGGGGAAACTGCGATACCGAAGTGGACCAGATGGTGCTGGAATTTCCTGTCATGGCGGATTATTGTCTGCTGATGACAGAAGAACGGATGATCTTTGCCACGCACGGCCACCACTACCATCTGGGACAGCTGCCTGCCCTGCATCCGGGTGACATTCTGCTGCACGGGCATACCCATGTCCCGGCTTGGCAGGTTTTCGGACAGGACAACCGGTACTTCAATCCGGGGTCCGTCTCTATTCCCAAGGAAAACTCCGCCCGGAGCTATATGGTGTTGGAAGGAAACTGTGCTGTCTGGAAAGATCTGGCAGGCACCCTTCTTCACTCCGAAACCCTGTAAAAGTGCATTTTGGAAACAGAGATGGCAAGCAGCCTTTTTTGACCGCGATGGTGTGTCTCCACCGCAGCTGAACGTTTTCGCAGTTGATAAAAAATAGTAAATTGCCAGCCGGCACAAGTTCTCCGTAAGAGGAACCTGGCCGGCTTCGTTTTTTGCGGAATGTTCTTGTAAACGCTTGAACGAAGGGCCGGTTTGGTCGTATAATAAATTGATTATCAACGTGGGTTTCCGGGCAGGGAGGTGGCCGCTTGGCAAAAAAGATATGGCAGGGGTTGCTTTGCCTGTGCATGGTGTTTTTGCTGGCGGCCTGCGCCGGACAGGACAATCAACAGCAGGTGCCGGACACTACCGGCGGCGGATACACGGCCCCACCCATGCAGACCAGCGTTTTTGATGCCCAGGCAGCCGGAGGGGAAAACGGGGTGCAGATAGACACTTCCCATGTGAGCCAAGGATATGTGGCTGCCCGCGGTACCGGTGACAAGCGCCTGAAATTTCAGGTTCTGTTCGGTGAAGTAAAATACAACTACGATCTTCCCAACGACGGTACGCCGCAGTGTTACGTCCTGCAAAGCGGCAGCGGGGAATACACCTTCCGGGTGATGCAGAACACCACAGAAGACAAGTATGCAGAAATCTATTCCGCTACTGTTTCTGTACAGCTGGAAAATGAACTTGTTCCGTTTCTGCGGCCCAATCAGATGGTAAACTATACAGCGGATTCCGATTGTGTGGCAAAAGCTGCGGAACTGGCGGCCCAGGCCGGTACAGAAGCCGGTGTTGTGGCCAATATCTATTCGTATATTCAAAACAACATTGATTACGATACCCAAAAGGCGGAGACGGTGCAGGCCGGTTATCTGCCGGATCCGGACGAAACGCTCCATTCCGGCAAAGGCATTTGCTATGATTACGCCAGTCTGGCGGCGGCCATGCTGCGCAGCCAGGGAATTCCCACAAAATTGATAACCGGTTATGTGCAGCCGGGAGAACTCTACCATGCGTGGAACATGATCTGGCTGGAGGAGACCGGTTGGATCACCGTCAAGATCGAAGCACCGGCTCACAGCTGGGAGCGCATCGACTTGACCTTTGCGGCAGGCGCGTCGGCGGCATATACCGGCGATGGCACCGGCTATACCGATCGTTTGACCTACTGATGAGGGGGTACAAGGATGGCAAACAAACAACTGGAGAGTCTGGCTGTCAGCGTTTTCTGCGAAAATATGGCCATGATGCTGGGTGCCGGTATCGGAGCAGAAGAGGCGGCCGGCCTTTTGAGCGAGGACAGCACACAGGGCGGATTTCATGATGCAGCTAAATCTATTCAGAGATTCCTGCTGCTTCAGGGGGGCACGTTGTCCGAGGCAATCCAACAGAGCGGCTTTTTCCCTGGGCATGTATCGGACATGATCCGGGTGGGGGAAAGCACCGGACGCATTGAGCAGACACTGCGCAGTTTGTCAGCCTATTATGGCAGCCGCAGCCGGCTGGAGACAAAACTGAAAAGTGCAGTGCTGTACCCACTGGTTCTGCTGGTACTGATGTCCGCTATCCTGGGAGTGCTGCTGGCCAAAGTGCTGCCGGTATTTTCGGGTGTGTACATAAGTCTGGCAGGAGATCTGACCACCTCCTCCTATGCGTATATCCGTGTGGCGTATATCATTGGTACGCTGGCCCTTGTTGTCACGGCATTGGCGGCGATCCTGCTTATTGCCGCAGTGGCGGCTTCACGGTCTCCTCGGGGTCTGGCCGTACTCAAGAGACTGGCGGAACATCTGCCGGTGCTGTCTGGTATTGCACAACAACTTTCCCTGGCCAATTTTACCGAGGTCCTTTTGCTTTATGTGGCCAGTGGTGTGGATGTGGATGCTGCCATGGAGTCGGCCGGTAAAATGGTGGAAAATGAAGAGGTGGCCCGACGGGTGGAAGCCTGCCGTACGCAGATGAAGGAAAAAGGCGTGGGGCTTGCCACAGCAGCGTATGAGCAGAAACTCTTTGAACCTCTTTATGGTCGTATGCTGATTTCCGGAGCACGCAGCGGCTCCATGGAACCGGTCCTGCAGCGTTTGGCGGAACTGTTTTCACAGGATGCACAGTCCCGCATCGACAGCGCCGTGGACAGAGTGGAACCGATGCTGTCGGCTTTTCTTACGGTCGCAGTTGGGGTCGCCCTCATTTCCACCATGCTGCCGCTGATCGGGATCCTGGGATCTATCGGATAAGGAGGCAGCTATGTTTCATGATCGTCCGGAAAGAAGTTTTGGTCGCCGTATTCTCAACGTATTCGTGTCGGTGGCACTTCTCATTCTTGCCCTGTGCGGGACTGTCTGGTTGTACGATCTGATCGATAAAGATATGGAAGAGCAGGCTGCCGCAGCTCTGCGGCAGACGGTACTGGATGCCGCGGTACAATGCTATGCGGTGGAAGGCAAATATCCGGAAAGTCTGGATGTTCTGGAACAGGAGTACGGGGTACAGATCAACCACGCCCGCTTTATTGTAACGTACGATGTGTTTGCATCCAACCAGCTGCCGGATATCACGGTTCTGGAAAAGTAATGACCCTGCTGTACAGGGATGTTTGAAGAAAGGGGCACAGCAGCATGCACGATCAGAAAAAACGGCGTCCAAATTCGGCGCCATTCTCTCTGGCTCTGTTTGTTCTGATGCTGGGCTGTGTGTTGGTGCTGGCCGTATTTGGCGCCCGGGTCTATAGGGCTCTTACGGAAAGCCAGACTCGAAATCAAGCGGTTCGCGCCAGTCTGAGTTATGTGGCTGCACGGCTGCGGGCTGCCGATGAGTTTCAGGCTGTTTCTGTGGCGGAGGGACCTCAGGGGGATGCCCTGATCCTGTCGGATACGGGAGCAGATACCGGATATGAGACCCGCATTTATCTTTACGAGGGGCAGCTGGTGGAGGAATACGCCGCAGAGGGGACGCCCTATTCCCCCGAAAATGCGCAGGCAGTGGCAAAAACACAGACGTTTGCGGCGAGACGGAGAGGCCAACAGATTGAAGTCACAACCGATCAGGGGACCATTCGGGTGTTTCTGCACACGGAGGAGAGCAATTCATGAACCGGCATAGAAATCTTTCCTTTTATATCGAAAGCCTGCTCCTGTTGCTTTTCCTGCTGGCAGCGCTGGTCGTGCTTATCCGGGTATTCGGAGCGGCACAGTATCTTGGCGAGCGCGCCCGTGGGAAAACCGATGCGGCTTTGATCCTTCAGACAGTCTCTGCTGACTTTTCGGCACAGGCAGAACCTTATCGGACGGCAACGGAACAGGCAAAAACAGAGGGACAGGCGCAACTGGAATTTTGCTGTGATAACCAGGGAAATGAGCAGCCGGATGGTGGGTACTGTGTGGCAATGGAACTGCGTTCAGAAAGCCGGCCGACAGGAAGGATGATCCTTGCGGATATTTGTGTCAAATCGGCATCGGAGCCGGATGAACAGCCGCTGGGCGAGGTGACAACTTCGTTGTATTGCCCGGAACTGACATCCGATAAGGAGGCGGGGCAGTCATGAATGAGAAAGGCACAGAGTTTACCCATCGCCCTGTGCGGACCGGGGCAATGACCCTGCTGATAACGGCGGTTCTCATCTGTCTGGCGGTTCTGGCGGTTCTGGCACTGGCAACAGCACAGGCGGACCTTGCCATGGCCGATAGAGCACTGTCCGGCCTGCAGAGTCAGGCACAGATGGAAAGCGCAGGGCAGGAGGCCCTGGCTGCGATGGATGCGTACCTGAAAGGAAAGCAGGAAGCCCCGGCGGAAACGGTCTTTCAGGAAGATGGTACCCTGGAAACGGTGGTGACGTTGGAGGACAGCACTCTGCAGATTGTTGCAGAGCCGAAAGTTCCCCAGCCGGATTCCCCGGCAGCCTATCGGATTTTGGCTTGGCGTCTGTCTGCCGACTGGGAGCCGGATCAGACGTTGGATCTCTGGAAGGGTATGTGAAAGGAACGATACCATGAATCAGATTCTGGATGTTTTGAAGCAGGCGTTGGATGTAGGCGCTTCGGATATTTTTGTGATTGCCGGCCTTCCGTTGACATACAAGGTCAACGGAAGACAACAGCGTGTGGGTGAACGTTTGATGCCCGAGGGAACCCGTGAATTCGTGGAAGGAATTTATTCCCTCTGCGGTCGCAATCCTGCCCGGATGGAAATTCCGGATGCAGATGATGACTTTTCCTTTGCTATCCCGCATATGGGGCGTTTTCGCGCTAATGTGCTCCACCAGCGCGGTACCCTGGCCATGGTCCTGCGTGTGATCCAGTTTGGCCTGCCGGATCCGAACGCTCTGGGCATTCCGTCTCAGGTCATGCAGGCGGCGGCAAAACTCAAGGGGATGGTACTGGTCACCGGACCGGCGGGCAGCGGCAAATCCACAACGCTTGCCTGTCTGATCGATTCCATCAATCATCATCGGGAATCTCACATTATCACTATGGAAGATCCGATCGAATATATCCATCGTCATGACCGCAGCATTGTTACCCAGCGCGAAATCGGGAGCGATGCCCCCAGTTATGTCAGTGCCCTGCGCAGCGCGCTGCGGGAAAGCCCGGATGTGATTTTGCTGGGGGAAATGCGCGACCTGGAAACCATCGAAGTGGCCATGACCGCCGCCGAAACCGGCCAGCTCCTTTTTTCCACGCTGCACACTACCGGGGCCGCTAATACCATCGACCGAATTATCGATGTGTTTCCGGCCAGCCAGCAGGCCCAGGTGCGAATTCAGCTTTCCATGGTGCTGCAGACGGTTATCAGTCAGCAGCTGATCCCCACCACTGACGGAGGTCAGACGGCGGTATTTGAAGTGATGAACAACAATGCTGCGATCAAGAACCTGATCCGGGAGGCAAAGACCCATCAGATCGACGCTGCCATTCAGGCAGGGGCATCGGAAGGCATGTGTACGATGGATGACAGCCTGTGCCGGCTCTATGCGCAAAAACGCATTACCCGCGATACGGCACTGACCTATTGCCTGCGGTATGAGACAATGGTACGCAAGCTGAATGCTATCGAAAGTTTGTGAGCGGAATTGAGCGGAATGTGGATGAAAAAAGAATATATGCAGCGTGCCCGTGAGAGCTGGCTGCGCGTGCGGACCAGTACGCTGCTGCTGGCCAAATGGTTGGTGCTGGCGGCGGTGGTCGGGGTCTTGTGCGGGGGTATCGGTGCTGCGTTTTACCATGCTATCGTTACGGTTACATCTCTGCGTACCCGATACCCCTGGCTTTTGTTTACCCTGCCCGTGGTGGGACTTGTGATCGTAGCCGTTTATAAGGTTACCCGTACGGAAGGGCAGGGGACCGATGCTGTTATTGATGCAGTGCAGGACGGAAAACCCTTGCAGGTACTTTTGCTGCCAGCCATCTTTGTGGCAACCGTGTTGACCCATATGGCAGGCGGCAGTGCGGGACGTGAGGGGGCTGCCCTTCAGATGGGGGGAGATATCGGCTGGCATGCCGGAAAGCTTCTGCACCTGTCGGATCACGATTGCCGTGTGGCGACCATATGCGGCATGGCGGCCTTTTTTACCGCACTGTTTGGCACGCCGCTGGCGGCCACCATGTTTGCCATGATGGTCATCAATGTAGGACTGGTGTTCTACGCGGCTTTTATCCCGGCCTATGCTGCTTCTCTTGTGGCGTACGGGCTCTGCACGGTGCTGCAGGTTACGCCGGTTCGGTTTACAATCACAGCACCGGACACTGCGCCTTTGCCTCTTGTACAAACTGCCGGATTTGGTTTGGCCTGTGCCGCTGTTACGATGTTCTTCTGTGCTTTTCTGCGCTTTATGGGGCGTCGCATGCAGCGTTGGTTTCCAAGCCCTTGGAGGCGGGTTCTGGTGGGAGGCGTGATTGTGGTAGCGGCCACATTGCTGTGCGGTTCTATGAGGTATAACGGGGCTGGTACAGAGGTGATTCAGCAGGCTATCGAACAAGGACAAGCTCTGCCGCAGGATTTCCTGCTGAAGATTCTTTTTACGGCTGTAACGCTGGCGGCCGGGTATAAGGGCGGGGAAGTGGTTCCCAGCTTTTTTATCGGTGCAACTTTCGGATGTGTGGCGGCCCCGCTGTTTGGGCTGCCTGCCGGGTTTGGCGCAGCGTTGGGAATGGTGGCGGTGTTCTGCGGTGCAACCAATTGTCTGTTCTCTTCTTTGGCTTTGGCTGTCGAGGTGTTTGATGCCCAGGGGCTGCTGTTCTTTGGTGTTGTATGCGGCATTTGTCATGCGCTTACCGGTTACACCGGATTGTATAGCCATCAAGGATTTGTGACAGCAAAAATGGAATCCGAATACCACACCGAACAGAAAGGGCATTATTGAGTTCCGGCGTAATATGCGGGAATGTCTCCGTTGAGCAGCATGCTGACAACGGGAATCTGATCGCTTACCTGTGCAGTGGCGGTGTTGCCGTCCAGCACCATGCTGATGGTTACCTGCAAGTCAAGGGTGATGGAGTATTGTGTTCGGTTGATCGAAAGGGAGTGCAGCTCTTCCCGCAAAGTGCCTTCCACATAGGCGTCTGGCAGCAATGTGAGCTTCCAGGAGGGACCAAGTCCTCCGAATGCGGTAATGCCGGTGAGGCTTCCGTAAGGAATCTCCAGATCGGTTTCCTGCAGAACAGACAATGCAGTTTCAACCGCCTGGATCAGGGCGGAACGGGCCTGATTCAATGAAGCGGTATTGGCGTGAACCGCGATCAGTTCTCCCCCGGCTGTATAATCCATGTTGTACAGCGTTTCGTATCGTTCGGGGTGCGTTTCCATTTCTTCGTTGACAGCGCGGTTCATGGCCTGCACCACGATGGCTCGACATTCGTATTCTGCCAATTCTTCCAGAGTGGGCTTAAAAGATGTTTGCACGATATAGAGATAAGTACCCACACATAGTGCGGCAGTTAAAAAGCCTGAGATCATGCATCTCCGAAGGGGACGCGGTTTCCTTTGGCATCTGCGGCGCAAAAGGCATACCTCCTTTGCTGAAGCGGTGATTCCCGCCATTTTATGCCGCATAAGAAAAAAATGCTATTTTTTTGCTGCAAGGTGTTGACAAACAGAGCTTCCCCTGCTATAATTACTTTCGTTGCCTGACGGCAACACAAAAGCTTGGGGGTATAGCTCAGCTGGGAGAGCGCTTGAATGGCATTCAAGAGGTCAGCGGTTCGATCCCGCTTATCTCCACCAAAAGCACCAACCGAAAGGCTGGTGCTTTTTCTTTGTTATTATGTAAATTCTAGGGCGGCTCTGTACATTGGAGCCGCCCTAGAATCTTATTCGCAGATTCTTCTTTCTGGTTCGACGCAACGGATATCCTTAAAGAAAGCCTTGTTATGCTCTATACTCCTGAACCCATGCAAGAACCTCTTCATAATCCATAGAACCATCTGCGATACCAAAGCCCAAAGAGATCAGATCATCATCAGAATACTCCATCGTTACGCCATTTACGTCCAAAAAAATCAGCATCGAGTAAGTACCGATTCGTTTGTTTCCATCCAGGAAGGCGTGATTCTTGGCAAGTGTATATCCCAGTTTAGCGGCTTTCTGTTCCAAATGAGGGTAGAGTTCCTGTCCATCAAAAGTAGCAAACGGGCCTTGGACAGCAGAGTCAAGCAAGCCCTCGTCGCGTAAGCCGTCCAGACCGCCGGTTTCCTGTATGAGAAAGCGATGGAGCTGAAGTATTTTTTGTGTAGACAATCTAATCATTTTGCCAACTCCTCAAAAGCAGCGCGATGCTTTTTGAAAATACGGGTTGCAGAAATGCCAATTAGTTCATCCTCGGACAACAGAAGCCTGGGATCAGTCTCAATATCCAGTAACAGATATTGAGGACGGTTTCCTTTCAAAATTACTGCTTTTCCGCACTGGTCGGCTATTCGCGTCACCCGTGAGAAATTCTGATTGGCTTCGGTCACGGAAATCATCTCTCGGGTGTCAAGAGTCATAGAAATCACCTCATTTACAGGATACCTCAAAATAGGTAAAATTCAACCTACTATATGGAGATTTAATCAGAATTCTAGCGCTATTTATCCTTCCGTGTGTCTGGCTTCACGCAGCAGTGAATCACAAAAGTTCGTTGGGAATCTCACGATCTTTAAAATAGTATTTCTTGTCATGTTCATTCACAGCACGCAGGACCCTGCACGGATTTCCAACGGCCACCACATTATCCGGCAGATTCTTTGTCACAACACTGCCCGCGCCAATCACCACATTGTTGCCAACTGTA
Organism: uncultured Gemmiger sp.; assembly: GCA_944388105.1. Taxonomy (GTDB): domain Bacteria; phylum Bacillota; class Clostridia; order Oscillospirales; family Ruminococcaceae; genus Gemmiger. Next base: position 761 of record CALXHN010000077.1, on the reverse strand, counting down.
ACCCCCGGGACCAAAACTGCCCCTGCTCCGATCCAACAGTTTTTGCCGATGTGTACCGGCATATTGTACTGCAGCCCCCGTTGACGGAGCTCCGGCAAAATTGGATGTCCGGCTGTAGCCACTGTAACATTTGGCCCGAACATCGTATAATCTCCCACAAAAATGTGGGTATCATCTACCAAAGTCAAGTTGAAATTGGCATAGACATTTTTGCCGAAGTGGACATGCCGTCCGCCCCAGTTGGCGTAAAAAGGCGGTTCGATGTAGCAGTTCTCGCCTATTTCTGCAAACATCTTTTGCAGAAGGTTCTGGCGCCTTTCTTGCTCGTGCGGGCGGGTTGAATTATATTCGTACAGTAATTCCAGGCAATTCAGCTGTTCTTGAACAATGCCTTCATCGCCAGGATCGTAAATTTCTCCATTATGCATTTTTTCCAGAACGTGTGGGTCGCCCATGAGAACCGGCCTCCTTTTGCATATCAATATAAAAGGAGTGTAGCACATGATTTTTGTAAAATCCAGTCATACTCAATATAAATTCCTTCAGCCGAGAAATTCTAAAAAGAGCTTAGCGATTGCTGTACCTCTTTATTTCTTTCCAGGCCCAAGCCAGACATAAAAACAGAGTTCTACCACGAAAGATATCTGCCCTGGAATAAAAAAAGACCTGAAACTAAAGTTTCAGGTCTTTTTGGTGGAGATAAGCGGGATCGAACCGCTGACCTCTTGAATGCCATTCAAGCGCTCTCCCAGCTGAGCTAT
>CALXHN010000076.1 GCA_944388105.1 uncultured Gemmiger sp. | reverse complement strand
CCCGAAGCCACCCTGGCCGACGTGCTGGACCTGAAGACCCGCACCGGCCATTCCACCGTGGCCATCACCGCCGACGGCACCCCCCACGGCAAGCTGCTGGGCATCGTGGCCTCCCGAGACTATCGCCTGTCCCGCATGTCCACCGACCTGAAAGTCACCGAGTTCATGACCCCGCTGGAAAAGCTGGTCACCGCTCCCGCCACCACCAGCCTGCATGACTGCAACGACATCATCTGGGACAACAAGATCAACTCCCTGCCCCTGGTGGATGAGGAAGGCAACCTGCAGTACATGGTCTTCCGCAAGGACTACGACAGCCACAAGGAAAACGTCAACGAGCTGCTGGACAAGAACAAGAGCTACGTTGTGGGCGCCGGCATCAACACCCGCGACTACGCCGAGCGTGTTCCCGCTCTGGTGGATGCCGGTGTGGATGTGCTGTGCATCGACTCTTCCGAGGGCTTCAGTGAATGGCAGTCCCGCACCATCACCTGGATCCGCGAGCATTACGGCGACAGCGTCAAGGTTGGTGCCGGCAACGTGGTGGACCGCGACGGCTTCCTGTTCCTGGCCAAGGCCGGCGCCGACTTCGTCAAGATCGGCATCGGCGGCGGTTCCATCTGCATCACCCGCGAGACCAAGGGCATCGGCCGCGGTCAGGCGACCGCCGTCATCGAGGTTGCCAAGGCCCGGGACGAGTACTACGAACAGACCGGCATCTATGTGCCCATCTGCTCCGACGGCGGCATCGTGCACGACTATCACATCACCCTGGCTCTGGCCATGGGCGCCGACTTCGTCATGCTGGGCCGTTACTTTGCCCGCTTTGACGAGAGCCCGACGAACCGTCTGCGCATCAACGGCAACTACGTCAAGGAATACTGGGGCGAAGGTTCCAACCGCGCCCGCAACTGGCAGCGCTACGACCTGGGCGGCGCCCAGAAGCTGAGCTTTGAGGAAGGCGTGGACAGCTATGTTCCCTACGCCGGCCCTCTGGCAGACGGCGTGCAGACCACCCTGTACAAGGTGCGGTCCACCATGTGCAACTGCGGCGCGCTGAACATCCACGAGCTGCAGCAGAAAGCCCGCCTGACCGTTGTGTCCTCCACCTCCATTGTGGAAGGCGGCAGCCACGACGTGATCCTGAAGAACAGCCCCAACAACTGATCTTCCCCACTCTGACAAAAGCGGGAGCCCCGCTCCGGTCAACGACCGGAGCGGGGCTCCTTTTTTTCTGTTGTGGTCTGTTTCAGCCGGAAAAGCCCAGGGTGATGGTGCCGGACTGGCACTCCGCTTCGATGGATGCGGAGCCGCTGCCCTGACGCCGCACTTCTCCGGTAAGGGACTCTCCGTTCACATTCAGGGTGCCGCCCTTGTTCTCGGCTTCCAGCCGGAAAGCATCCGCACGGCCTTGCAGGGTGGCCGTCACATTGCCGCCCTCCGCTTCCACATCCAGCTGACGGTTGACCGAAACCTGCGCCGCCTCTACGGTGCCGCGCTTGGCATCCAGGGAGACTTCGTCCGCCGCGATGGCATCAGCCGACACAGTGCCGTTCCCCTCTTCCTGCAAGTCCACCTTGCGGGCGGTGATCCGGCCCACCGTGACAGCGGCCCCCACAGAATCCACTTCCAGCTCATCCAGGGTCAGGTCCGGCAGGGTGGCGCTGCCGCCAGTAAGTTTGAATTCCAGGCGCCGCGGCATATTGTTGGCAGGCAGAACCAGGGTCAGGCTGGCGGTGCTGCCCTGGTCGGCGGACAGGCGCGCATCCAGCTTATTTTCCCGGTCCATCTCCTGCTGGTCTACCCGCAGGGCACTGTCGGCCACGCCGGTTCCCCGCAGGGTAACGGCAGAGACGGTATCGTCCACCGTGACGACCAGATTCATCTGGGACAGTTCCAGGTCCACCTCCGTGATAGCGGCGGGATAGGTTGTCTCCCAGTCAGAGGGTGCCTGGGTATCGGCCGAAACATTGGTCGAAGCCGGAGCCGAAGCATCGGCGGCCGGGGCCGGGGTAGCGGTATCCTGGGCCGCGGGAGCCGGCGTGGAGTCAGCCAGTGCGGCAGGTGTATCGGACACGACCTGTTCGCTGGCCGTCACGGCGATTTCCTTGTCGCGGCCGAATCCCCGGAACCCGGTGGCGGCGGCAGACAAGGCCAGCGCCAGTGCCACCAACAGCAAAATCACTACGAACAGAACCAGCAGCCCCGGCCCCTGCAGTCCGGTGCGGGTCACCGGACCGTCAGCGGGGTTCCCGCCGTCCATTGCATCGGAGGGCGGCTGTGCGGCGCCCGATGCCGAATCTCCATCAGCATTCCCGGACAAGCCCGCGCCTTCCAGGATCTTGGCAGCCACCGTTTCGGGATCGCCCAGTTTCTCGGCGGTCTCGGCCTCGTGGTCGGGGCCGGCGGCGTCAAAGTATTCCACGTAATATTCCAGCGCATCCCGGCGCTCCTGCGGCGGCATGTGGGCCAGCAGCTTTTCCAGTTTTGCAATATACTCGTACTTGGTCATGGCATTTCCCCCCAAAACAATGTGTCGATTTTTTGTGTGTAGGCCTTCCATTCGTCCTGATACCCCTGCAGGCGGACAAGGCCCAGTTCTGTGATGCGGTAATAGCGGCGGTTGCGGCCATTGGCTGTCTCATCGTGCACGGTGAGGCACTGGTCTTTCTGCAGACGGCGCAGTACCGGGTACAGCGAGGATTCCGAAACATCCAGCACTTCTTTGATCTGCTGGGTGATGCGGTACCCGTAAGAGCCTTCCGCCTGCTGGGAGACCACGGCCAGCACAACGGCATCCAGCAAAGCCGCATTGGATACAAAGGTCATGGCATGCTCCCTTCTTATATGTCTTTATATATTATATATCATATAATATAGTGTAATGCAATAGGGTATTCCCTGTTTTTTGCAAAAAAATAACCGCGGAATGAATCCGCGGCCCACAAAAAGGAAACCCCCGCCTGAGGGAAAGGCGGGGGTCCAAAAGAAAGGAGGAGAAGAACACATGAAAAAGTTTGTTTTAGCTTTGCTTGCAAGTAAATTGTAACCTTTTTGCAACCATTTGTCAATGGCTATTTGTTAAAGTTTTGTAACTGTTTTCATTCTTTTGTTACCATTTGAATTGCGTCTCCTCCGGAGTCCTGCGTTCAGCTGCGCGGCGTCAGCGTTATGGTGGCTTCAAAGCTGGATTTGCCGTCCGGCAGGATACCGGCAAAATACCACTCCCCGCTTTCCAGCTGATGACGGTACAGGGTGAAAGAACCGCCGCGAGGCACTTCCTTGTGGTAGTAGATGATCACATCCTGCACAAAGTTGGTTTCCAACAAGTCCATGGGCAGCGCATCGCAGATCACATCCACATACCGGGCGTTGTTCATGTGGCCGTTCATATCGCACTGGCTGTAGGCGGCGGTGTGGGTGCCCACCGCTTCACAGTCGGCCAGCGGCACCTTGTGCATCTTCATGGGCAGTTCTTCCGGCACCTCCACGGCCCAGTGGGCGGTGGTAAATTCCTCCGGATGCTTGCGCAGGATCATCCGGCGGTCGGTATCAATGACCACCCAGCGGCTGTCCACCAGCGCCACCTGGCTGCCGTCGGCATCCAGCACTTGGGTGATGCGCTTGTTCACCGCCCGCTTCATGGCTTCCGGTTTGGTGATGAGGGTCAGGTGCTCATCCACATGAGGCACCCGGTCAAAATGCAGCGCCTGCTTGGCCAGCACATAGGCCGTGTGGGTCTTGGCATAGACTTCATCGGTCAGGCCCAGGGCGATGGCGTGCTCCCCTGCAATCTGCTGGGCGTAGCGCAGCACCGATGCCGGCTGCACATACCCGAAACAATCCCCATCGTGGCGGTACACCTGAAAAGGCTCCGTATATTCTGTCATGTCCTGCGACATGGGCGACATCTCCTTTTTTGATTGGTCAATTTATTATAGCACGGTGGCGGGCGCGGTGCCAGCGGCAGCGGGACAAAAAGGCCGCATTGCCCAAAAAGCGCCCCTTCCGGAAGCCGGAAAGGGCGTTTTGCAATCAGTAATTGTCCCGCATCTTCTTGCGCAGCTTGCGCCAGATATTGAAGCCGGACAGGGCCACAGCGCCCAGCAGGAAGATCACCACCATCCAGCTGCCGCCGCTTTCATCGTAGCTCTTCATCTGGCTCCACTGGCTGTCCATCTCGGCATTGACATCATCGGGCAGGGTGACAAAGACCTCCGCCTTGGACATCACATCCTCCCCGGGATAGGCAATGGGGCTGTACTTCAGATCATCGTCCAGCAGCTCCCACACGGCCGTGATGGGGGTGGAATACCCGATGTAATCGCAGTTGGCATACCCCACCGAGGTTTCGCACATATAATTGATGAACATCTCGGCCGCTTCCTTGTTCTTGCTGGTAGCCGGAATGCACATGCTGTCCACGAAGAAGTTGACGCCCTCCTCCGGATGGACAAAGGCCAGATCCGGGTTATCCTCGATCATGGTCAGGGCATCGCCCGCATAGTACGGGGCCATGGCAGCTTCCCCGCCCTCCATCTTGTCGAAGATCTCATCCATGACATAGGCCTGTACGATGGATTTCTGGTCCTGCAGGTCCTTCATGACCTGGTCCACCTCCTCCACCGAGGAGGGATTCAGCGAAAGCCCCGCACGCTTGGCCGCAATGGCGTAGGCGTCCCGGGAGTTATTGAACATGAGGACGTTGCCCGCATACTGCACATCCCACAGCGCCGACCAGCTGGTGGGGGCCTCATCCACCATGGTGGTGTTGTAGATCAGGCCGGTGGTGCCCCACATGTAAGGCACGCTGTAGGCGTTGTCCGGGTCGAAGTCCCAGCCCAGATATTCCTCCCCGATGGCGGAGATGTTGGGGATGTTGTCATAGTCTAGAGGCGCCAGCATCCCTTCCTGAATGAGCTTGCCCACCATATAGTCGGAGGGGAAGATCACGTCATAGCTGGCACCGCCGGATTTCATCTTGGCGTACAGGCTCTCGTTGGAGTCGAAGGTGGTGTAGTTGACCTTAATGCCGGTGAGCTCCTCAAAGGCAGAAACCACGTCCACGCTGTCGTCCGAACCGTCGGAGATATACAAACCCCAGTTGTACACGTTCAGGGTGATGTTGTCATTGGCAAATCGGGTCCAGTCATAGTCCCCGGACACCGAAATATCCTCGTTGACCACGATCTCCTCCGCCGCAAAGGCGGGCATGGCGCAGACAGGCAGCAGCAGGAAGGCAGCCCCCAGGGCGCAAACACGTTTCAGTTTCATGGTTCCCCTCCCTTACGCTTCGGCCGCGCCTTTGCGGATGGCCACCTGATTGCGGCGATAGGCGCGGGAATCCATGTGGTTGGAGATGAGGATGATGGCCAGGATCACCAGGAAGATGATGGCCGACAGGGCGTTGATCTCGGGGCTGACCTTCTTGCGGGTCATGCTGTAAATGGCGATGGGCAGAGTCTGCATGGTGCCGCAGTTGAAGTAAGAGATCATGAAGTCGTCAATGGAGTAGGTCAGGCAGATCAGGAACGCCGACAGGATAGCCGGGGTCAGCTGGGGCAGGATCACCTTGAAGAAGGCCTGCCGCGGGGTGCAGCCCAGATCCAGGGCCGCGTTGTACAGGCTGGGGTCCAGCTGGCGCAGCTTGGGGCCCACATTGAAGATCACATAGGGTACATTGAAGGTGATGTGGGCAATAAGCAGGGTGAACCAGCCGAAGATACCGCCCTCGCCGCCGATGCCCGCCTTCTGCAGCAGCACAAAGAGCAGCATCAGGGAGACACCGGTGATGATTTCCGGGTTGACCACCGGCACATAGCTGATGTTGTTGACGATCAGCTGGGTGCGGCGGGACATGGAATTGATGCCGATGGTGGCAAGGGTACCCAGCACGGTGGCCAGCACCGAGGAAACCAGGGCCAGCACCAGGGACAGCCCCAGAGCCGAGAGGATCATCTCATTGTGGAAAAGGCTGCGGTACCAGTCCAGGGTGAAGCCGGAAAAAACGGTACGGCTCTTGTTTTCATTGAAGCTGTAGGCGATCAGCACCGCAATGGGCAGGTACATGAAGCCGAAGATCAGCACGATATACGCGCGCTGGAGCAGGCGTTTGTTTTGTGTTTTCATTACATGACCCCCTCCATTTCCTCTTCGTCAAAGCTGGAAGTAAAGCTCATGCACAGCAGCACGATGACCATCAGGGCCAGACTCATGGCAGAGCCCAGGTTCAGGTTATAGGAGTTGCCCAGGAACTGCAGTTCGATCAAGTCGCCGATGAGCAGGTTGGAGCCGCCGCCCAGCATGCGGCTGATGATAAAGGTGGAAACCGCCGGCACAAACACCATGGTGATGCCGGTGGCAATACCCGGTTTGGACAGCGGGATCAGTACCCGGAGCAGGGTCTGGAAGGTGCTGCAGCCCAGGTCCTGTGCCGCCTCGATGATGGAATTGTCGATCTTGGTCATGGCGGTGTACAGGGGCAGGATCATATAGGGCAGATAGTTGTACACCATGCCCAGCACCACGGCGCCGGAGGTGTTGATCATGTTCAGAGGTCCCAGGCCAACCAGTCCCAGCAGCTTGTTGATCAGACCGTTTTTCTCCAGCAGGGTCATCCAGGCATAGGTGCGCAAAAGGAAGTTCATCCACATGGGCAGCATGACCAGCATGAGCATAATATGCTGCTTATTGGCCCGCAGGCGGGACAGAAAATACCCCACCGGAAAGGCCAGGATCAGGCAGATGATGGTGGCTTCGGCTGCCAGCAGCAGGCTGCGGGCAAAGACCGAAGAGTAGCGGCCGATCTCGGCCAGATTCTGCAGGGTGAAGGCGCCCTCCGAGTTGGTCAGGGCGTACCAGATCACGATGAACAGCGGCACCACAATAAAGATGGCCATCCATACCAGGTACGGCGCCGCCACCCAGCGGGAAGCTTTGGAACGAAGCATGCGGCGTCACACCCCTTCCCGCGCCATGATGTGGATCTCGTCCGGGCCGATGTTCATGCCGATGATCTCCCCGGGCTGGCTGGCCTGGGTGGAATGAATCAGCCATTCCTTTCCTTCCACGTCCACATGCATCTCAAAGTGCACACCCTTGAAGATGACTTCCTTCACCAGACCGGTCAGCATGCCGGTGGACGGCGGCACAATGGCCACGTCCTCGGGACGGACCACCACCTGGACCGGCTCGTTGATGCCGAAGCCCCGGTCCACACAGGAGAAGTCATGGCCGCAGAAGCTGACCAGGAAGTCCTTGAGCATGATGCCTTCCACAATGTTGGAATCGCCGATGAAGTTGGCGATGAAAGCGTTCTGGGGTTCGTTGTAGATATCCTGGGGACTGCCGATCTGCTGGATGTTGCCCTTGTTCATGACCACCACGGTATCGGACATGGTCAGGGCTTCCTCCTGGTCGTGGGTGACGTACACGAAGGTGATGTTCAGTTCCCGCTGCAGGCGCTTGAGTTCCAGCTGCATCTCCTTGCGCAGCTTCAGGTCCAACGCGCCCAGGGGCTCGTCCAGCAGCAGGACCCGGGGCTGGTTGACCAGGCTGCGGGCAATGGCCACGCGCTGCTGCTGACCGCCGGACAGCTGATGGATGCTGCGGCGTTCAAAGCCTTTCAGGCCCACGATTTCCAGCATTTCCAGCACCTTGGGACGCAGCTGTTCTTCCGGCATCTTTTTCAGACGCAGGCCGAAAGCCACATTCTCAAACACATTGAGGTGCGGGAACAGGGCATATTTCTGGAACACGGTGTTCACCTGGCGCTTGTACGGCGGCAGGTTGGTGATGTCCTTGCCATCAAAAAGAACATTGCCGGACTGCGGGGTGATGAACCCGGCGATCACGCGCAGAGTGGTCGTTTTGCCGCAGCCGGAAGGGCCGAGGAAGGTGACGAACTCTTTGTCGTGGATGTCGAGCGAAAGGCCGTTCAGGACCTTTTCCCCATCAAAGTCAACAACAATGTTCTTGAGCGATACGATCAGCGAATCATTCATTTATACTGCATCCCCCTTTGCGGAATCTGTGCCGGCGGCCCCGGCTCCATGCGGGTACCTGACGGTCAGCGCCCATGATGCCACCCCGCAAAAGGTTTGTTACACCGTCGGTTCGGTTGGGTTCGGACCGCGGCTGCAGTGGCACATACAACGCTAGTTTTGTGTTCAATAGATGCAAAACACAAGTTTCATTATACCGTGTTCCCGGGGGCTGTCAATCAATTTTTGTATAAATATAGGGAAAAAGCGTGCAAAGTGACAGATTGAGGCAAAATGTTCAGTGCCGCACCATACCCAAAAGCAGCCCGCGCCGGGTCGGCGCGGGCTGCTTTTACCCTTTGGTTCTGGCAGGCGGCAGATGCAGACGGATGCGCAGGGTCTGCCCTTCCAGCTCCGCTTCCACCCGGCCGCCCATGGCTTCGGTGAGCTGACGTACAATGGAAAGCCCCAGCCCCGCCCCGCCATGACCGCTGCGGCGGGCGGTGTCCGCCCGCCAGAACCGGTCAAAGAGATGCTCCGGGGCGATGGAGTCCGGATCTGCCACCGGATTGGAAAAAACAAGGCCATCCGGCGTCTGGGTGATGGTCAAGGTGCCAGCGGCATGGTGAATGCCGTTGGTCACCAGATTGCGCAGCACCCGCCCCAGAGCTTCCTGGTCTGCCAGGACAGCGGCCGTTTTGTCGGCAAAGTCCAGCTGTGGTTCCAGGCCAGCCTCTTCCAGCTGGGGGACCAGGGCAGCCAGCGCTTCGCACACTGCCGGCCACAAGCCTACCGGTTGCAGGTCCATGGGCATAGTTTCCCCCGCCTGCAAACGGGTATACAGAAACATCTCATCCAGCAGGCTTTCCAGATCCCGCAGACGGTGTGCCACCGTATCCAGCCGCCGGGCGCGTTCGGTCGGGTCGGCCCCGGTGCGCAGAAGTTCCAGATGGCCGCAGGCCGCAGCCAAGGGGGTCCGGATATCATGGCTGAGCGCCGCCATGGTGTTCTGCAGTTCCCGGCCCGTTTTTTGGGCCTCCAGCGCCTGCTGTCGGGCCCCGTCCAGCCGGCCGTTGATGGCCCGGGCCGCCTGCAGCACCGGAGCCAGCCGTACCGAAACCGGCAGCCGGGTGTTGGAATCCGGCGGGGTGGTTTCCAGCCAGTCTGCCCAGGAGGAAAACTGGTGCAAAAGGCGCAGGAACAGCACCGCCAGCACCACAACAGCGCAGGCAAGCACAAGCACAGCAACAAGCATAGGAGCACCTCTTCCCTATCAAAAGTCTTTGTCAGGCCTGGTCCCTCCTGGTCAGGGACAGATGGGTGAGAAGGCCATACATCACCACCCAAACCAGACATACTACCGCGATATGCAGGTACTGCACCGGCCGGAAGTCCAGGGTAATCATCTGACTGCATCCAAAGATGGTGAACCGGCTCAGGTCCGGCAGGTGCAGCAGGCGGCAGACCGCCCCCAGGGACACCGCAGGCAGCCCCATGCCCACAAGCAAGGCAAACAGGACCATCCAGCCTTCCCGGCGGAGCAGCGTGGACAGGAAAAAGGCACACATAGAAATGGCCCAGCCCACCAAGCAGGCCGCCAGATACATCTGCAGCCAGTCCAGCCAGCTGCCTCCCACCGCAGAGAAAACCAATACCGGGCTCAGAGCCAGCGGCACCAGCAGATAGGCCGCCATGAGCAGCCCGTTATAGACCAGCAGGCAGAGGGATCTTCCAACCACGTAGGGCCAGCGGCATCCCAGCACGGAAAAGATATTCTTGACGGCACTGCCCGTATAGTCTTCCGCACAATAAACGCCCGTGAATACAGCCATCAGAGAAACCCAGAATCCGCCTGCAAACAGCATCTGGTGCATGTACTGCTGCAGAGTATATCCTGCCAGCGCCGCACCATCGGCTATATCCTCGGCCGTGATCTCGGCCCCCTGGGCCTGCATGGCATTGACGGTTTCCGGGTCCGAAAGCAGAGTAGCAAACGCATAGGCCAAAGCGATCATTCCCAGCCCCAAAAGCAGCCCGGTCAGCAGGTATTTCTGCCGCCGCAGCCGGTACCAGTCCATCCGCAGCACTTCAAACATGATC
>CALXHN010000075.1 GCA_944388105.1 uncultured Gemmiger sp. | reverse complement strand
GGCCTGTCCCGCTTTTGCATGCCGGACACCCTTTGCTTTTTGCCCGGGCTGTGATACAATGTTTTTATTGCGCGGCGGCCGCTTCGGCGGCCGCCTGTTATTTCCGGGAAAGAAGGCGTATCCATGTCCGCAGGTACCATAGCCCCCCACAGCATGGCCGAAGGCAGCATCGGCCGCTGGATGTTCAGTCTGGCGGCCCCGGCGGTGGTGGCCCAGGTCATCAACCTTTTATATAATATTGTGGACCGCATCTACATCGGCCACATGCCCGGGGTGGGGGCCACCGCCCTCACCGGGGTGGGGCTGTGCATGCCCATCCTCATGCTGGTCAACGCCTTCGCCATGCTCTCCGGGGCCGGGGGCGCGCCCCGGGCGGCCATCGCCATGGGCCGGGGGGACAACCCGGTGGCCGAGCGCATCACCGGCAACTGCCTGACCATGCTGGTGGGCATCGCGGTGGTGCTCACCGCCGCGTTCTACACCTTCGCCCCCGCCCTGCTGCGGCTCTTCGGCGCCAGCGACGCCACCTTGCCCTATGCCCTGAGCTACACCCGCATCTATGTGCTGGGCAGCGTCTTTGTGCTCATCGTGCTGGGCATGAATCCCTTCATCACCACCCAGGGCTTTTCCAAGTTCAGCATGCTCACCACCGCCATCGGGGCGGTGTGCAACATCATCCTGGACCCCATCCTCATCTTCGGGCTGGGCATGGGGGTGGCAGGGGCCGCCGTGGCCACCGTCCTGAGCCAGGGGGTCAGCGCCGTGTGGGTGCTGCTGTTCCTGTGCGGGGAGCGCACCCGGCTGCGCCTGCGCCCCGAAAACCTGCGCCCCAAGGCCCGGGTCATCCTGCCCTGTCTGGCCCTGGGGGTCTCCTCCTTTGTGATGAACGCCACCGAAAGCCTGCTGAGCATCAGCTTCAACGCCAGCCTGTCCCGCTACGGCGGGGATGTGGCTGTGGGCGCCATGACCATCATCACCAGCGTCAGCCAGCTCATCTCCATGCCCAACCAGGGCATCTGCCAGGGCGGCCAGCCCCTCATCGGGTACAACTTCGGCGCCGGACGCCCCGACCGGGTCAAAAAGGCCTTTGCCTGCCAGTTCGGCATCTGCGTGGGGTACGCCACCCTGTTCTGGGTGGCGGTGATGGCCTTTCCCCACTTCTTCGTGCACATCTTCAACTCCGACCCCGCCCTGGTGGACTACACCGTCTGGGGCATGCGCATCTATATGGCGGGCATCTTTGCCAGCGGGTTCCAGACCAGCTGCCAGCAGGCCTTCGTGGCCCTGGGACAGGCCAAGGTCAGCCTGCTGCTGGCCTGTGAGCGCAAGCTGATCCTGCTCATCCCCCTGATCTTCCTGCTGCCTTTGCTCATGCCGGACAACAAGGTGTTTGCGGTGTTCCTGGCCGAGCCGGTGAGCGACATCCTGGCCGCCGCCACCACCGTCACCGTCTTTATGACCCGGTTCAACAAGATCATGCGCCAGGGCCCCGGCAAAGCCTGAAAACCGGCGTCCTTTTGCCCAAAACCAGCCGCCCCCGACCCCGGACTCCTGTCGGTTTGCACAGGTTTCGGGGCCGGGGGCGATTTCGGCTTTTCTTGTGGGCGGGAGTGTGCTATACTGTTGCCACGGGCCGGTTGGCGGCCACGTTTTTTTTGCTGTTACGAAAGGATTTGCATTATGAACGAAACACGTCCCAACGCCCTGCGCCTGCTGCTGCGCTTTGTGCAGGGGATGCTCATCGGGGTGGGGGCGGTGCTGCCCGGTATCTCCGGCGGGGTGCTCTGTGTGGTATTCGGCATCTACAAGCCGGTGATGGAACTGCTGGGCGACCCCCTGCACAAATTCCGCACCCATGTGCCCAAACTGCTGCCGGTGATCGCGGGGGCAGCGGTGGGATTCCTGGGGGTGGCCAAGATCCTGGCCTTCTTCCTGGAAAGCTACCCCGGCCCCTCGGTCTGCCTCTTCATCGGGCTCATCGTGGGCATGCTGCCCTCCCTCTTCCGGGAAGCGGGAGAGCAGGGCCGCCCCAAAGGCTGCGCCGCCGCCCTGGGCATCGCCTTTGTCCTGATCCTGGGCCTGCTCATCGGGCTGAACCTCTTCTCGGTGGTCATCACCCCCAACTTCGGCTGGTATCTCTTCTGCGGGTTCTGTCTGGCACTGAGCGTCATCGCCCCGGGCATGAGCTTTTCCACCCTGCTCATGCCCCTGGGCCTGTACACCCCCTTTGTGGACGGACTGGGCAGCCTGAATTTCAGCATCCTGGTCCCGGCAGGCATCGGCGCCCTCATCACCATCGTCTGTCTGGCCCGGGCGGTGGACGCCCTCTTTGACCGGTTCTATCCCTATGCCTTCCACGCCATCATCGGGGTGGTCATCGCCGCCACCATCATGATCGTGCCGGTGGACAGCTTCACCGCCTCCCCGCTGGCGGCAGCGGTGAATGTGGTCTGTCTGGCGGTGGGCGTGCTGGCGGCCCTGGCCCTGGACAAATTCAACTCCCGGGTCCCCAAGCAGGACTGATTTTCCCAAAAACAAAAGCGGAACACCTACACGGGTGTTCCGCTTTTTGTTTTTTACAGCAGTTTGGGGGCCAGGGCCTTGGAGGTGCGCTGCTTGGCAATGGTGGTCAGTTCCAGGTTGTCCATGGTGAACCGCAGCACCAGCACCTCCGCCACATACAGCATGGCGATCTTGGCGGCAATGCTGCCCCCTTCCAGGGGGCTTTCCTGGGCGCCGCACAGCAGCACCACGTCCGCCAGGGCGGCGCCGGGGGCGTCGGCATAATGGGTCATCAGGATGATGTGGGCCCCGCAGCTCTTGGCCAGACGCAGGGTTTCCAGCATATCCCGGGTGGCGCCGGAGTAGGACACGAACAGCACCACATCCTCCGGCCCCATCAGGCTGGCGGTGAGGGCCTGCATATGGCTGTCCCCGGCGGTGTGGAACTTGGTGGTCACGGTGGCGAACCGGGCCCAGATATCGTTGGCCAGCACCTGGCTGCCCCCCTGGCCGAAGCAGTAGACCTGCCGGGCCCGCTGCAGAAGGGTGGCGGCCCGGTCCACGGCGGCGGGGTCCAGGGTGTCCCGGGTGCCGGTGATGGCCTCGGTGCTCACCGCGGCGGCATAGGCACACAAAGCGGCGGTGTCGCTGCCCGGTTCCGGCTTTCCGGCCGCAGCCGGCAGGACTGCCGCGTTGGCCTGGGCCAGGGCGATCTTCATCTCATTGTAGCCGTCAAAGCCCAGGGAGCGGCAGAAGCGGAAGATGGTGGCTTCGGCCACGCCGCAGGCCTTGGCCAGGGAGGAGATGGACAGATACTGTGCTTCCTCGGGATGTTGAACCAGATAGTCCGCCACCAGCCGGCCGGACTTGGTCAGGTCGTTGTGTTTGTCGCGCAGCAGCTGCCAGAAGCTCTGCTCTTTCATTCTCGGAATCGTTCCTTTCCGCAGGTCGCCCTGCCTGTGGCCCGGGGGAGGGCCGGTTTTTTGAAAAATATTTTCTGTATTTAGTATAAAAGAAAGATTGCCATTTGACAAGTGCGGCATATTGCTTAATATGCGCATGCTTCCTTGTGTATCTTGCCGAAAAGACGATAAAAAATGAAAAGGTTTCCGCTTTTTGCAGGCCGGCCGGAGAGATTCACACACAAAGGGGATTTGTGTGCAATGGAAAGACAGCGGCTCAAAAATAACGAAAAAACGGAAAACAATCCGCCGCCCGCTTTGGCCGGACAGAAAGAGAAAGAGACTTTGAAAAAGAAAAAAACTTACATTTTATAAAAGTCTGAAAATCCGGCCCCGATGACGGGAAAGGAGGAGCAGGGCCGGCGGCAGGCAGAAAAAAGAACGGTATTCCTGGAAAAAATGGCGGCGTTTTCCACCGGCTTTGTACAAAACGTTCAAAATTCCTGTAAAAGATTGGGCAAAGAGCCCCTAGACAAAATGAAAATAATTTTCTAAAATGAAAGCAACGAAAGGGCGATGACCTCCACCGCCCGACAAAGGAACGAACACCAAAGGAGAACACTTATGAAAAAGCAGCTTTCCATGTTGCTGGCGGCCGGTATGGCCGTGAGCCTGCTGGCCGGATGCGGCGGCACCCCCTCCGGCACCGGGTCCGACAGCACCGCCACCGCTGATACCGGTGCTTCCACCGCCGCCACCGGCGATGCCACCGCCATCACCCTGTGGACCTACCCCATCGGCAGCTTCGGCGATTCCGCCACCGTGGACAGCCTCATTGCCAAGTTCAATGAGACCCATCCCGAGATCAGCGTCACCGTGGAATACCTGGACTACACCAACGGCGACGACCAGGTCACCGCCGCCATCGAGGCCGGCACCACCCCCGACATCATCATGGAAGGTCCCGAGCGCCTGGTCTCCAACTGGGGCGCCAAGGGCAAGATGCTGCCCCTGAACGACCTGTGGACCGATGAGGCGGTGGCCGACATCTCCGCCACCAGCGAAAACGTGGTCAGCGCCTGCCAGTGGACCGACGGCAACTACTATGAGTACCCCCTGTGCATGACCACCCACACCATGGCCATCAACAAGGAAATGTTCGAGGCTGCCGGCGCGCTCCAGTACATCAACGAGGACGGCACCTGGACCACCGAAAACTTTGAAAAGGCCCTGCAGGCCCTGAAGGATTCCGGCGTCACCACCACCGCCATCGTCTACTGCGGCGGCCAGGGCGGCGACCAGGGCACCCGCGCTCTGGTGAACAACCTGTACAGCGGCCAGTTCACCAACGCCGACCACACCGCCTACACCGCCGACAGCGACGCCAACAAGAAGGCCCTGCAGCAGCTGGTGGACTGGGCCAATGAAGGCCTCATCACCTACGACGCAGCCGCCCAGGCCAGCGACGAACTGCAGCTGTTCGCCAACGGCAACGTGGCCATGACCCTGTGCTGGAACGCTTCCAACCAGGCCAACTACGCCGAGTCCGTCACCTTCACCGCCATGCCGGTGGCCTTCCCCTCCGACGACGGCGTGCCCGAACTGTGCGGCGGCATCTGGGGCTTCGGCCTGTTTGACAACGGCGACGACGCCAAGGCCGCCGCTTCCAAGGAATTCATCAAGTTCCTGTGCGACGACGCCCAGCAGGGCCCCGAGAGCGTCCGTCTGACCGGTTTCTTCCCCGTCCGTTCCTCCTTCGGCGATGTGTACGCCGGCACCGAGGATGAGGCCCGCATGGCCCAGTTCGCCAGCTTCATGCAGTACCTGGGCGACTACTACAACGTGGCTCCCGGCTGGGCCGAACAGCGCACTGCCTGGTGGAACATGCTGCAGCAGATCTTCAGCGGCGTGAGCGTGGACGACGCCACCGCCACCTACCAGCAGAGCTGCACCGACGCCATCAACGGCGCGGCCTGACAACAACTGATACGCAAGGCGGCATGACCTGCCGCCGGGGACACCTCCCGCCCGGTGCCTGACAGCCGGCGGGACAGCCGCCCCCGCCCCATCGGGTCAAACAGGTGGAGCGGGGGCTTTGTTTGTATCCGTCTCATCCCCCCACACGGGACCGATCTAGTAAAGGAGGGCCTTCTCATGGCTTCCAAAACCAAGGCAGCCGCCGCCGGCGGCGAGACCCTGACCTACAACCAGGGCACCTTCCGCAATTCCGCTCTGGTGCGGCAGCAGACCCTGGCGGCCTACCTGTTCCTGCTGCCGGCACTGATCTTCTTTGTGCTCTTCGTGGTGGTGCCCATGGTCATGTGCCTGGTCACCAGCTTCCTGGACTACCGCATGGGCAAACCCCTGACCTTCGTGGGCTTCGCCCAGTATATCAAGATGTTCCAGGACCCGGTCTTCCTCAAGGCCCTGCAGAACACCTTCATCCTGGTCATCGTGGCCGTGCCCGCCGTCACCGCCTTCTCTCTGTGGGTGGGCTCGGTGGTGTACAAGATGTCCTCCTTCAAGCGCAGCTTCTACCGGTGCGTCTTCTACCTGCCGGTGGTCACCGGCACCGTGGCCGTGGCCGTGGTGTGGAAGTGGATGTTCAACAAGTACACCGGCCTGATCAACTATGTGCTCAACGCCACCGGCATCATCCATGAAAACATCAGCTGGCTGGGCGACGCCCGCTTCGCCCTGGGGTGCATCACCCTGATCCTCTTCACCACCTCCATCGGCCAGCCCATCGTGCTGTACATCGCGGCCCTGGGCAACGTGGACCCCTCCCTGATCGACGCGGCGGAGGTGGACGGTGCTTCCAACCTGCAGGTGTTCTGGCACATCAAGTGGCCCCAGATCATGCCCACCACCCTGTACATCCTGGTCATCACCACCATCAACACCTTCCAGTGCTACGCCCTGATCCAGCTGCTGACCTCCGGCGGCCCCAACCACGCCACCGACACCATCATGTACTACATCTACTACCAGGCCTTCAAACTGAATGACTACGGCTACGGCAACGCCATGGGCGTGGTGCTGGCCATCATCATCGCCATCCTCAGCGCCATTCAGTTCAAGTTCGCCGGTTCGTCTGACTAAAGGAGGGTCACACCATGGAATCCAGCGTCAAAAACAAAGCCCTGACCCCCGGCAAGGTCCTGACCAACATCGTGCTGGTACTGCTGGCCGTCTTCTTCATCTTCCCGCTGTACTGGATCGTCACCGGCTCCTTCAAGGACCGCATTGCCGTCAATGCCAGCCCGCCGGTCTGGTTCCCCACCGAACCTACCCTGGACAACTACATCCGCCTGCTGGAAAACCCCGCCCTGCGCTGGCTGGGCAACACCGTCTTCATGGCGGTGGTGGCCATGGGCCTGACCTGCATCACCGCCGCCATGGCGGGCTATGTGCTGGCCAAAAAGCGCTTCCCCGGCCGCACCCTCATTTTCAGCATCATGATCTGCGCCATGGCCCTGCCCAAGCAGGTCATCCTGATCCCCCTGCTCAAGGAAATGAGCTTCCTCCACCTGCATGACAGCCTGTGGGCGGTCATCTTCCCCACGGTGGGCTGGCCCTTCGGCATCTTTCTCATGAAACAGTTCAGCGAGACCATCCCCGGTGAGATGATCGAGGCCGCCCGCATCGACGGCGCTGGCGAGGTGCGTACCTTCACCGACGTGGTGCTGCCCATGGTCACTCCGGGCATCGGCGCCCTGGCCATCTTCACCTTCATCAACAGCTGGAACGACTACTTCCTCCAGCTCATCATGCTGAACTCCAGCGAAAACCTGACCATCTCCCTGGGCATCGCCAAGATCCAGGCGGAAATGTCCAACGATTTCGGCCTCATCATGGCGGGCGCCGCCCTGGCCGCCATCCCTATCATCGCCGTGTTCCTGGCCTTCCAGAAGTACTTCACCCAGGGTATCGCCATGGGTGCCGTCAAGGGCTGATACTGTATAAGGAGTGTTTGCAATCATGAAAGACATCACCAGATACCGCGGCGTCATCCCGGCGTTCTATGCCTGCTACGCACCGGACGGCTCCATCTCCACCGACGGGGTGCGGGCCCTGACCCGCCACCTCATCGGCAAGGGCGTGAAGGGCGTGTATGTGGGCGGCTCCTCCGGCGAGTGCATCTACCAGCATGTGGACGAGCGCAAGGCCGTGCTGGAAGCGGTCATGGAGGAGGCGGCGGGCAAGATCACCGTCATCGCCCATGTGGCCTGCAACAACACCGCCGACTCCGCCGAGCTGGCCGCCCATGCGGAACAATGCGGCGTGGACGCCATTGCCGCCATCCCGCCCATCTACTTCCACCTGCCGCCCTACGCCATCGCGTCCTACTGGAACGCCATGAGCGCCGCGGCCCCCCACACCGAATTCGTCATCTACAACATCCCCCAGCTGGCGGGCACCGCCCTGACCATGCCCCTGCTGGAAGAGATGCTCAAGAACCCCAACGTCATCGCGGTAAAGAACTCTTCCATGCCCACCCAGGACATCCAGATGTTCAAGGACGCCGGTATGGCCGCCCGGGGCGAGGACGGCTTTGCGGTGTTCAACGGCCCGGACGAGCAGTTTGTCTCCGGGCTGGCCATGGGCGCCGACGGCGGCATCGGCGGCACCTACGCCGTCATGCCGGAGCTGTTCCTGAAGATGTACGAGCTGGTCAAGGCCGGGGAGATCCCCGCCGCCCGGGCCATCCAGTACCAGGCCGACCGCATCATCTACAAGATGTGCGAAGCCAAGGGCAACCTGTACGCCGTGCAGAAGGAGATCCTGCGCCGCCAGTACGGGCTGGAACTGGGCGGGGTGCGTGCCCCGCTGCCCAACCTGATGCCCGGGGACGAGGCCGTGGTGGCCGAAGCCCAGAAGATGATCGAGGACGCCGTCCGGGCCCTGTAAGGCCCCGGCGGACCCTTTCCGGAAAGGAGCTGCGCCATGATCACCGATACCCTTGCCAACCTGGCCCGGTACCGCGGGCTGCACAAAAACCTGGACACCGCCATCCACTGGCTGGAAACCCATGATGTGACCGCTCTGCCTCTGGGCCGCACGGTCATTGACGGGGACGCGGTGTTCGTCAACGTGATGGAGGCCGAGCTGCGGGACGCCGAGGGCGCCGCCTTTGAGTACCACCGCCGCTACGCCGACCTGCAGATCGACCTGACCGGGGCCGAGCGGTGGGACTGGGCGGCCGACGGCACCCGCCTGGTGCCCAACGCCCCCTACGACCCGGACAGTGACGCGGGCCTTGGCACGGCGCCGGAACAGGCTTCCGGGATGCTGAGGGAGGGGCGGTTTGCCCTCTTCCTGCCCGGGGAACCCCACAAGCCCAGCTGCCAGTGCGGGGTGTGCACCCACCTGCGCAAGGCGGTGGTCAAGATTGAGATGGGCTGAAAGGACGCTATGATGGAGAAAGAAAAACTGCTGAAACAGATCGAACACGGGCTTATCGTCTCCTGTCAGGCACTGGAGCACGAACCCCTGTACACCCCCGAAGGGGGCATCATGCCCCTGATGGCCAAGGCCGCCGCCATGAGCGGGGCGGTGGGCATCCGGGCCAACACGGTGCGGGACATCACCCAGATCAAGGCGGCGGTGGACCTGCCGGTCATCGGCATCATCAAGAAGGACTATCCCGGCACTCCCATGTACATCACCGTCACCATGGATGAGGTGGATGCCCTGGTGGGCTGCGGGGTGGATATCCTGGCGGTGCAGGGCACCAGCGCCCTGCGCCCCGACGGGTCCACGGCGGCCCAGTTCATCAAGGCCGTCAAGGCCAAGTACCCCGATCAGCCCCTGATGGCGGACATTGCCACCCTGGAGGAGGCCATGGCCTGCGCCCAGGCGGGGGCCGACTTTGTGGGCACCACCATGCGGGGCTACACCCCCGAGACCACCGGCATCAATGACATTGACTTCGACTTTGTGGCCAAGCTGGCCAGGGAATGTCCGGCCAGGGTCATTGCGGAAGGGCACATCCACTATCCGGAGCAGGCCCGCAAGGCGCTGGAAGCCGGGGCCTTCGCCCTGGTGGTGGGCGGGGCCATCACCCGTCCGGCGGAGATCACCGCCCGGTTCACCGCGGCCATCCGCGGCCTGGGCTGAGAGGAGGGCCGGATGGAGAAAGTCTATCTGGGCATCGATATCGGCGGCACCGCGGTCAAGCTGGGCCTGGTGGACGCAGAAGGCCGGGTGCTGGCCCGGGCCGAGGAGAGCGTGAGTTTTGACGGCTACAAGACCCCCATTCTGGACACGGTCACCGGGGCGGCCGCCCGCTTTCTGGCGGGGCAGAGCATCACCCCGGCGGGGGTGGGCGTTTCGGCCACCGGCCAGATAGACAGCAAGCAGGGCGTGGTGGCCGGCACCTGCGGCAGCCTGCCCGGGTGGGACGGTGCCCCCGTCCGCGCCGCCCTGGAACGGGCGCTGGGCCTGCCGGTGACGGTGGCCAACGACGCCAACTGCATGGTGCTGGGGGAGGTCTGGGCCGGAGCAGCCAAAGGCTGTACCGATGTCATCGGCATCACCATCGGCACCGGCGTGGGCGGCGGCATCCTGACAGGCGGCCGCCTGCTGGAAGGCGCCCGGGGCCTGGGCGGGGAGATCGGCCACTACCGCACCCATGTGCGGGACGGGGTACCCTGCACCTGCGGGGCCGTGGGCTGCTGGGAGCGGTATGCTTCCACCACCGCCCTGGTGCGCACCGCCCAGGAACAGAATCCCGCCTGGGACAGCGGCCGGACCATCTTTGCCGCCGCCGAGGCGGGGGACAGGGAAGTGCTGGCTTTGCTGGACGGCTGGATGGACGAGATCGCCCAGGGGCTGGCGGGACTGGTGCACATCTTCAACCCCCAGCGGATCCTGGTGGGGGGCGGGGTGTCTGCCCAGACCGACCTGCTCATCCGCCCCCTGGCTGACCGGGTGGCGGCGTCGGTGATGCCGGCCTTCCGGGAAGGCCTTACCCTGCGGGCCGCCGAGCTGCGCAA
>CALXHN010000074.1 GCA_944388105.1 uncultured Gemmiger sp. | reverse complement strand
GCCGCAGCCCTGGTCGGCGTCCACCGCCTCGAAACGGTGGCGGTTTTTCGGTTCCTTTTTGACGCCAAAAAGGAACAACTCCCCCGCAAGCTCCCGCTTGCCAAAAAGGAAGGATCATCCGGCAAGATGCCGTTCCCCGGATAAACCGGAAGTATCAAACAAAATCGGGCCGGGGAAAATCAGGCAGTATAAACCACCCGTCCCCCCACCACCGTAGCCAGCACCCGCAGCTGCAAAAGCTGCTCCTCCGGCACGGTGAGCAGATCCCCGTCCAGGACCACAAAGTCCGCCCGGTATCCCGGCAGCAGCAGGCCCTTTTCGGCTTCCGCAAACTCGTTGTACGCCCCGCCCCGGGTGTAGCAGTCCAGGGCCTGGGCACGGGTCACACACTCCTCCGGCTGCCAGGGCGCGCCCCCGGCCAGGGGCCGGCGGGTCACGGCGCAGTAGAAGTTGCGCAGGGGGTCCAGGTCCTCCACCGGGGCGTCGGTGCCGTAGCTCACCGGCACCCCCAGCCGCACCGCCGTGCCGAAAGCATAGCTGGTGGCGGCCAGTTCCGCCCCGCACCGGGCGGTGACGATGGTGTGGTCGTAGTCCAGGAACACCGGCTGCACCAGCGCCCCGGCCTGCAGCGCCGCAAACCGGTCCCACTGGTCCCGGGTGGTGATCTGGCAATGCACCACCCCGTGGCGGTGAGGATTTTCGCCATGGGGGCAGAGGGCTTCGATAACGTTCAGCATCTCGTCCACGGCGGCGTCCCCGATGGCATGGGCCACCACCTGTTTGCCCGCGGCGTCGGCCATGCGGGCCATGGTCAGGGCGGTGTCATAGCCAAGGCAGCACAGTCCCCGCTGCCCCGGCTCGTCGGCGTAGTCCCGGCGCATCCAGGCAGTGCGGGCGCCTAAGGACCCGTCCAGGAACAGCTTCAGGGGCCCGACTTTCCACATCCGGCCGTCCTGGATGTGGGCATCCAGAAAGGCCCGGTAGTCCTCCGGGGTGTCCAGGGCGCACTGAAGCACCAGCCGCAGGGGCAGCAGTCCGGCTTCGTCCAGCTCCCGCAGGGCCTGCACCACCAGCGGCCAGTCCCGGCTGCGGATGTCGCAGGTCTGCACGGTGGTCAGCCCCTTGGACACCGCCCGGGCACAGGCGGCCACAAATTCGGCCTTGATGTCCTCCACGTTCTCGGCGGGCAGGATCTTGCGCACCAGGGCCACGGCGTTGTCCCGCAAAAGGCCGTTGGGCTGCCCGTCCGGGCCCAGGTCGATGCCCCCGCCTTCCGGGACCGGGGTGGCGGCGGTGATGCCCGCCGCTTTCAGGGCGGCGGTGTTGCACACCATGATGTGCCCGCACACCCGGTCCAGCAGCAGGGGATGGTCCGGCACCAGCGTGTCCAGGTCCGCCCGGGTGGGCAGCACCGGGGCGCCCGCAAACTTGTCCTGGTTCCAGCCGTTGCCGTAGATGGCCCGTCCGGCGGGAATGTTCCGGCGGCGGATGAAGTCGGCACAGCGGCGGGCGATGTCGGCGGGAGAATCGGCCCCGAACAGGTCGATGGCCCCCAGCCCCCGGCCCACATCCAACAGATGCAGGTGGCTGTCGTTGAAGCCGGGGAACACCCAGCCCCCCGCCAGGTCCACGGCGGGGATGCCGTCGGCCTCTTTCCGCAGTTCCTCCCCGCCCATGCGGAAAACCCGGCCGTCCCGCACCCACAGGGCGGTGCAGGTGCGGCCGTCGCCGCAATACACGCGGCCGTTATGATACAGTGTCTCTTGCATGGGATTCACTCAGAAATAGCACTTGATCTGGAAGCGGTCGGTGGGGGTGTTCTCCTCCACGATGAGCTTCTCATGGTTGAAGTCGAAGTGCACCGGGCGGCAGTCGTCGGTGTTGCGGGTCAGGCGCAGCAGGGTGTCCACCCGTTTGGTCTCCTCCTTGGTGTAGAAGAGATAGCTGGCGCCCTCCCGGCGGGCACGGCCGGTGCGGCCGATGCGGTGGGTGTAGTGCTCGTTTTCCTCGGGCACGTCGTAGTTGATGACCGCGTCCACGTCGGACACGTCGATGCCCCGGGCGGCCACGTCGGTGGCCACCAGCACGGCGATCTCCCCGGCCTTGAACCGCTGCATGATCCGGTTGCGCTCCGCCTGGGACAGATCCCCATGCAGGCAGTCCACGTTGAAGTTCAGCCGTGCCAGCTGGTTGGCCAGCATGCCGGTGTTGTACTTGGTGTTGCAGAAGACCATCACCCGCTTGTACCCTTCGGAGATGATGATCTGGGCCAGGTCGGCCAGCTTGTCCCGGCCGGTGGTCAGCAGCTTGTACTGGTCGATCTTGGGGCTGGAATCCTCCACCGGCTGCACGCTGACCTCGGCGGCGTTCTTCTGGTACAGCCAGCCGATGTCCAGCACCTCCCGGCTGATGGTGGCCGAGAACATGGACAGGCTCCTGCGGTGCTTCATCAGGTCGATGATGTGGCGCACGTCCTTGTAAAAGCCCATGTTCAGCATCTCGTCGGCCTCGTCCAGCACGATGGTCTCCACCCCGGACAGGTCGATGGCATGGTGGCGGTAATGGTCCATCAGCCGCCCCGGGGTGGCCACCACCACCTGGCAGCCCGCCTTCAGCTGGCGCTGCTGCTTGTCCATGCCGGCGCCGCCGTAGACGCAGACGATCTTGACCTGGGGCAGAAACTGGGCCAGGTTGCGCAGGTCCTGGGCGATCTGCTGGGCCAGTTCCCGGGTGGGGCTCAGAATCACCGCCTTGGGGGCGCCGGCGGGGGCGTCCGCCACCTGTTCCAGCACCGGAATGCCGAAGGCCACCGTCTTGCCGGTGCCGGTGGGGGCCTTGGCGATCATGTCATGGCCGTCCAGCATGAGGGGAATGGCCTTCTGCTGGATCTCGGTCATCTCGGTAAAGCCCATCTCCCGGGTGGCCCGCAGGATGGGTTCACGGATCGAAAGTTCACTGAACTGCATGGGGAAACCGCCTTTCCAAAGGTCAAATAGTAGGGTACGGAAAAATCAGTCGTAGCTGAGCACCAGCCCGTCCAGCAGGCCGGTGGCGGCCTGGATGTCCCGCACCACTCCGGCGCAGAAATCCATATCGGCCACGGAATTGTCAAAATGGATGCCGTCCTCCCCGAAAAGCCCCCGGTCATACCAGGGCGTCCGGGTGAAGTAGGCGGAATAACTGTCGTAGAGCCCCTGCGCCCGGAACGCCTCTTCCAGCGCCGCCATGGTGCTGCGGCGGTCCCCGGTGTCAGCCAGGGGGGCGCAGAGCAGGTGGAAGACCGCTCCCCGCTCCTGGCACAAAGCGGCCAGATTCTGCAGGTTGCGGGCGGCCATGGGGGTCAGCGGCCCGGTCTCCTCCTGCCGGGGAACCAGTTCCAGGGCGTTGAGGTAGAGCTTTTTCACCAGGGGAGAGGCGTCCGCCCACCGGGCAAATCTCCCGGTGAGGAAGGGCGCGCCGTAGGCGGCGGTGAGCTCCGCCCGGGTGGTCTCGTCCAGGCCGCCCAGCAGTCCGGCGGCGGCAAAGGGGGCCGCCGCGTACTGGTAGCCGTACCCTGCGTCAAACCCGGCGGAAAAGCTCTCCGGCGTGACGATGAGATACACGTCGGTGGCCCCGGGGTGGGCGTCCAGAAAGGCTTTGGCCAGCAGATACTGTCCGGCCAGGGTCACCGCCCGGTTGCTGCCGTCGATGCGGTAGGCGGTGTTGCACAGGCTGAAGGGGTCAAAGACCTGCCAGCAGACGCTGTCCCCCAGGATCAGGGCGGCGGCGCCATCGTCGGCCTGCACGTTGGCGATGTGGCCGCCGATCTCCTCACTGGCCGAGGCGGAGTACCCGGTGGAATCGGTGAGCTTGGCAAAAATTTCCGAGAAGGGGGCAAAGGCCGAAAGCCCCAGCACCCCGCAGAACAACACCAGGGCGGCCAGTACAAAGGCCGCCAGACGAAGAAGAAATGCTTTCATGGCTGCGGCCCTCCCTTAAAACTGCGCATAATAGAAGGAAGCCGCGTCCGTGCCCACCAGGCGGCAGGCAAAGACCAGCACGGTCACGGCCAGCACCAGCAGCACCGGCACCCGCACCGCCCCGGGCAGGGCGGCGAAGCGGTCGTACAGGCTGGAACCGGCGTTCTCCGCCCGCTCGGCCGCCAGGTCCAGGCAGAAAGCCAGGACCATGGCCAGCAGCACAAAGGCCAGCTCGGTGCCCGACACCCCCAGGTCCAGCGCCCCCAGCCCGGGGGCACCGCTGAGGATGCGGCCCACCATGCCGAAGCCCTGGGAAAGGCTGGGCGCCCCGAAGAAGAGGAAGGCCCCGTTGGCGCAGAGGGTGATGAACAGCCGGCGCGCCCACACCCCGGCGGGGCCGCCTTTGCCGGCAAACCGGCGGCGCAGCGGCCTGGTCAGGGCGCCGATGCTCTGCAGCACCCCGTGGAGCAGCCCCCAGAACAGGTACTGCCAGGTGCTGCCGTGCCACAGGCCGCTGACCGTGAAGGTGATGAGCAGGTTGAGCACCCGGCGGGGCGTACCCCGGCGGCTGCCGCCCAGGGGGATGTAGATGTAATCCCGCAGCCAGCCGGACAACGAGATGTGCCACCGCTGCCAGAACTCGCCCAGGCTCTGGGCAAAGTAGGGGCGGCGGAAGTTGGGGGCCAGCTCGATGCCCAGCACCCGGGCGGCGCCCAGGGCCAGGTGGCTGTACCCCGCAAAGTCAAAGTAGAGGGAAAAGCCGAAGAAGAGCCCGCCCGCCAGCACCACCGGGGCGCTGCACTGGGTCCACTGGGCATAGACGGCGTTGACCCAGGCGGAGAGCAGGTTGGCCAGCACCAGCTTTTCGGCCCAGCCGCCCAGCATGGTGATGAGGCCCCGGCGCACCTGGGCCGGCTCACACCGGCGCTGTCCGGTGCGCAGGGCGTCCAGCTGGGGGAAGAATTCCTCCGCCCGACCGATGGGGCCGCTGAGCACCCGGGGGAAAAAGCTCATGTACACGGCATAGCGGAGCAGGTTTTTCTGTACCGGGCATCTGCCGGTGTACACGTCTGCCAGATAGGAGGCGGCCTGCAGGGCGTAGAAGGCCAGCCCGGTCAGGGTGACCAGGGTCACCCCCGGGGCAAGCAGGGGCAGGGCCTTGCGGGCAAAGAGGAACCCGGCGCTGACCGCCAGCCCCAGCACCAGGAAGGCCCGTCGTCCGGCGGGGGTGCCGGCGGCGGCCATGCCCCGGCCGCAGGCCCAGGTGAGCAGGGTCACGGCGGCCAGCACCCCCAGGGATACCCCGCCCCAGCTGGCCATATACAGCACCCCGGCCGCCAGCAGCACGGCCTCCCGGGCTTTGGGCGGCACCAGCCAGAACGCCAGCACCGCCGCCGCAAAAAACAGGGGAAATACAAGGGAATAGTAGGTCATACCCAAACCTTTCGGTCACAAACACAAAGGAACCGCGCCCCGGACCCGGCCGGGGGCGGACAGTCTACCCCTCATTATACCAGCAAACCCCGCCCGCGGCAAGCCGCGGACGGGGCGAAAAGGTCTGGTTCAGCGTGGTTTATCTGGCGGCACGGCGGGCGCCCTTGCCGGAGGTCTTCTTGGCCTTGGCACCCTTGCCGGTCTGGGTGCGGGTGGATTTGGGGGCGGCGGTGCGCACCGGGGCCGGGGGCGGGTCTTTCAGCTGTTTGTCCGGCACGGGGGTGAGCTTCCACAGCTGGTTTTCCCCGTACACGTCCTGCCAGATCTGGGCCTGGGTGCCGTTGTCCACCCGCATGCCCACCAGGTCGATGACCTTGTCGGCCAGCACGTTGCGGATCTTCACCCGGCCGCCCTCGGCGGGCACCAGTTCCCAGCGCTGCCCCGCGCCGGACGTCTTGCTCCACTGGTGTACCCAGGTGCCGTTGACCACACCGCTCATGGCCAGGTCCATGACCTTGCCGGTAAAGCGGTTGCGGATGCGATACTGGCCTTCCGCGGCCTCCTCAAAGGTCCACTGCTGCCAGGGTTGTCCCTCATAACTCCACAGCCGCACCGATGCGCCGTTCTCGGTGTTGAAATCGGCCACCTCCAGCACGCGGCCGTTGGCGGCGGCGATGGTGTAATAGGCTCCTTCACGGATCACGGTCTGCGCGGAACGTTTCATCAGGAATTCTCCCCTTTCGGGCGCAGAAAGCGCCCCTCAAGATTGGTTTTACTTATTATAGCACGGCGGCGCCGCGCGGTTTGGCCAAAATTTTACGCCCGACCTTGTGAAAATTGCTCGGTTACAGGTGGAATTTTCGTGCAAAAATAGCCCGAAATCCGTCCGGTGCTTGCATTTTTTCTCTTTCTACCGTATCATAGATTCAATCACCGCTCCCCGCGGTTCCATTTTTGTATAAAGGAGAAGATTCCCCCATGCGGATCGCTCTGATCGCCCATGATTCCCGCAAGGAACTGATGACCCAGTTCTGTACGGCTTATATCCGCGTTCTGTCCCAGAACGAGCTGGTGGCCACCGGCGTGACCGGCAAGGTGGTGCACGACGCCACCGGCCTGCCCGTGCGCTGCCTGTACCCCGGCGGCCGGGGCGGTGCGGAACAGATCAGCTCGATGATCGCCTGCGGTGAGGTGGATATGCTCCTGTTTTTCCGGGACCCGGTGAGCGCGCGCCCGGACGAACCCAACGCCGTGAACCTGCTGCGGCTGTGCGATATGCACACCATCCCGGTGGCCACCAACATTGCCACCGCCGAGGTGCTCATCCACGGCCTGGAGCGGGGAGACCTTGCCTGGATCGACCTGCAGCGGGACCGGCACTGCTGATAAAACCGAAAAAACGTCCCCATGCCTTTCTCAAAAAGCACGGGGACGTTTTTTTTGACCACTTGACCCTAGAACAGTTCCATGGTTTATCCTACAGGTGAGAGGTGAGTATCTTGAACAAAAACAACCAATGGCTGCGGCAGGCGGCGGACCGCCTGCGCCGGCAGTTCACGCCCCGGCGTCTGGCGCTCCTGGTCCTGGGGGCCGGCATCGCCACCTTCGGGCTGCACAACATCCACCAGCGCACCGGCATCACCGAGGGCGGGGTGCTGGGCATGCTGCTTTTTGTCAACCACTGGACCGGCCTGCCTGCCTCCCTGGTGTCGCCGGTGCTGGACCTGGCCTGCTACGCGGCGGCGCTGAAGGTACTGGGGGCGGGGTTCCTGTGCACCGCCCTGGTGTCCAGCGCGGCCATGGCCGCCTGGTTCAAGGTGTGGGAATCCCTGCCTTACCTGCTGCCGGATTTGTCCGCCCAGCCCCTGGCGGCGGCCATCCTGGGCGGCCTGTTCATCGGGGTGGGGGTGGGTCTCATCATCCGGCAGGGCGGTTCCAGCGGCGGGGACGACGCCCTGGCCTTGGTCATCCACAAGCTGTCCGGCTGGGGTCTGGCCCGGTGTTATCTGCTCACCGACCTGACCGTGCTGGCCCTTTCGCTGAGTTACATCCCGGCCTGGCGCATCGCCTTTTCCCTCATCACCGTCACCCTGTCCTCCTTCCTCATCGAGAAGGTGCAGAATTTCGGCCGCGAGGTCCCGGCCTGAGGCCCCTCAGGCCTCTTCCTCCCGGGAGAACATGAGGAAAAAGCTCACGGCCAGCAGGGCGCAGCTGCACCAGATGACCCGCACCCCCACCGTCTGGGAGAGCAGCGAGCCGAACACGGCCCCCACCGCAAAGACGGTGATGATGGTCAGGTACTGCAGGGCCTTGCGCAGGGCGGCGGCATCGCCGTTGTGGCGCCAGTCGAACAGGCACTGCACCCCGCTGCGCAGGTTGCCGATGCACATGGTGCTGGCGTAGGCGTTGCCCCGCACCTTGCGGAAGGCCTGCACCTGCATGGCGCACACAAAGCTGACCAGCACGTTGGCCGCAATGTCCAGGGTGTTGGGCAGGAAGCCCACCGCAAACAGCAGCAGGATCTCGATGCCCAGCACCAGCTGGCGCCAGTGCAGCCGGCGGCCTTCGCCGAACCGGTGGCGGACCCAGGCGGAGAAATACACCCCCGCCCCGAAAGCCACCACCGGGGTCAGGTACCGCAGGGCGGCGGCCCATTCCCCGCTGCACAGGTGCACCCCGAACAGAATCACGTTGCCGGTCTGGGCGTTGGCGAACACCTGACCCCGGCCCATGTAGGTGTATCCGTCCTGGAAGCCGCCGGACAGGGTCAGAAAGACCATGGTGCGCAAAGCGTCGGACATCTGTCCGTGATGACGCAGTTTTTCCAGCATACCGCTGAACCTCCTTGCAAAGGGGGGCCTGCAGCCCTGCCCTGTATACTTTCCCGCCAAAAGACAAAATCATCGGGCCCGACGGTTTGACCGCCCGGGCCCGTGTTTTCTTTTGCGGCCTTATGATACCCCCGCAGGGGGCCGCTGTCAAGGTTCAGTCTCCGTGCTGCACCAGCACGCCGGCGCGGTAGGCGTCCAGCAGCCGGCTCAGGTCGGCGATGGTGGCCCGGAAAGCCCGTCCTTCGTCGGTGTCCCGCACCAGGATGCGCTCTTTGGCCACATAGATGGGTTTGCTCTTGGAGGCGATGTCCTCGTCCTCCAGGATGGCCTTGGCGGTGCTCTCAAAAGGCTGGTGGGTGCGCAGGGTCATGCCCCGGCTGTTGTACACCAGGGTGTACCCCGCAATGCCGGTGCGCCGGTGGTAGGCACGGCAGAACCCGCCGTCAATGACCACCAGACGGCCGCCCGCCTTCACCGGGTCTTCCCCCTCCACCGCCCGCACCGGCACATGGCCGTTGAGGATGTGGCAGCCCTCCCCCGCAAGGCCGAACTCCGCCAGGATCCGCACGGCGATCTCCTCGGCGTGGGGGCCGCTGACCAGCTTGTAGTAGGGGTTCTTGATCTCGGCGTGGGTGGTCTCGTCCGCAATGTACAGCCGCTCAAAGGTGGTCATGGCGCTGCGCCCGAAGATGGGAGAGAGGGACCCGCACCACAGGTACCACAGGAAATCCTGTCCGGCCCCACGCTCGGGGCTGTCCGGCGGGGCAAAGTATCCCTGGCGGGCCCGACGGTCGCAGTAATCGAAGAGGGCCTTGCCGCTGTACAGCCTGCCCTCGAACCGTTCAGGGGCGAAGCCGCCGTCGGGGGTCATGGGCACCGCCCCGTGGAAGAGCAGATTGCCGTTGAACACCTTGTACACCGCCCCGTGGGCGTAGAGGAACTGCACATGCCGCTGCAGCCGTTCGCTCTGGGTGAAGGCGCGGCAGAGTTCCTCCACCAGGGCCTGTTCCCGGGGGGTGAGGGCGGTGGGGGCGGCGGGGTCCACGGTGGGAAAATCCCGGTCCAGCAGGGGGTATACCCGTCCCCGGCAGCGCACGGTGCCGGCTTGGTAGTCGATCTGGTTCAGGTAGTCCCGCCCCTGCATGCCGAAATCCGGGTTGCGGGCAATGACCTGGGCTTCCAGCTTGAACATCAGCAGGGTCACGGCCTTGTGCATCCGGGCGTTGCGGGTCTGTACGTCGGGGGAGATGTGTTCCCGGTCATCGGCGTGGGGGATCCAACGGCGGTCGATGGGGCCGCCGTAAAAGTCCATGGCGAAGCGTTCCAGCGCCCGCAGGCTGATGCCGTACCCGGTCTCGATCAGGTCCAGGTTGCCGTAGGCCAGGGAGGTCTTGAGCACCGTGAAGACGCAGACGGCGCTGCCGGCCGCCGCGCCCATCCAGACCACGTCGTGGTTGCCCCACTGGATGTCCACATCGTGGTGGGCGATGAGCTGATCCATGATCAGGTCCGGTCGGGCGCCCCGGTCGAACACGTCCCCCAGAATGTGCAGGGTGTCCACGGCCAGATGCTTGATGACCTCGCAGAACCGGATGATGTAGGCGTCCGCCCGCTCGTAGCGCAGGATGCTGTCGATGATCTCGCCGTAATACAGGTCCTTGTCGTGGTCCTCGAAATGGGCGTGGAGCAGTTCGTCCAGAATGTAGCCGCAGTTGGCGGGCAGGCATTTGCGCACATGGGCCCGGGTGTGCTTGCTGGACACCAGCCGGCAAAGCTCGATGAGCTGCAGGAGGGTGCGGCGGTACCACCCGTCCAGGTCGGTCTGCCGTGCCTTGATCTCGGGCAGTTTCTGCACCGGATAGTAGATGAGGGTGGCCAGCTCCGCCCGGTCGTGGGCGGGCACCGAGTCCCCCAGCACCAGGTCGATCTTTTCCCGGATAACGCCGGAAGCGTTGTTCAGGATGTGGAGAAAGGCTTCATGCTCCCCGTGCAGATCGCTCATGAAATGCTCGGTGCCCTTGGGCAGGCGGAGCAGGGCCTCGATGCGGATGATCTCACTGGCGGCCGCCGCAATGGTGGGAAAATCCTTGGACAGAAGCTGCAGATACCGCAATTGTTCGCCGTTGTCGGCCATGGATGGGTCCTCCTTTGCACAGAATCGTATGGTGTGTTGGTTTTATTGTAGCACAATGAGGCGGGGGTGCAAAG
>CALXHN010000073.1 GCA_944388105.1 uncultured Gemmiger sp. | reverse complement strand
AAAGAAGGCAATGAAGGTCCCCAGCAGGGAATAGTCGATCTTGGCCAGCAGCTTGCGGTCCCCGATGATCAGCACCACCGCCGTCAGGGCCGCCACCCCCAGGGGCGGCAGCACCTTGGCGATGCATCCCAGGCAGAGCACCGCCCCCACGGCACACAGGGCCAGCTTGCGCTTGTCACCCAGCTGGGTTTCGGGCAGGTCGGCGTGGACCGGCACGCTGCGGGGCAGCGCCCCCAGCACCCCGATGCACACCCCGGATACCACCACATAGGGCAGCATCAGGGCGCAGAATTCCCCGAAGCTCATCCCCGACCGATTGTACAGGTAGAGGTTCTGGGGATTGCCCATGGGGGTGAGCATGCTGCCCAGGTTGGCCGCTGCCGTCTGCAAAACCACCGTGGGGATCACCAGCCGGTCCTGTCCGGCCATGTGCAGCACGGTCAGGGCAAAGGGAACAAAGGTGATGAGGGAGACGTCGTTGGTGATGAGCATGCTGAAAAAGAAGGGCAGGAACACCAGCACCAGCACCATCCGGCGGGTGGTGGCCATCCGCCGCAGCAGGGACGCCCCCAGGGCATCAAACAGCCCCAGCTGCTGCAGCCCCTTGGTCACCGCCATCAGGCTGAAGAGCAAGGCCAGGGTGTCCCAGTCGATGTACCCGGCCCAGGCCGCGTCCGGCGGCACCGCAATGGCCGAAAGCAGCGCCAGCACAATGGCCGCGCTGAGCACCACTTCCCCTTTGACAAACTTCTTGACCCGCTGCAGCCAGCAAAGAATGCGTCCGTATATCGTCAGTTCCACCAAAACATCCGCTCCGTTTTCGTACAGAATCACGCCGGGGAGCCCCCGGCGCGCGTCCTTTATTATAGCAATCCGCCCCGGCGGATGCAAGGCATGGACCCGGATTTTTTGGCGTGGGTGCGAATTTCCTGCCCCGCACAAACCAAAAGCCGGACGGCCTTTGCGGGGCCGTCCGGCTGGGATACTGTATATGGGATACAAGAGAGGTTATTCCTGGGACGCGGGCTGTTCCGGTTCCAGCAGGGTCAGGCGCACCTCCTGCACCCGGCGGTGGGTGGTGCGGGTGACGATGCCCTCGTACTTGCCCCAGCGGAAATGGTCGCCCACCTTGGGCAGACCGCCCAGCTTTTCCTGCACCAGGCCGCTGATGGACACCGCCTTGCTCTTGTCCCGGATGTGCAGCTCCTCGGCCACATCATCCACACCGGCGTCGCCGGCAATGAGCCAGCTGCCGTTGCTCTGGGCGCGGACTTCCTCCACCACGTCGTCGTGCTCGTCCCAGATCTCGCCCACCAGCTCTTCCAGGATGTCCTCCAGGGTGACGATGCCGGCGGTGCCGCCGTACTCATCCACCACAATGGCCATGTGATGCTTGCTCTCCCGCATGGTGCGCATCAGTTCGGAGATGCGGCTGCCGGAGGTGGTGTACAGCGCCGGGGCAATGAGCTTTTCCAGCTCGGCATCCCCACGGCGGGCGGCCACGAAGTAGTCCTTCTCATGCACCACGCCGATGATGTTGTCAATGGTCTCGTGGTAGACCGGCAGGCGGGAGTATCCGCTCTCCGCAAACTGGTCGGCCACCTCTTCCAGGTCGGCGTCGTCGGCCACGGCCACCACGTCCACCCGGGGGATCAGCACATCCTCCACTTCCACGTCATCAAAGCTGATGGCGCTGCGGATCAGTTCGCTTTCCCGGTCGGTGATCTCGCCGTCTTTCTCGGCTTCGCTCACCATGGTGACCAGCTCACCTTCGGTCACGGTGTCGTGCTCGTCGGAATGGAACCGGCGGGCCAGAAAATCCTTCCATTTGCCGAAGAGGAAGTTCAGCGGGGTGAACAGGGTGGTCAGGGCGCTGAGGATCGGGGAAAAGGAAACGGCAAGGGTCTCGGGCATTTCCTTGGCCAGACCCTTGGGGGTGATCTCACCAAAGATCAGCACGATCGCGGTCAGGGCGACCGTGGAGGCGGTGGGGCCGTACACCGGGCCCAGCAGGTTGGTGAACAGCACCGTGCCCAGCGAAGCCGCTGCAATGTTCACGATGTTGTTGCCGATGAGGATGGTGCTGAGCAGACGGTCGAACTTTTCCGCCAGGTTCAGGGCCTTGCCGGCGGGCTTGTCGCCCGCCTCGGCGCGGGAGCGCAGGCGGATCAGGTTCAGGGAAGAAAAGGCGGTCTCCGAAGCGGAGAAAAAGGCCGACATCGCCACCAGTGCTACGATCAGAATGATGGTGATAATACTGTCCTCGTCCATGGGGGGAAAGATCAACTCTACTTTCTGTATTGAATTTTTGCCGGCGCCGACACGCAGGTATACAACGCCAGACTATTTGCTATTGTAGCATATCCCGGCAGGAAACACAATTGCTTTGCCCGGTACTGCCGGGATTTTACCCGCTCTTTACCGGAAAATCATATGGACAAAACGCCGCCCTCCCGCGGGGAGGACGGCGCTCCAGCGTGTCGGAAAACCCGACACGCTGCAAAAGGGGGAACAGTCCCGCACGGCAATTGCCTGACGGGCCTATTCCCCCTCTTGTACACCCCCTCGACAAAATTGGGGGTCAAATCGCGCACTCGACGCAGTGCGTCTCGCACACAATTTGACTCCCGATTTCCCTGTAGGTGTCTGCGCCGGTCGGCGCATGTCCGCCGGCGCAGACGGTTTTGATACTTTGTGTTCAGCTTTCGGCAATGCCGAAGAAGTACCGGTTCAGGCGGTATTTGTTGTCCTCATACAGCCCCAGGTCCCGGTACAGGTCCTTATAATAGGTGAGCAGCTCCCACCGGGTGGTGAGTACCTTCACCGGGTTCAGGTTGTGCACCAGACTGTCCGAGTTCTGCACATAGTTGTAGATGGGGGTGGACAGGGCGTAGAACCGCTCGGCATACCGGATGAAGCTCAGGTTGAAGTAAAAGTCCTCGCTGTAATTCAGGTCCTCGCTGCACACCACGTCCGGGTGCTGGCGCACGATGTCCGCCCGGTAAAGCTTGTTCCACATGACCCCATAGTAGAAGCTGGCCGGTTCCTGCATCAGCCCGTAGGCAAACTGGGCCTTGCCCATATACCCTTCCATGAGGAACCCGAAGGTCTGCACCTTGGTGAAGGGGTCAAATCCCGGGTCCACCTCCTCCGGCAGGGGCGGGGTGCGCTGGGCCCGCCATTCTTTGGGGGGCTCCACCCGGTTGTAGTGGGCAATGACCATATCGGCGGCGTGCTCCTCCGCTTTCTGCACCAGCAGCTCGGTGGCGTAGGGCTGGACGGTGTCGTCCGCGTCCACAAACTGCAGATACTTGCCTTTGGCCGCCCGCATCCCCAGATTCCGGGTGGCGGACACCCCGCTGTTGGCCTTGTCGATGAGGGTGATGCGGTCATCCACCTTGGCGTACATGGCGCACACCGGTCCGCTCACGTCGCTGCTGCCGTCGTTGAGCAGCAGGATCTCCAGGTTGCGGTAGGTCTGGCGGCGGATGCTCTCCACACAGCGGGCAATGTGGTCCTTGGCGTTGTAGATGGGCACAATGATGCTTACCAGCGGCTGTTCGGCTCCGGACATACAGACACCCCTTTCTCTATATAAGGATGGATTTGTGTTTACCATACCACAAAACCGCCCGGGACACAATGGCACCGGGGCACAAACCGTGGTATACTGGAACCAGAATTTTTTTGCAGGAGGACCCCACCCATGCCCAACACCATTCCCGAAAAGCTCCGCACCCTGGAGGACAAGCTCTACGCCTGCCGCTACGCCCAGGCCCTCATGGGCTATGACGAAGCCACCGCCGCCCCCGCCCGCAGCGAGGACGGCCGCGCCAAGGCCGCCGAGGTGCTCAGCCGGATTTCCTTTGACGCCCTGGTCAACCCGGACACCGAAGCCCTGCTGAAAGAGGCCGAGGCCGCCGACCTGGACGAGCGTACCGCCGCCGAGGTGCGGGAACTGCGCCGCCAGTACGACGCCATCGCCCGCATCCCCGCCGATGAGTACGCCGCCTTCACCGGGCTGGTGCAGCAGGCGGTGCCCGCCTGGGGCCGCGCCAAGCGGAGCAATGACTTCGACGCTTTTGCCCCGTACCTGGAAAAGATCGTGGCCGCCCTGCGCCGGCAGGCCGGGTACTTTGCCCCGGACAGGGACCCCTATGAAGCCTGGCTGGACCGGTATGAGCGGGGGCTGACCATCGCCCGGTGCGATGCATTCTTCGCCGCCCTGCGGGGGGAGATCCTGCCCCTGCTGAAAGAAATCCAGCAGCGCGGCAAGCCGGTGCGCACCGACTTCCTGGACCGGGACTGGCCGCTGGAAGGCCAGCGGGAGCTGGCCCGACGGATCATGGCCCTGTGGGGGCTGGACCCGGACCACTGCGTGCTGGATGAGAGCGAACACCCCTTCACCGAGGGCTTCTGGCACGGGGATGTGCGCATCACCACCCATTATATGAAACGGGATGTGCTCAGCAGCCTGTACAGCGTGGCCCATGAGGGCGGCCACGCCCTGTATGAGCTGGGGGTGGACCCGGCCTGCGATTTCACCGTCCTGGGCGGCGGGGCCACCATGGGCCTGCACGAAAGCCAGAGCCGTCTGTTTGAGAACATGGTGGGCCGGTCCCGGGCCTTTATCCACTGGCTGTGGCCGGTGCTGCGGGAACTCTTCCCCGGCCAGACCGCCGACTTCACCGAGGAGGAACTCTACCGCGCCGCCAACCGGGCCGAAGCCAGCCTGATCCGCACCGAGGCGGACGAGCTGACCTATGCCTTGCACATCATGGTGCGGTACGAGCTGGAAAAGGCCCTGCTCCAGGGCACCCTGGCCGTCAAAGACCTGCCCGAAGCCTGGAACGCCAAGTATCAGGAATACCTGGGCATCCAGGTGCCGGACAACGCCCGGGGTGTTTTGCAGGACATCCACTGGGCCGGGGGCGATATGGGCTACTTCCCCAGCTACGCCCTGGGCAGCGCCTACGCCGCCCAGGCCTGGGACGACATCACCGCCAAACTGGGGGACGGGGTGCTGGAAGCCCACATCGAAAAGGGCGACCTGAGCCCCCTCAAGGACGCCCTGCACACCCGGCTGTGGCAGTACGGCAACAGCCGGGAACCGGCGGACCTGGTGAAAAGCCTGTGCGGCGGGGAGTTCGACCCCACCCACTACACCCGCTACCTGCGCCGCAAATACACCGACCTGTACGCCCTGTGAGCCTCAAACATTGCATAAAAATACAGAAAAACGCCCTGCAAATGCAAACCAACTGCAAATATATGGAAATTTATACAAAATTCTGCCCGCATGTGGGGCGAGTTTGTGGGAGTTTGTGCCTTGATTTTGGCAAAATGGCGTGTATAATAAGAAGCATCAGATGAATAAATATTCAGCTACACGCTGTGAGAAGAGAGAAAGGGTGCTCACCATGAAAAAGAACAAGCAGGACATCAAGAAGGTCGTTCTGGCCTATTCCGGCGGTCTGGATACCTCCATCATCATCCCCTGGCTGAAGGAAAACTACAACAACTGTGAAGTCATCGCCGTTTCCGGCGACGTGGGCCAGGGCACCGAGCTGGACGGCCTGGAAGAGAAGGCCAAGAAGACCGGCGCTTCCAAGCTGTATGTGCTGGACCTGAAGAAGGATTACGTGGAAAACTACATCTGGCCCTGCCTGAAGGCCGGCGCCAAGTATGAGGACTACCTGCTGGGCACCTCCCACGCCCGCCCCTGCATCGCCAAGGCCCTGGCGGACATCGCCATCAAGGAAGGCGCCGACGCCATCTGCCACGGCTGCACCGGCAAGGGCAACGACCAGGTCCGGTTTGAGCTCACCCTCAAGGCCTTCGCCCCGGATATGACCATCATTGCCCCCTGGCGGGAATGGGACATCAAGAGCCGTGACGAGGAGATCGACTACGCCGAGGCCCACAACATCCCCCTGAAGATCAGCCGGGAGACCAACTACTCCAAGGACAAGAACCTGTGGCACCTGAGCCATGAGGGCCTGGACCTGGAAGATCCCAAGAACGAGCCCCAGTACAACAAGCCCGGGTTCCTGGAACTGGGCGTCAGCCCCGAACAGGCGCCCGACAAGCCCACCTATGTGACCATCCACTTTGAGAAGGGCGTGCCCACCGCCATTGACGGCAAGGAAATGGGCGCCGTGGAGATCGTGGAGACCCTGAACAAGCTGGGCGGCGAAAACGGCATCGGCCTGCTGGACATCGTGGAGAACCGGCTGGTGGGCATGAAGAGCCGCGGCGTGTACGAGACCCCCGGCGGCGCCATCCTGTACAAGGCCCACAACGTGCTGGAGACCATCACCCTGGACAAGGAGAGCGCCCACTTCAAGGAGATCGTGGCCCAGAAGATGGCCGATCTCGTCTACAACGGCCAGTGGTTCACCCCCCTGCGGGAAGCCATCAGCGCCTTTGTGGACCAGCTGGAAAAGACGGTCACCGGCGATGTGACCCTGAAGCTCTACAAGGGCAACATGATCAACGCCGGCGTCACCAGCCCCTTCACCCTCTACGACGAGCAGACCGCTTCCTTCGGCGAGGATGAGGACTACAACCAGGCCGACGCCACCGGCTTCATCAACCTGTTCGGCCTGCCCATCGCCGAGCGGGCCAAGCTGGCCAAAAAGTGGCCCGCCATCGACTGATTTCTGAAAGCAAAACCCAACAGCCAACCCGCCGCCGGGGAGGAATCTGCCTCCTTGGCGGCTTTGGCGTTCCTGAAAACTCCCTGATTGTACGGAAAGAGAGGTTATCTCCATGCCCCAACTTTGGCAGGGCCGCGCCAGCAAGGCGGTGGACAGCCGCGTCAATGACTTCAACTCCTCCATCCGGTTCGACGCCCGCATGATCGAACAGGACATCCGGGGCAGCCTGGTGCATTCCGCCATGCTGGGCGCCCAGGGCATCATCTCCGCCCAGGATGTGGAGGATATCCACAAAGGACTCCACTCCATTCTGGACGATCTGCACAGCGGCGCATTGGAGATCGACCCCACCGCCGAGGACGTGCACACCTTTGTGGAACAGACCCTCACCGCCCGGGTGGGGGATGCGGGCAAGCGGCTGCACACCGGCCGCAGCCGCAACGACCAGGTGGCCCTGGACATCCGCCTCTACCTGCGGGACGCCGCCGCCACCCTGCAAAAGGAAATCAAAGACCTTATCGACGCCATCTGCCGGAAAGCCGAGGAGAGCGCGGGCTACGTCATGCCCGGTTACACCCACCTGCAGCGGGCCCAGCCGGTGAGCTTCGGCCACCAGCTCATGGCCTACGCCTGGATGCTGCTGCGGGACCTGGGCCGGATGCAGGACGCGGTGCGCCGGATGGACGCCGAGTGCCCCCTGGGCTCCGGCGCCCTGGCCGGCACCACCTACCCTCTGGACCGGTTCTACACCGCCAGGGAGCTGGGCTTTGCGGCCCCCTGCCACAACTCCATTGACGGGGTGTCCGACCGGGATTTCTGCATCGAGCTCTGTGCCGCCATGGCCACCTGCATGATGCACCTCTCCCGTTTGTCGGAGGAGGTCATCCTCTGGTGCAGCTGGGAGTTCCGGTTCGTGGAGCTGGACGACGCCTTCACCACCGGTTCCTCCATCATGCCCCAGAAGAAGAACCCCGATGTCACCGAGCTCATCCGGGGCAAGACCGGCCGGGTGTACGGGGACCTGAACACCCTGCTGGTCATGATGAAGGGCATTCCCCTGGCCTACGACAAGGATATGCAGGAGGACAAGGAGGCCATCTTCGACGCGGTGGACACCCTGGACCTCTGCCTGCGCACCCTGACCCCCATGCTGGCCACCATGACCCCCCGCCCGGAAAACATGCGCAAGGCGGCGGCCCACGGCTTCATCAACGCCACCGACTGCGCCGACTACCTGACCAAGAAGGGCATGCCCTTCCGGGATGCCTACAAGTGCACCGGCACCATGGTGGCCGCCTGCATCCGGGAAGGCAAGACCCTGGAGGAGATGTCCCTGGAAGAATTCCAGCGGTACAGCCCCCTCTTTGAGAAGGATGTGTATGAGGCCATCGACCTGACCCGCTGCTGCGAAGGCCGCACCAGCTACGGCGGCCCCACCAGGGCCAGCGTCCTTTCCCAGATCGCCGACGTGCGCGCCGCCCTGGCCCAATAAAAACCGAAACGGGTGTTTGCTGTGAAAAAGTATCGTATTTTTGTGGACGGGTCTTCCGGCACCACCGGCCTGCGCATTGCGGACCGTCTGGCCGCCCGCCCGGAATTTGAACTGCTGACCATCCCCGAAGCCGACCGCAAGGATCCCAATGCCCGGGCGGCGGTCATCAACCGGAGCGACCTGACCTTCCTCTGCCTGCCCGATGCGGCAGCCCGGGAGATCATCCCGCTGGTGAAAGAGGAGGTCCGCATCCTGGACACCTCCACCGCCCACCGCACCGCCTCCGGCTGGCTGTACGGCATGCCGGAGCTGGACAACACCCGCAAGGCCCTGAAAACCGCCACCCGGGTGGCGGTGCCCGGGTGCCACGCCTCCGGGTTCATCGCCCCGGTGGCGCCCCTGGTGCGCCGGGGCCTGCTGGCGCCGGAAGCCGCCCTGTGCTGCTTCAGCCTGACCGGGTATTCCGGCGGCGGCAAGTCCATGATCGCCCAGTATGAGGCTGAGCGCACCGACGCGGGACTCTGCGCCCCCCGCCCCTACGGCCTGACGTTGCACCACAAGCACCTGCCCGAGATGATGGCCGTCTGCGGCCTGCACACCGCCCCGGTCTTCTGCCCGGTGGTGGCCGACTACTACGCCGGCATGGAGACGGTGGTCCAGCTCCAGCGCAGCCAGCTCAACGGCGACGCCAAAGATCTGGCCTCCGTGCTGGCCGACTATTACGCCGGCAGCCCGGTCATCACCGTCCACCCGTTTGACCCCGACAATATGCCGGGGTTCCTGCCGTCCAACGCCCTGGCAGGCAAGGACAGCATGGAGATCTTCGTCACTGCCTCCCCGGACGGCGGCCAGATCCAGCTGATCAGCCGCTTCGACAACCTGGGCAAGGGGTCCTCCGGCGCGGCGGTGCAGTGCATGAACCTGATGCTGGGCCTGGAAGAAACCGAAGGTCTGGCTCTGTAATCCGCGGCAGTGTCCGCAACCTGAATGAGGGGGAGAAAGATGAACTTTACCACAATCGAGGGCGGCATCTGCGCGCCCCAGGGATTTTCCGCCGCGGGCATCCACTGCGGCATCCGGCATAACCACGCCAAACCGGACCTGGCCCTGATCAAAGCCGACGTGCGCTGTGCGGGCGCCGCCTGCTACACCACCAACAAGGTCTACGGGGCCCCCATCACGGTGGACCGGGAACACCTGGCCGACGGCTACGCCCAGGCCATCCTGGTCAACTCCGGCAACGCCAACACCTGCGCCCCCGGCGGGGTGGAGCTGGCCCGGGAAACCTGCCGTCTGGCCGCCCAGGCCCTGGGCGTGGACGAAGCCGACGTGCTGCCCGCCTCCACCGGCGTCATCGGTCAGGCCATGACCATCGCGCCCTTTGCCTCCGGCATCCCGGCCTGCGCCGCCCAGCTGGCCCACAGCCCCCAGGGCAGCCTGAACGCCGCCTTTGCCATCATGACCACCGACACCCACCCCAAACAGGTGGCCGTGGAGTTCACCCTGGGCGGCAAGACCTGCCGCATGGGCGCCATCGCCAAGGGTTCCGGCATGATCCACCCCAACATGGCCACCATGCTGCTCTTCATCACCACCGACGCCGCCATGGAACCCGCCGTGCTCCAGAAGGCCCTGTCCAGCGTGGTGCCCGCCACCTTCAACCAGATCTCGGTGGACGGGGATACCTCCACCAACGACACCGTCCTGCTGCTGGCCTC
Organism: uncultured Gemmiger sp.; assembly: GCA_944388105.1. Lineage (GTDB taxonomy): Bacteria > Bacillota > Clostridia > Oscillospirales > Ruminococcaceae > Gemmiger. Next base: position 956 of record CALXHN010000073.1, on the reverse strand, counting down.
CGGGCTGGCGGGCAACGACCCCGTGGCCGCCGACAGCGAGGACTATGTCACCTTTGTGGCTGCCCTGACCCAGGTGGCCGAGACCCTCTGCCGGGAACTGGCCGGGGACGGGGAAGGGGCCACCAAGCTGCTGGAATGCGTCGTCACCGGCGCCCCCACCCTGCAGATCGCCCGGGATGTGTCCAAGAGCGTCATCCACTCCACCCTGTTCAAGGCCGCCATGTTCGGCGAGGACGCCAACTGGGGCCGGGTGCTGTGTGCCATCGGCTACACCCCCGGGGATTTCTCCATTGACAAGACCAGCGTGCGGCTGAAGAGCGCCGCCGGCGAGGTGCTGGTGTGCGAGAATGCTGCCCACCATATCTTCAGCGAGGAGGAAGCCGCCAGGATCCTCCAGGAGAGCGAGATCCAGATCCTGGTGGATCTGGGCTGCGGCGACGCCACGGCCAAGGCCTGGGGCTGCGACCTGACCTACGATTACGTCAAGATCAACGGGGATTACCGCACCTGAGCGGGCAGGAAAGAGGAAGGAACATGAAAAACGAAGAGATGGCGCGGCTCTTTTCCGAAGCCACGCCCTATATCCAGAAATACCACGGCAAGACCCTGGTCATCAAGTACGGCGGCAACGCCATGGTCAACGGCCAGCTGAAGCTGGCGGTGATGAACGACCTGGTCACCCTGACCCTGCTGGGGGTGCGGGTGGTGCTGGTCCACGGGGGCGGCCCTGCCATCAACGCCATGCTGAAAAAGCTGGGCATTGAATCCAAGTTTGTGGGCGGCCTGCGCTACACCGACGCCGAGACCATGACCGTGGTCCAGCAGGTGCTGGCCGGTCAGGTGAACAAGGACCTGGTGGCCCTGCTCAAGGGTCGGGGCGTGGGGCTGTGCGGCATGGACGGCAACACCATCAGCTGCCGCCGCTACACCAAGGCCGACCTGGGCTTTGTGGGCGA
>CALXHN010000072.1 GCA_944388105.1 uncultured Gemmiger sp. | reverse complement strand
AAGGTAAACCGCCCGGTGATCTCCTGCCAGGTACCGTATCCGAAATGCTGTGCCACCTTTTCGGGGGTGGACAGGTCAATCTCCTGTCCTTCAACCGGGGCCCAGTCGAAAATATATCCGATAGGATGTCGCATAAGCTCCGGCCCTTTATTTTCGGGATCGTACAGGGCCTTCATCATCCAGGCGCTGTCCCCTTCCACCGCCTCGATGGCGTCCTGCAGGGCCTTGATCTGCGCCTCAGCGTCAGTCTGGTGCTGCGCAATCGCGGCGGTAAGCTGGGCAAAGTATGGGGCTGTGTCAAGGTCTCCCATGGGGGCCGCCACCACCCCGCAACGGTCCGGGTCCAGACGGATGTCGGTGATGCGCTGCTGGGAAATAGTCTGCGTGTTTTTGGCAACGAAAAGGTTTGCCAAACCGAGCTCCCACGTGGTGGCATCTCGGGTCAGCGTCGGAGGCTGCGGGCTTTCGGCGGCGGTTCCTTTGACCACATACAGGTCAATGCTGCGTACGCTCCGGGAATCGTCCAGCCGCGCCACGACTGTGTCGATTCGGTCCAGCTCCTCGGATGCCTGCACCACCAAAGTTCGCCGGGTTTCTTCGATGCCCATGGCGCCCTGGATGTGGCACGTTCCGGGTTCTACGGCTACCTGCATGCCGGTGTCAACCACTACCTGCAGCGCGTTTGTCGGGCTATAGAAAACGCCGTCAGAGAAATAGTTGGAAAAAACTTTTCTCAGAAATTTGCTGTCCACGGCTCGGTCATACTTCGGAAGCCCTTCCTGATCGTAGGTCACTTCGGAAGTGAACGGGTAGCTTTGCATTTAATAAATCAACCTCGCTTTCTTGAGTTGGGTCAGCTTTTTGTCGCCCAGCTCAATTTCAATGGTGTGGTTTCCTTCCTTGAACACCTCGCGCACGGTGATAATGCGAGCTTGCATGGTAAGGCCGATGTCCGATACAATCACGTCTACCAGGTCTCCCAAATCCCAATCCTGCAGGTAAACAAAACCGGAAGCGGCGGCCTGAATATCCACGTTAATGATGATGGTGTAGTCCAGCAGCTTGTCAAGCCCGATCTGCTGCAGGCCGGCCAGATATTCTGCCTCTGTCTGTTTATCCGGGTCCCATCTTTCGCTGCGGGCATCGACGTACAAAATCCGCTTGTATCCGCCCCCGGATAAATCGACGTATGCGACCTTTCGGTTTTCGGCCTGGTCCTGTCCACAGACAATGGCATAGTTCTTATAGTTGCTGGTATCGGTAGAGGCATCAACCTCGGTCAGATTTCCGAACCCGTCCGAGAAGGTCACAAACGGATTGACCGTCTGTTCTTGGGTTCTGTCCAGCCCCTGCCAGACTTCGGCGGTGATGGTGTTGGCCTGATAATTGTACCGGCAGCGCAGGGAGTGCTGAACCGTCTTGAGTTTGGTATAGGCCACAGTGGCCAGCTGGCCGCCTGTCTCCTGCCAGACCGCGGCATCCGTACGGATTGCCGGGGCATCTGCCACTGTCAACAGCGGAATGTCGTCCTTGTACCGCCGCAGCATTGCCACTACAGAAGCAGGAATGGAACCTGAGGCATAGTATGTAGGATAGACCGCCTTATCGTTGAGGATGGCCTCCAGGAAATAGCCGGACAACTGGATAAACCGGCCCTTGATCGTTTCGGTCAGTTCGACTTTTTGGATGATGCCAGTCTCAGGGCGGTCAGGGGTGTACAGATACGCCATTTCCGGCATGTAGGCCGCTGCAGCAATCTGAACGCTGAACTGGCCCACCGTGTAATACTCTCTCGTCCACTGAAGATTGAAGTACGGCAAATGTTCCACCAGCGTCTGAAACCTTGAATCCAGCGCCTTCAACTGCATCTTCACACCCCCAGATACTGTTTGTTGTAACGGATGACTACATGGAGGTTATTGTCCCCATATTCAGCTTCATAACTGACAATGTTGGTACCCGGCTGCAGCTGAAGACCAGTGAAATTGCTCGCCCGGTCCACTTTGTTGAGCACATTCTGTCCGTTCTTGGTGATGCGGATCCTGCGCGGGTTGGTGGTAAGAAGAACGACATCCCCCTTTTCCAGCGTATCAATGAGACGGACATATGCGCCATCCTTGATGATTTTGGGATTGGTCACCGTATCATCCGCTGTAATTGTAATGATGGGATAGGCCGGGGCATCTCCGTCATAGTCGAACACCACCCGCCGGGAGAAGTTGGCCACATCCACCAGCACACCATAGTCCGGGTGGTCCATATATGGAAATCCCCAGCGCGGGGTGATGGCGGCGATGTCCTGGTTGAAGTCGTCGGTACTTTGCCAGTAGGATTCCGGAGCCAGGAAGGTAACCGACCAGGTCTGCGGCACACAAAGCTTCTGGCTGGGCACATCGTGGGTATACAGTTCCGCCGACAGCCAGTGGGTTGTCCCCATATAGCTGAGGTAGACCTTGTAAGTGTACTTTGGATTGAAGAAAGCCATAGCCTGACGGCGCAGGATGTCATTGACCGAAGCGTCCAGACAGGTAGCTTGCAGTTCCAGCTCCCGGGACTTCACATGCTTTCCGGTAACAGTCTCACCGTCGTCAGTGGCGTTTGCCTCGGTGAAAAGTTCATATCCTGGTGCCGATGCACCATTGATCTTGGTCAGCAGCCAGTCGGTACCGTCGGCCACCAGTTCCCGGTTATCGCTGCGCACAATACGTGCACCCACATACTTGTCCATCAGCGTCCTCCTGCCAATCCGCGTGTGGCCTCGATTCGGGCCGTCCGGGCGATTTCGTCCGGGGCCTGCATGGGTCGGTTGAAGATGAGATTTTGGGTAAAGGATGCAGGGGCGGGATTATAGCCAGCGCCCGACTCAGATACCTTGACTTGCAATCCGGATAGGCTACTTTGCAAAGCAGACGCCATTGTAGCACTCAGGTTTTGCATGGAGCCGATCATCCGGTACTTGTTTTCATCAATTCCCCGGGCCATTCCCTTCAGGAAGTCAGGCATCCACTTTTCGTATTCGCGCAGCGGGCCCACATCCGGGCGGCTGAAATGCAGATACGAAGCCGCCGTGGAAGCAATGTTCTTGACCGCGCTGGCCACCCCAGCAATGTTGGACGTAATTCCCTTGATGAATCCAGAAATCATATCCTTGCCCCAGGCCATTGCCTGAGCGGGCAGATTCTTCAGGTAATTGACTGCCCCACTGAAGCTGTTTTGCATGGCGCCGGTAATGCTGCCCGCCATACTGGCAAGGCCATTGCCCACCGTTTTGATGATCTGGCCGCCCAGGTTCAACCAGTTGACGGCGGTGATCACATCGGCCACCGCCTGCATAATGTTCCCCATATTGGCAACGATGACAGGCAGCGACTGAATCAGCCCCTGCCCCAGCATGAGAATCAGCTGACCGGCAGCCACCAGAAGTTTGGGGGCGTTATCATTGATGATTCCGGCAATGTCGGACACGATACCGGGCACATAGGTGATAAGAGTGGGCAGCGCAGCAATCAGGCCCCGGGCCAGGTTGAGGATAAGGTCAATGCCCGCATCCACGATCTGTCCGAAGTTTGCCCGCAGACTGCCGGTGAACTGCGAAATCAGCGGCAGAGCCTGAGCCAAAAGCTGCGGAATGCCCTGGGCAAGGCCTTGCCCCAGTGCCGCAAGGAGGGCGGTTCCGCTTTGGATCACCTGCGGCAAAGCCGTGTTCAAGCCATTGATCAGATTGGTGGTCATACCGTTCTGGAACTGCGCCAGGAAGGACGGAAGCTGGGCTGCCAGCTGCGTGCCCATCTCCTGCACCAGAGTAACGACCCCGCCGGGAAGCGCCTTTAGGACGTTCCACACGGCTGGCAGAAGATTGCCCACCAGGAAGGTGGTGGTGGTCTGGGCCAGGGCCTGCAGTGACGGAGTGATATCCTGTCCCAGAGTCAGGTTGCCCAGCACATTCTTGCCCGCCGCCACCATGGAATTGAAAGAGCCGGACAGGGTGGTAGCGGCCTCCTTGGCCGTAGTGCCGGTGATGTCCAGTTCCCCCTGGATGACGTGAATGGCGCTGTACACATCGGCCAGGCTGTTGATATCGTACTTCACGCCGGTGATTTTCTGGGCATCCTTGAGCAGGCGCTCCATCTCGGTCTTGGTTCCGCCGTAGCCCAGCTTGAGGTTGTCCAGCATGGTGTAGTTCTGCTTGGCGAATCCTTGGTAGGCGTCAGTGATGCGCTCCATGTCGGTGCCCATCTTGTTGGAGTTGTCCGACATATCCCGCATGGCCATATCCGCCATATTGGCGGCGGCCGCAGTGTCTCCACCCAGGCTCTGCAGCAGGCTGGCCGCAAAGCTTGTGGTCTGTTCCATGTACTGATTGGCGCTCATGCCGACGGTACTGTAGGCCGCCGCGGCGTTGGCCTTGACCGTGTCGGCGCTGTCTTTGAACAAAGTCTCGATGCCGCCGATACTTTGTTCCAGAGCAGCGCCCTCGGTGATGGTAGAGGCCAGGGCCTTGCCGATGGCCGCCGCCGACACAATGCCCAGCACCTTTCCCACCAGATTGGAGCCGAAAGTCTGGCCCGCACTGGTACCGGCAGAACCGGCTTCCCCGCCCAGGGCCTTGGTCAGGCTGCCCTGGATGCCCCGGGCGGAAGGAATGATCTGCACATAGGCTTTCGCCAGTTCAGTGGCCATGTGTTTCACCTCCCAGGATGCGGGCCCTGGCCGCTTCGTACTCTTCCGGTGTAGCGTAACCGGTCACCGGGCCGCTCTGGCCGCTTTCGATGCCCATCAGCAGGTTGAACACCGACGGCGGGCATCCCCGGCCATGGCGGGCGTCCTCGGTGTTCTGCCACACCAGCAGTCCCACCCGGTCGGTGATGGATGCCAGCAGCATGGTCTCGGGGTCAGCCTTGGCGCCGCTCATCTTCATCCGAATGCGGGACGTTTCCCGCAGCCCCGCCGCCAGCACGGCCGCCAGCGGCAGCGGCAGCGTGTGCCAATCCAGAACACCGTAGGTTTCGGCCATATCACAGGTCAGAGCGTCGGCATCGGTGGCCAGCATGGCGGCGAGGGTCATCAGTTTTTTGCGGGCTGACAGGCCTCGAAGATTTCCTGGAGCGTTTCGGCCACTGCCTCGATGGGCACCGTCCCGCCGGGGGTGCGCAGATGGTCGTACAGGGCTTTTTTCTGTTCCCTGGTCAGCAGCAGCCGCATCACGGTGCTCAGCGCGGCGCCGTTGCCCTCATCCAGGTCGGCCAGAGCGTCCAGCAGCTCCATGTTTTTCAGGCGTTCCTCTTCAATCTCAAGGCAAAAACCGCTTTTCGTGGTCACCTGGCGCATCAGGCGCTCACCCCTTTCTTGATGTACTCATAGTGGGTCTGGCCGTCCTTATCCGGCGTGGCCTCGATGGTGATGCCGTAGCCCAGGGCATCTTCATCGGTGTAGACGATTTCCTCCAGCTCGGTGATCTTGGCGCTTGGGATGACGATGCGCTTCATCACATTGCCGCTGAGGATCATCTCCACCACCCAGGCGTAATACTGGTTTTCCTTGCTGTTGACCTTGACGGTGATACCGTCCTCCAGAGTGCCGGAAACGTTTTCGGGGCTGTACACCGTCTTGAGGACTTCCACGTTTTTTGCCTCGATGAGTTTTACCTGGAAGGTGTCGGGCTTTTCGGTCTGGTAGCTGTAAACGGTATCGCCGCCCCAGGCCTTGATCTTGTCACTTTCCGGGGAGTTGGCGTTGGTCAGGCCGTCATCCGAGATATACCCCTGGTTGATGAAAGCCTGGTTCAGCTCCGTAGTAGCATCGGTGGGCAGAGCCGTGCCCAAAGGTGCCCGGAACACGGATCCGCCGATTTTAGGCTTGCCGGTAGTGACATTCTGTGCGTTGTTGTTTTCCATCTGTTTCCTTTCCCGCGGTTACAGGGCCGCGTTCTCGAAATAGGTGATTCCGTACACCGCCTGATAACGGCGGCGCTTGGTAGTGGTATCGTTGAAAGGGTAATCGCTGTTCAGCTTGGCCGCGCTGACCGCCGGGTGTTCCGGCAAACTGTCCATGGCCGCCTTGACTTCCTCATTGAGCAGGGCCGCCTTGTACAGGGTGTCCGCGTAACTCTTGACGGCCAAAGCGGCGGAGTCGATATGATCCTTGCGGTCGGAGCCGGTCTTTTCCACAACCACAAAAGAAGCCGGCGGCCCCTCCGGCACTTCCGTGCACACGAGGACCGCCAGCTTTTTGGCCAGCCAGTCTTTGACGATGAGTTCGATCATGGGTTCCTTACCCTCATTTCAGGGCTTTCAGAAGAGTGTTGTTTTCGGCGTTGTCCCGCTTGGCTTCGGCCGTATCCGTCCACACCATGGCATTGACGCGGGTCTTGCCGGTGTAGGTATCGGTAGCATAGCCGGTGCCGCAGCGGGCGCGGATGGCCAGGGCTTCCTCGGCACAAGCCGTCTTCATCTCCTCCGATTTGAGCAGGGCGCGCACCCCGCTGCGGTTGAGCACCACTTTCACTTTAGCCATAACGTTCTACCCTGACCTTTCTGTTCCAGTCCAGCGGAAGCTGGGCTTCGATATATTCCTGGGCGGGAGTGTAGACCCGCCAGCTCCGGCCGAAGAAGTCCACCCGGCAGTCCTCCCACTGGTGGGCGTCCCCCTTGGGCAGGCAAAGTTCATAGGCCGCCCGCTTGCCGTACAGCTGCAGATCCTGCACCACCGCGTCCGCCGCCACCGGGGTGACCAGGACGTTTTCCACGGTGGTGGGTGTCTCGGTGTATTCGGCGGCGCCGAAGGGGTCCGCCCCTGTTTTGGTGCGTTCATACAGGATGACCGGAATGCCTTTAATCAGGCTTGCCATACAGCTCAATCACCCCCATCCGCTGGCGGCGCAGGCCCAGACGGTCCAGCTCGCTTTTCTTGATGAACAGCCCGCCCCCAGGCACCAGGAAGGTACCGGAGGCCGTATAGCCTCCGGCGCCCTGGCTCATCTGGGTCATGGGCTCCTGGTCGGTGGAGGTCATCAGCGCCCGGGCCACCACATCCACCGTCACGCTCTTGGCCACTGCGGCCAGATCCTCATCGGCGGCGATCATGGCGTCCAGGTCACGGCCCCGCTTGCGGGCTTCGGTGCGCAGGGCAGCGCAGACCACCGGAAGCAGGGCTTCAGCCCGGTCCTGTTCCTGGCTGCTCATAGGCCGCCACAGGGCGGTGATATCGTTGACCTGGGCATAGATCATTTTGCTTTCCCCTTGGCGGCGGGCTTGGTGCCCGTGGAAGCCGTCTTTTTGGTGGTGGTCCTGGCGGCGGGTTTGGCGGCGGCCTGCTTGGCCGCGGACGTTTCAGCCGCCGGGGCGGTCGCAGATTCGGCCTGCTGTTCCTTTTCCTGACCGGTCGGTTTGGCGGTGCCCAGCAGCTCCCAGCAACCGCCCGTCAGCTGTCCGTGGGTGCGGATAATGCTCCCCGTGCGGGTGTTCTTATACTGGTACATGGTGCCCTCCTTACTCTTCCGACTTCACCACGCGGGCAAAGGCGCTCTTGTCCAGAATGCCCCAGCCTACCCAGGCTTCGGTGCGCAGCACCACCTCATTGGTGCGCTTCAGGTCGCCCTGGCCGTCCGGGTCACCGTATTCGATGATCTCCATGGGGACCTCATCAGAGTAACCCCACTTAAAGGCTTCCTTGAAGTCGCCCACATAGGCCAGGGCCTTGTCGTTGCCCTTGGTGACGGTGGTGTTCACGTCGCAGGCGGTGCCCTTCAGCATACCGGGGTTGCCGCCCATCTCAAATTCGGGGAACTGGGGAACGCCGTTCACCGTGTAGTCGCCCAGGGCAGCAGCAAAGGCCTTGGACAGGGCGTAGCCGGTGACATCGTTCTCATCGATGGCGGCCACGGCATCGTTGAGGGCCGCCTTGGGCTGGCCCTCGGTGTACTGCACCGAGGTGACGGTGTCCAGATGGTTCTCGCCGATCTTGCCGGAGGCTTCCAGGTCCGCCGGGTTGACGCCGTGCATGGCCATGATGTCGATGGCACGGGCCACCTTCTTGGCGAAGCCATCGTTATAGGCCTTGAGAATATCCAGCTGCTTTTCTTCGGTGGTGCGCAGGAACTCATTGCTCACCCGGTGCTGGTAAACGATCTTGATTGGGGTGATGCTCACCTTGCCGTGGGTGGCACTGCCGGCGGGCTTCTGTTCGCCCTCGCCCACGATGGCGCACTCGCCGTCCAGGTTGAAGGTCATCACATCGGTGCCGGAGAAGGGCACGGGAATCTGTTCGGACAGCTTCACCAGGGTGGAGTGGCCCTTCACCTTGCTGAAAACGTCCTTGACCAGGTCGGGGGAAAACAGGCCCGCGGAAGTAGTTTTGGTTGCCATAGGTTTTAGTCTCCTTTCATCTTGTGCAGCAAATCTTTCAGGCCGGCGGTGACCCCGTCGGGTTCGCCGGTCTCGGTGTCACGCAGGGGCGAGGCCGGGTTTTCATTCCGGCCCAGCAGCTTGGCAAGGCCCTCGGCATCCTTGCGGATGTCGTCCTCGGTCTCACCGGTCAGACGGCCCGCCAGCTCGTAGGGAATGCCGGTCTCACGGGCGATGCGCGTTTTTACCGAGTCGGTCTCGTAACCCTTGATCTTGGCATTCAGTTCGGCCACGGTCTTGTCGTAACCGGCGTACTTCTTGGCGGCGTCGGATGCTTCCTTGGTCAGGGCGGCGATCTGCTGTTCCTGCTCCGCCGTCTTCTGCTTCAGGGCATCGTAGTCGCCGTACTTTTTGGCCTGACTTTCCCGCTCTCGTTTGAGGCGGTCGGCGATGGCGGCTTCAAACTGTTCCTGGGTGGTGATGGGTGTAAATTCTGCCATAGTTGTCTTTCCTTTCTTCCCACAAAATTGCCCGGTGGTATCGGGAGATATATACAAAAAGGCCCCCGCACCCCAAGGGTGCAAAGACCTTTCAGTAACTGATTTTCTGGCGTCGGCGGCTCTTGGCTTCGGCGCACTGCCAGAAGGCCAGGATTACACTGTCCAGCAGTTCGATGTGAACATCTTCTTTTATGGCCTTGTAGCCGAAACCGCCGCCCGAACCGATGGCCCGCTTTTCACAGTTGGAGGCGGACTGTGTCAGGCTGGGCTGGCCCATGTGGCAGATGGTCTTGGCGAAGAGTGCTTGCTCAAAGGCAGCGTTGGCGGCGATGATCTGGCGCACCGAAGGAAGCATCGGGGACTTGAGTTTTGCCTCCTTCATAGCGTCCGCCAGCAGCTGCTGGCCTCCCGCGCCGTCCACCGCCACCCCGGCCAGATCCGCTTTGGCCCGAAAGTCCACCATCCATCCGCAGCCGGCGCGGGCAGGGCGGCAGTCGATGCTTTCGAGGAAGATCTTGCCGGTAGCCGTCTTGACCGCGATGGAGAGGGCGGCGCCGCTGCCGTCGTGTGCGAACTTGATCCCGGCGTACAGCTTGCCCCGCAGCCCCGGCAGCTTTTGGCACTGCAGGGCATCCCACTCGGCTTGGCTGATGGCGCTTTTCAGACTGTACCGCAGCCACAGGCCCAGGCGCTGGATGTTGAAGTCCACCACGTCCGAGCCGATCTCATCGGCGATCTTCCGCTCCGTAAGCACGGTGCCCAGGCTGGGGTTGGTTTCGTACCAGGCTTCCACGTCGTGGGGATCGGTCTGGTGGTCCACGCTCCATTCGGCCCAGAAGGTGTTTTGTGTCTTGCCCTGCAGGGCGTCATTGCGCAGATGGAAGAACACAGTGCCCGAGCTGACCGGTGTGGGCGGAGTGCCGCAGAAAATGGTCTGGGGGTTGGCGCTGTCCGATACCACATACTTGAGGGCGCTTTCCTGTTCGTCGGTGTATTCCTGGGCTTCGTCAATCACCAGAAGGTCGAAGCCTTCGCCCAGGCCTCCCTTGGCGGAGCGGGTGCGGAAGCTGATGGTGCCGCTACCTTCATCCAGCAGGGTGATGCACTCCATGCCGATCTGTTTGGTGTAGGTGTAGCTCTTTTTGTACGTCTGCCCCGCCTTGGGGCGCATGACCTCGGTAAAACCCGCCTCATTGAGCAGGGCGGCCAGCCGTCGGGACGCGGCGGTACTGGTGGTGGTTCGGTGGGCGGTGTGGAGCATGTGCTCCCCGTTTTGCAGGCCATACAACTCCCGCATGCCCACCACTTCGTTTTTTCCGTTGCGGCGGGGCACGCTGTACCCGCACTTGGTATGCACCCACAGGCCGTCCTCCCCCACCGCCATGATGTCGCACAAAAGAAGCAGCTGCCATTCCTGGGCGGTGCGCCCGGTGGCAGCGTACAGGTCAGCGGCTTCCTGGCCTTTGGTATCGGTATAGGGCAGCACCACCGAGGCGGTGGGCGTCTGGCGGCCCCGGCGCGGCTGAGGTGGTTCCGGCTGGGGTTCCGCCGGGGCGGTTTTGGTTTTGCGGGGTGCCCTTGTCTGCTTTTTTGCAGCGGTCTTTTTTGGTTTGGCGGCCTTGGACTTGGCGGGTTCCTTTTTCCTTGCTGCCGGTTTGGTCTTGGCGGCTGCGGTGCTCATAGCTGCACGGCACACCCCCTTATGCGTGGTTTGGCTTGCCGGGATCCTCCCGAGCCCGACAGGTTTGGATTGAAATAGAAAATCGCCCTTGCAGTCAACTGCAAAAGCGCATGAAAAAACCACGGTGCGGATGCATCGTGGTTGTGGGTCTGTTTCTGTTATGCTTCGGGGATGAGGGCAAACAGCTTATCCCCCAGGGCGGCATACTGGCTGTACAGCCGCTGTGTTTCGGCGTCTTCCCCCTGGGAGTAGTACACTTCGGAATCGCGGACCGCGTCCAGCAGGGCCAGAGCGTCATCCTCCGCATAATCCTGGCCGGGTGCAAAGACAATATTCCGTGCTTCCAGCAACGCCACTTCCTGCGGCGTCAATTCAATTTTCATGTTTCGAGCGCCTCCAGTTTCTTGCGCGTTTTAGAATGGGTCGGGTAACAGGTGGCGATCACGCCCGTTTCCGGGTTGATGGCCAGTGTTGCATGGCGTCCCACCACGGTAATGGAGGGCCGCCCCTCCT
>CALXHN010000071.1 GCA_944388105.1 uncultured Gemmiger sp. | reverse complement strand
CGGCGAAGGCCTGGACCGGAGTCAGGGAAGCCAGCATCGCAAAGACCAGCAGTACGCTGATCACGCGGCGTGCCTTGAACCATAACTTGTCCATATAGTTCTCCTTTCCGGGTGCACAGCACCCTTCACTAATTGCCTCGTCAGAGGACAATTCATGACTTTATGCTCCTATCATACACCCCGCCGGTCACAATTTGGTCACAAAACCCCTGCGAGAATGGAAAAGCCGGCTCTTTTTTCAAACTTTTTTCCGTTTTCTGTCCAAAACAGGTCCATTTCCGTTCGCCGCGGGCGGAAATTTTGTGCTGTGGACCATCCCGCACGCATGGGCGGCCCCGCGGCCTGCATACCCATAAAGGGACCGCACCTGCTATTTTCCGGAAGGAGGTCCTTTCATGAAACAGCCGCCGCTGTCCATACGGGAAGTCTTTCTCACCGCCGATCTGTCCCAGCGCCGCCGCACCCTGTGCCGGCTGGCAGAATCCTGGCTGCGCACCGTTGTCCGGCAGGTCCGGGGATGAGGGCCGCCATCTACTGCCGCCTGAGCAAGGAGGACGAAGCCCTGCCCGACGGTCCCCGGGAATCCGAAAGCATCCAGAACCAGCGCGCCATGCTGCTGGACTACGCCCGACAGCAGGGCTACGAGGTGACGGGCATCTATACCGACGAGGACTACTCCGGCATTGACCGCGGCCGCCCCGGATTCAACCGGCTGCTGTCGGCCGCCCGGGCGGGGGAATTCGATGTGATCCTGGTCAAGACCCAGTCCCGCTTCACCCGGGATATGGAGCTGGTGGAAAAATACCTGCACGGGTTGTTTCCTTTGTGGGGCATCCGGTTCATTGCGGTGGTGGACCATGTGGACACCGCCGACGCCGCCGGCAAGAAAAGCCGGCAGATCAACGGCCTCATCAACGAGTGGTATCTGGAAGACCTGTCCGCCAACGTCCGCTCGGTGCTCACCCACAAGCGGCAGGCGGGGCAGTACATCGGCGCCTTTGCGCTGTACGGGTATGCCAAGGACCCGGCCGACCACAACCGTCTGGTCATCGACCCGGAAGCCGCCGGGGTGGTGCGGCGGATCTTCGGGCTGTATCTGGCCGGGTACGGCACCACCCGCATCGCCCGCCTGCTCAATGCCGAGGGCATCCTGCCGCCGGGGCGCTACCGCCTGCAAAAAGGAACCATACCTTATTATAGTAGCGAAGCTTCCGGGCAGAGCTGGACCAAGGCCACCGTCCACCGGCTTTTGACCACCCGTACCTACGCCGGGGACCTGGAGCAGGGGCGGCACCGGCGGGTGAGCTACAAGTCCCGCCGGACCGTCTGGCTGCCCCGCCGGGACTGGATCGTGGTCCCCCACACCCATGAAGCCATCATTGACCCCGCCGATTTCCAGCGGGTCCAGCAGATGCTGCATGGTCGGGCCCGCAGCGGCACCGGCGGCCAGGTCCATCCCCTGGCGGGCAAGGTGGTCTGCGGTCTGTGCGGCCGGGTGATGGAGCAGACCGGTTCCGGCCGCACAGGGAAGGACGGCCGGCGGCCCCGGTATTTTCGCTGCCGCACCGCCCTGGCCGACAAGCATCTGTGTCCCGGCCAGCCGTACCTGCCCGCGGCGGCGCTGGAACAGGCGGTGCTGGAAGCCCTGCGCCGGCAGCTGGGCCCTTTTCTGCATCCCCAGGACCCGGCCCTGCTCCCCGCCGACCGGGAGCAGGCCGCCCGACAGGGGGAGTGTTGCCGGCTGCGGGCAGAGCTGGCCCGCCGGGACGCCGCCCTGGAAAGCCTTTACCTGGACAAATGCAGCGGCCTGTTGGAGGAAAGCCAGTTCCTGGCCCTGAACCGCCGTCTGCGGCAGGAGAGTTCCCGGCTGCAGGAGCGCCTGCAGGCGCTGGAATCCGCCCCCGACGCCGCAGCCGTCCGGGCCGCTCTGCAGGCCCGACTGCGGGAAGCCGCCGCCCTGCCCGTGCTGGACCGGGCCCTGGTCAGCCTGACCATCCGGCAGATCCTGGTGTACCCGCCGGATGGCGGGGCCCGCCCCATCGAGATCCGCTGGGATTTTTAACCGGTGCGGCGTGGAAAGCAGCGTCCCGCCCAGGTGGGATAGACCTCGCCGGAGGCCACGGTGGCGATATATTCCTGAAAGGGCACCGTCACATTGCGGGCGGTCTCGGTGGGGCGGCCCAGATGCACCGTGATGGTCTTGGGCACCACCACCTCGGTGAGCACCCTGCCCTGGGGGCAGTTTCCCGCCGGGGCCGGACCGCTGCCGCCCCGCCCCGAAAACAGGGGATGGGGCGGAATGGTCACATTGTTTTCCGCCGCAATGCCCGCGGTGGCCACCGCGGCGTCGGCGGGCAGGAACTGCAGCCGCGCCACCGTCTCCTGTCCGTCAAACACCTGCACGCCGCCCAGACGCACCGTCTGCCAGCCTTCCTTTTCGGCCACCAGGTCATACACGGCGTAAGGCCGCACCGACGTGTTCCCCTCGTCCAGACTGTAGGAACGGTCGGGGGCGGCCAGCCCCGTCTGTACGGCGGTGCCGTTTTCGTCGGTTTCCAGGCGGGCCACGACCACCCCGGTCTCGTCCAGAACGGTCACCCGCACCCCCGCCAGCGGCGCGGCCTGTTCGGCCAGAGCCGCGGCGATCCAAATACTGCCAATCGGCATAGGTAACACCTCCCTGCCAACAAAATATGTTTTTCCCCGCACCCCTGTGCCCCCGCGGCGGAAAAAACAGGGAGGTGCCCTTCCCATTTTTCCGGGTTTGCGCTATACTGAAGGAAACAAATCCTTGGGGGGTATCCTGAAATGCGCCATACCATTGAAAACGAATTCATCCGCCTGACCGTGGACACCCACGGTGCCGAGGCTGTCAGCGTCATCAACAAGCAGACCGGAGCCGAGATGCTCTGGCAGGCCGACCCGTCCGTCTGGGCCCGCCACGCGCCCATCCTGTTCCCCTACACCGGCAAGCTGACCGGCGGCAAGATGCTGGCCAAGGGGATGGAGTACACCGGCGGCCAGCACGGCTTTGCCCGGGACGTGGAACACACCCTGGTCAACCGGACCGACGACACCCTGGTGTTTGAGCTGCACGCCAATGCCGAGACCCTGAAGAAATGGCCCTATGCCTTTGTCCTGCGCTCCACCTTCACCCTCAACGGCAAGACCGTGGGCCACACCCTGACGGTGGACAACCCGGTGGAGGACCAGCTGCGGTTCGGCATCGGGTATCATCCGGCCTTTGCCATCCCCTTTGACGACAAGCACACCACCACCGACTACGAATTCCGGTTCAGCGAGCTGGAAAGCCCCCTGTGCATCAGCAGCCTGCCCAACGGTCTGCTCAACGGGCGGGAGTTCTACTATCTGGCCCGCAACACCAAGGCCATCCCCCTCACCGACGACCTGTTCCAGAACGACAGCTTCTGCATGGTGAACCTGCGCAGCGCCAACCTGGCCATTGTGGAAAAGGACACCGGCCGGATGGTTTCCTGCAACATTGAGGGATATCCCTATGTGCTGATCTGGTCCGCCAAGGCCAAGCCGGTGCGGTTCGTCTGCATCGAGCCCTGGCAGAGCCTGCCCGGGGAGGAGAACGGCCCCATCGACTGGGACCAGCGCCCCTGTGCCGCCAGCCTGGAAGAGGGCGAGACCTGGTCCACCACCCTGTACACCACCTTTGAACGGTGATGGCCCGCTGTACACCCCATTGCCGCGCCCGGGCCTGGGCGCTGGCCGGCGCCCTGCTGGGCGCCGCTGTTTTTCTGGCCCTGTACGGCGTGCGGGTGCTGGACCCCACCGACGCCGGTTGGATGCTGCAGGCCGGGGCGGACCCCGCCCAGCATTATCTGGGATGGGTGCAGTACCGCCACAGTGACTGGCATCTGCCCTACCTGGGCATGTCCTATGCCACCATCTATCCCCACCGGGTCAGCGTGCTGTACACCGATTCCCTGCCCTTGTTCGCGGTGTTTTTCAAGCTGCTCAGCCCGCTCCTGCCCGATACCTTCCAGTATTTCGGCTGGTGGGGGCTGCTGTGCTTTGTGCTGCAGGGGGCCCTGGGCCAATGCCTGATCGCCCGTGTGGGCGGCGCCCGCACCCACACCGCCCATGCCGCCGCCCTGGCGGGGGCGGGGGTGCTGCTGCTGTTTCCCGCCCTGCGCATCCGCATGTTCGCCCACACCGCCCTGGCCGGCACCTGGCTGGTGCTGGCTGCCCTGTGCCTGTGGGCCTTTGCCGGTACCCTGTGCCGCACCACCCTGCGGGCCTGCCTCTGGTGGGCCCTGCTGGGTCTGCTGGGCGCCGGGATCCACCTGTACTATCTGCCCATGATGGGCATTGTGGCCGTGGGCTGTGCCGTGGCGGCGCTGCTGCGCCGCCGGGGTGCGGCCTATGCGCTGCTGCCCATCCTGTCCTTCTGCGCCGCCGCCCTGGGGGAACTGTTCCTGCTGGGCGCTTTTTCCGGCAACTATTCCGGCACTTCGGCGGGCTGGCTCAACGGAGCCGACCTGGCCGATCTTTTTGTGCCCGGTTTTGATGACGGCTTTGAATCCTACGTCTATATCGGCCTGGGCGGGGTGCTGCTCTGCGCCCTGGCCCTGACGGCGGGGCTGATCGCCTTTGGCCGCCGGAAGGATAAGCCCGCCCTCTGGCGCCGCATCGCCCCCTGGGCCGTGTCGGCGCTGGTCATCGGTCTGCTCAGTGCCTTTGCGGCCATGTCCGACACCGTGACCTTTGCGGGGCACACCCTGTTCACCTGGCCCATGCCCGGACCCCTGCTCACCCTCTGGTCCATGTTTTCCTCCTGCGCCCGACTGGCATGGCTGCTGGGCATGCTGCTCCTGGTGCTGGGGGCCGGTCTGCTGCTGCGGGTCTGCGAACCCCGCTCCGCCCTGGCCCTGCTGGCGGTCTGTCTGGCCGTACAGACGGCCTCCCAGTGGCCCTCCCTGACCGCCACCGCCGCCAATTACCGCAGCGATGCCCGCTACACCTACACCTCTCCCCTGCGGGACCCGGGGTGGCAGGCCGTGGCGGACAGCGGCCTGATCCAGCACCTGTCCTTTGCTTCGCTGGACTGGTCCTCCTCCACCTTCTGGGGATGCGCGGCGCTGGCGGCGGAAAATGACTGGACCATGAACAGCTTCTATCTGGCCCATATGGACACCGTCACCGCCGCCGACAGCATTCCCGCCCAGATGGACACCCTCCAGCCCGCCACCCTGTACGTTTTTTCCAGCAAGGGGGACGAGCTGCGCCGGGGCCTGTATGACCTGCATTACTACCGCCTGGACGGGGTGCTGGTGGGCAGCCTGGAAGAGCTGCCCCTGCCGCCCGCCGAGGCGGCCTCCGGCACGGTGGCCGTGGACCTGGACACCCTGGGATTTGCGGAAGGCTCTTCCAGCACCCATGATGCCGACGGCGGCATCACCCTGGCCGGCGGGGAGAGTGTTTCCGGAGCCGGCTGGACCCTGCTGCCCGGGCGGTATGTCTGTACCATCCGGGGCGAAGGGCTGGACCACTGCTATGTGCGCAGCGGTTACCACCTGGAAAAGCAGCCGTATCAGGCTCTGGACATCGTATTTCTGGAAGGCAGCGCCCAGGTGGTGTCCTTCCAGTTTGACCTGGGGACCAACGCCCCGGGATGGGAGTTTGCCGTTCATACCCTGGACGACCGCTCCCTGCGCCTGCAGGAAGTGACCCTGACCAAAATCAGTTGAAAGGAGGCGGCCTATGCCGTCCAATCTGCCGGCCGCCGGTGTGGCGGCCCGGGTGCGCCGCCGGCCCGCCCTTGTGGTCCTGCTGGCAGCGGAACTTCTGCTGCTGGTGGTGGCCTTTTACGGGGCGCTGCGCCCCCTGCCCGCCTGTACCTTTGCCCCCGCCGACCTGGAAAACTGGGCCGTGGAGGCAGCCCTGTCCACCGACGAAGCGGGCCGTACCGGCAACGGCACTCCGGGACAGGCCCCGGCGGAGACCCTGTTTTCCACCCCGATGCTGGACCTGCCCGCCGGGTATTACCGGATCACCGTGCGCTATCGGGCCCAGGCCTGGGTGAATGACGACGGAAAGATCGCCGTTCCCAGCCTGAGTTCCTACACCGAGCAATCCGGCACCGTGTACACCTATGAGGGACATCTGGACCCCGGTGCAGACAGCCAGACCCTGGATCTGTGTGTGGGCGGTCACAGCACCGACGCCCGGCTGCTTCTGCGGCACAACGGCGCGGTGTTTTATCTGGAAAGCCTTTCCCTGGCCCCCAACCGGGCCCTGATGCTGCTGTTGGCGGCGGGGCTGGCCCTGGGCCTGCTGGCAGCCGACCTTCTGCTGGCGGCGCTGCTGCCCTCCAGTCCCCTGGCGGTGCCGGTCCCGGCCCGGGCGGCCCTTCTGGGGCTCGGGGGGATGGTGGTCCTGGCCTGCCTGCCCCTCTTGCAGAACAACGGGGCCATGGGCGGCCATGACCTGTACTTCCATCTGCAGCGCATCCAGGGCATTGCGGACAGTCTGGCCGGGGGCGAGTTCCCGGTGCGGCTGTACCATGAGGTGAAGAGCGGGTACGGGTACGCCCCCTCCCTGTACTACGGGGAGCTGCTGCTGTATCCGGCGGCGCTGCTACGCCTGCTGGGGCTGGATCTGCGTCTGTGCTACCAGGGATATATCTGGGCCATTACCCTGGCCACCGCCCTGGTGAGCTACCGCTGCCTGCGGGAGATCTTCGGCCGCCGCGGACCGGCGCTGCTGGGCGCCGCCCTGTATCTGCTGTCCCCCTACCGGCTGGTCTGCCTGTATGTGCGGGCGGCCGTGGGCGAATACACCGCCCTGCTCTTTCTGCCCCTCATCGCCCTGGGCCTGTGGCGGCTGTACACCGGCCGGGGCCGTGCCTGGGTCCTGCTGGCCGTGGGATTCGGCGGCCTGCTGCAGACCCACATCATCACCCTGATCCTCACCACCCTTCTGGTGCTGTGCCTGGTACTGGCCCTGTGGCGCCGGACCTTCCGCCGCCGCGTTCTGCTGGAATGGGGCAAGGCCGCCGGGGTCTGCATCCTGGTGAACCTGTGGTTCCTGGTACCCTTTGTGAGCATGGCGGGGAGCCGGCTGTCCCAGAAAAGCGGCGGCCTGGACGTGCCCGGGCTGACGCTGGCCCAGCTGCTGACCCGGGGCGAAACCGCCGTCTGCGGGCTGGCCCTGCCCCTGGGCGGGGCGCTGCTCCTGGCCGTATACCTGCTGTTCCCGCCCGCCCCCGGTCCGGCCCGCACCGCCGGCCTGTGTGCCCTGGCGGTGGGCGCCTTTTCCCTCTTTGCCAGCACCGACCTTTTCCCCTGGCAGACGGTGACCCGCCTGCCGGTGCTGGGGACCCTGCTGGGCTCCATCCAGTTCCCCTGGCGGTTCCTGGGTCTGGCGGCCTTTGCGCTGGCCCTGGCCTCCGGCTGGGCGGTGCAGGGACTGAGGCAGGCGGGCAGGGCCTCGGCCGCCCGGGGTGCCGGCGCGGCCCTGCTGGGCCTGACCCTGCTGTTCTGCCTGCAGTTTTTCCCCGACCATGTATCCCTGGACACCGACAGCTATCTGGGGGATCCCTCCCAGTGGCTGGTGCTGGACAATTCCAATCAGGTCTGGCCCATGGATGACCTGTATCTGCCCCGGGGCGCCGTGCCGGAAGGCCTGGGCTTTGCCGCCGCCCAGCCGGCCGGCATCCAGGTGGAGGAGATTTTGCGGGACGGCCGCACCACCACCATCACCTGTTCCACCGGGGACGGGGAAGGGTTTGTGGACCTGCCTTTGCTGTATTATCCCGGCTATCAAACCGACACCGGCACCCTCTACCCGTCGGAGCAGGGTCTGGTGGGGCTGGCGGTGCCTGCCGGATTTGAGGGCACCGTCACCGTGACCTGGCGGGAACCCAAGCGCTGGCTGGCCGCCGACCTGGTCTCGGCGGTCACCCTGGCCGCCCTGGCGGGACGGGCGCTGTACCGCCGCAAAAAGCAAAGATAAAAACAAGACCCCCGTGTTCTGCCCGAAGGCAGCGCACGGGGGTCTTGCGGTTTTTATTCCCAGATCCAGGCGTAGGTCTGCATCTCCCACTGTTGTTCCGGGTTCAGATCCATGGACAGGAGCGCCTCCTCCAGGGCAGCGGCCAGATCAGGGCGGCTGCGGGTACAGTCGTCCAGCAGGTACCAGTCGATCTCGGCTGCCGTGCCCGTTCGGACCCGGTCCAGGTGGTCCCGCATGCAGAGATTCTCCATATCGGTACCGCAGAGCACGCAGAAGCTCACCGCCGCCGCCAGCACCCAGATGCGCACCGCCGGCAGTCTGCGCCACAGCCGCAGCAGGGCCAGCACGGCGGCCAGCCCCAGCACTGCCAGACACCAGGCGGAGATGACCCGCCGGGGCGTCAGGCCCCACAGCCGGACGTATACCCCCAGCTTGGCGGCGGCCAGACCCACGAATCCCAGCCCGAAGACGCAGAACACCGTGAGCAGGATCCGCCGTCGGCCGGGGCGGTCCACCGGGGCGGGGCCAAGGAAATGCAGGGCGGCCAGCACCCCGAAGTCCAGCACCAGCACCCGGCACAGTTCCCAGAAGCCTTCCACCGCAAACCGGGAGGCCTCCGCCGCTTCCAGCGGCAGAGGCGCCCCCAGGGCGGCGGCGAACTCGGCGCACTGCACCCCGAAGAAGAGGGCATACACGGCGCACAGGGCCCCCACCGCCAGGTTGGCGGTGACGGCGGGCAGCCGGGGTGCCAGACCCAGGGTGCGGTAGAAGGCGGCCTCGGTCAGGGGCGGGGCGCTGCGGCGCAGTCCGCCGCCCACCAGCCCGAAGAGCCACATGCCCACCGGGATGGACAGGACCAGGGCCACGGCATCTATCCCGTCCAGTTTCCAGTCCAGCGGCCGCAGCAGGTCCTGCACCAGCCGTCCGAAAGCGGCATCCGCCGCGGAGAGCTGGGCGGCCGCATACCAGGCCAGCACCAGGGCCAGCACCACCCCGGCCAGGACTTCCAGGATCCGGCGGCGGGAGCGCACCCGCCCTTTCAGGCAGGCCTTGCCCCCGGCCCACAGGGACCGCAGCCGCAGGAAGAATCCGGTCCAGGGCAGCACAAACACCCCGGTCATTCCGTCCACCGCCACCATGGCGTTGGCCTTGCCGGCGGCCTGCATGCCGGTGCGGCAGAGCACACAATACACCGCGGTCAGATGCCACACCAGCGTCTGCCAGGGCGCCAGAACATCGGCGTGGGGGCCGTACGCCCCCAGGGCCGCACTCTGGGCCAGCCAGCAGGCCGCCCAGAACCAGGTCTCCCGGTTTCCCCTGCGGCCCATGCCCCGACTGAACAGTTCCACCCCCAGCAGGAACAGCACCGCAAAGACAATATAGGCGGGTCCCCGCATGGAGCCCATGAGCACATGTCTGGTGTAGTACCAGGCCAGCGGATAGCTGAGCACCGCCGCCGCGCCCCACACCAGAGGGCTTCCGGGCAGAGGGGGAAAGGCCGTTCCGGCCACCGCGGGCAGATTTTGGGGCGCACTTGAATAGAGGGGACGCCCCGCGCCCTCTTTGTAATTATTTTGCATAATATTACCCTCTGTATATTTCAGTGTGGTTCGGCCCCGTCATCGGGCCGGTATTCCAGCAGGTCTCCGGGCTGGCAGTCCAGTACCCGGCACAGGGCTTCCAGGGTGGAAAAGCGCACCGCCTTGGCCTTGTTGTTTTTCAGGATGGACAGATTGGCCGGTGTGATGCCGATCTTGTCGGCCAGTTCTCCTGCGCCCATGTGGCGGCGGGCCATCATCACATCCAGATTCACATAAATGGACATCCGTCTTCTCCTTTTACACCGTCAGGTCCAGTTCGTCCTTCATGTCCACCGCCTGACGGAAGGCATTCATGATGACCCGGACGATCAGCGCCATGAATCCGGCGCACAGCCCCAGGGAAAAGACGAAGGGCAGCCGCAGCAGCAGTCCGGCGGGGGTGCACAGGAAGGCGGCCCCGGCACAGAACCAGCTGATGCGCCACAGCGCGGCCACGTTGGCCCGCACAAAGACGGCCCCCTGCTGCACCCGGCCCAGGAACCGGTACAGGTTGTACAGGGTGGCAAAGGCCAGCGCCGCGCACACATAGCCCAGCCCCAGCAGCCCCGCGCGCAATGCGCCCAGGGCGGCGCTGCCGGTGTAGTCCCGCAGGGCCCAGTTCACCAGCTGCGGACCGCACCCCACCATGAACAGGCAGATCAGCCCCATGCACAGGGTACTGAACTGGCTCAGGGCAATGCTTTTGTCCCGCCCGGGGGCGGGGGTCTTATCCGGCATACAAAGTTCCCCTTTCTGTCTTCAGCTTAGCCTTACCATACCACAGTCCATATCGTTTTGCAAGTGTTTTTTATCGTTTTTCAATAAATCTTTTTCGTTTTTCGATGGAAGCAGGCCGCAAAAAGGCCCGCCGTTGCCGGCGGGCCCGCATTTTCCGTATTTCTTGCTCACTGGCCGGTGGTGTCGGTATCCACCACGCAGTCGGCCTTGTTCTGGATGTCGAACACCCGGAAGTACCCTTCCTCCAGGGGGATCCAGCAGCTGCGGAACATGTCGTAGTGTTCCCCTTCCCGGACGCGCAGGCGCTGTTCCTGGCAGGCAGGCGGGCAGGTCACAAAAACCGTCAGGTCGTACCCGCCCAGAATGGGATGGTGGCTGTAACTGCCCTCCAGCACCAGCAGGCTGCCGGCCGGCACCGGGATCTCGGCCTCAAAGCAGTCTGCGTGGCAGTCATAGGGGCGGTACACGCCGTCCCGGCCCTCCCGCAGCGGGTCCAGCACCTCGGCCCGCAGGCGGGCAAAGTCCATGTTGGCCGCCGGGGTGGCCTTCCAGTTCTGGGACCGGCGGGCAAAGGGCAGGTAATAGTCGTCGGTGTGCACCACCGGACATCCGAACGCCCGCCCCAGTGCCACCCCCAGGGCGGTCTTGCCGCTGCCGCAGCGCCCGTCCACCGCCACAATGGCGGTCCTGCCGCTGCGGGCCAGGGCTTCTACCCTGCGGCGCAGTTCCGCCGGGATCTCCCCGGGGATGGCCTTCATCCGGGCGCTCATAGGGCAATGGCCGTGCACAGACCGTCGTACATCCGGTCCAGCTCCGGCATCATGGCCACGGC